>JACQPH010000071.1 GCA_016207645.1 Elusimicrobiota bacterium
GGAAACCCTTGCGTCGGTTTCCCCCCGCCGGGCGGGGCCCCCCCTTCCGCAAGGGGTTCGCGAAACAAAACCCCGGCCAACCCTCCACTACCTAAGTTACTTTGCTCCATAAATGATCGAACTGCGGATCATGCGAACGAAGAACTACCCGCCGAGCGCTTCCGAGCCGCTGACTATCTCGTTCAGCTCGGTGGTGATCATCGCCTGCCGCGTCTTGTTCATCTTCAAAGTGAGGCCGTCGATAAGCTCCGTGGCGTTCTTGGAGGCGGACTCCATCGCGTTCATGCGCGCCGCCAGCTCGGCCGCCTGGGACTCCAGCAGGGTCCGGTAGAGCTGCGCGCCGATATGGCGCGGGATCAGCCCGCCGAGCAGTTCGGCCTTGTGCGGCTCGAAGGAGAAATAGTCGCTGGTCCGCTTCCCGTCGTCCCGGCTTTCCCCCATGATGCTGCGCTTCAGGGGCAGCAGCCGCCCGGTCGCGATGCGCTGCGTCAGCATGGACTTGAATTCGTTGTAGATGAAGGTCACGCTCTCCACGGGGCGCTCCCGGTAAAGCTTCAGGATGGCGTCGGAAAGCAGCTGCGCGTGGACATAACCGGCCTTCGGGAAAATGCCGACCATCTCGTGGGCCAGCTCCAGGTCCAGGCCCTTCAGGCGGTGCAGGAAATCGCGCCCCTTGCGGCCCACGACCACGGCGCAGATCTTCCTGCCGCGGTTCTCTTTCAGCCAGGCGGCGGCGGCCTTGAGCAAATTGGTGTTGAACGAGCCGCAGAGCCCTTTATCGGCGGTGACCAGCAGCAGCACCAGCGTGCCTCCGGGGTGGCGCTCCTCGAAAAGCTCGCCGACCCCGGTGCCGGACAGGCCCTCGTCCCCGAGCTCGTTATAGAGGTCCCCTATCAGGCGGTCCATCTCCACCGCGAAAGGCCGGGAGGACAGGATGGCGTTCTGGGCGCGCTTGATGCGCGCCGCGGCCACCATCTTCATGGCGTAGGTGATCTGCTTGATGCTCTTGACCGAGGAGATGTTCTTCTTGATATCGCGTAAAGAGGCCATATTTTAAGCGGTAAGTCTTAATCCTTAATCCTTAATCCTGTCTCCTTCTCCAAAATTTTCACGTAGTCCGCTATACCGTCCTCCAGGCTCCATTCGGGCCGGTAGTTCAGGCGGGCCCTGGCCTGGCGCAGGTCGGCCTGCGTCCTGTTCTGGTAGAAAGCGTAGGGGTTGTCGAAGTAGTCGGCCGCCAGGTCGAGCTTCAGGGCCTTGTTCAGGGCCTCCACCACTTCGTTGAAATTGCCGGGCCGGCCGCTGCCGAGGTTGCAGACGCAGGACTTTTCCGCGTCCAGCGCGTTCAGGTTGCCGCGCACTATGTCCTTGACGTAGACGAAATCGCGCACCTGCTCGCCGTACTTGAAGATGCGGGGGCGCTTGCCCGCCTTCATCTGGCGGTAAAGCTGGAACATCATGCTGGCGGCGTGGCCTTTGTAATACTCGCGCGGCCCGTACACGTTGAAATAGCGCAGCCCCACCAGAGTAAGCTCTTTATGCGCGGCGGCGAACTCGCGCGCGACGTTGTCCATGATCGCCTTGGAGAAGCCGTAGACGTTCTCGGGGGCGGGGCTCTGCCCCTCGTGCATCGGGCACTTTCCGTTGCCGTAGACCCCGGCGGAGGAGGCGTAGACCACCCGCTTCACTCCGAACTTCAGCGCGTAGTCCAGCACGCTGCGCAAGCCGTCCACGTTGTTCTCCATCATCCGGCGCTGGTCGTGGACGGTGGTGTCGGTGACGGCGGCCTCGTGGAAGACGGCGTCCACCGGGCCGACCTTGTCGTGCCAGCCGCGGTCCTGCGCGTCGCCGGCGACTATGTCGCCCGTGAAGCCTATCAGGTTCTTGTAATTGCCGGAGGAGAAATTATCCAGCACCGTGACCCCGGCCTTCCGCTCTCCTTCGAGCGCGAAAGCCAGGTTGGAGCCTATGAAGCCCGCTCCGCCGGTGACGAGATATCTTTTCATTGCCTTAAGCGAATCTGCCTTTGAAGTCGGTTATCGCGTCGCCGAGGCGCTTCTCCAGGTCGGCGTCCAGCTGCTTCTTGTCGATGATATCCTTGAGCAGGTTGGCGTAGGAGGAGCGCAGGAACTTCACCAGGCCGGCCTCGAAAGCGCGGACCTTCTCGAGCGCTATATCGTCCAGGTAGCCGCGGGTGCCGGCGAACAGGACGACCACCTGTTCCTGCACCGGCATGGGCGTGTACTGGTCCTGCTTGAGGAGTTCCACCATGCGCTGGCCGCGTTTCAACATGTCCATGCTGGCCTTGTCCAGGTCCGAGCCGAACTGCGCGAAGGCCGCGAGCTCGTTGTACTGGGCCAGGTCCAGGCGCAGCTTGCCGGCCACCTGGCGCATGGCCTTGATCTGGGCCGAGCCGCCCACGCGGGAGTCCGTGATGCCGACGTTCACTGCGGGCTTGATGCCGGAGTGGAACAGGCTGGATTCCAGGTAGATCTGGCCGTCGGTGATGGAGATGACGTTGGTCGGGATGTAGGCCGTGACGTCGCTGGCCTGGGTCTCGATGATGGGCAGCGCCGTCAGCGAGCCGCCTTTATTCTTGTCGTTCATCTTGCAGGCGCGCTCCAGCAGGCGGGAGTGGAGGTAGAAC
>JACQPH010000072.1 GCA_016207645.1 Elusimicrobiota bacterium
CATCACCGTCGAGGACCCGATAGAGTACGTGCACACCCACAAGAAGAGCATCGTGAACCAGCGCGAAGTGGGCGCCGACACCGAGACCTTCGGCGCGGCCCTGCGCCACGTGCTGCGGCAGGACCCGGACGTCATCCTCATCGGCGAGCTCCGCGACCTGGAGACCATAGGCGCGGCCCTGAACATCGCCGAGACGGGCCACCTGGTGTTCGCCACCCTGCACACCTCGGACGCCTCCCAGACCATTAACCGCATCATCGACGTTTTCCCGCCGCACCAGCAGGAGCAGATCCGCGTGCAGCTCTCCTTCGTGCTGCAGGGCGTGTTCGCGCAGCAGCTGCTGCCCATGGCCAGCGGCACGGGCCGCACCCTGGCCTGCGAAGTGCTGATCGCCAATTCCGCCGTGCGCAACCTGATCCGCGAGCAGAAGATAGAGCAGATCCCCACCATCATCCAGACCGGCGGCAAGTACGGCATGGTCACCATGAACCAGTCCCTGGTGGACCTCTACAAGAAGCAGAAGATCAGCTACCAGGAAGCCATCACCCGCTCCTCCGACCCCGAGGACCTGAAGAAGCTGCTGCAGAAGACCCTGTCCGCCACGTGACGAACGATGCAATTCGCCTATAAAGCAAAGGAACCGAACGGCAAGGTGAAGGAGGGCCTGGTAGAGGCCCCCGACCAGAAAGCCGCCATGGCCCGCCTGCGCGAACAGCGGCTGGCCGTGACGGAGATAAAGCCGTCCTCCGGCGCCAAGAAGGCGAAAAAAGGCAAGGTCGATAACAAGGACGTGGTGATGTTCTCCCGCCAGCTCTCCACGCTGGTCTCCGCCGGCGTCCCCATCGTGCAGGGCCTCAACATCCTGGAAGCGCAGGCCGAAAGCCCCGCTTTCAAATACGTGGTGGGAGCGCTGCGCGCGGACATCGAGGCCGGCCTCTCCATCGCCGACGCCATGGGCAAGCACCCGCAGGCCTTCACCGAGCTCTACGTGGCCATGATAAAGGCCGGCGAGGTGGGCGGCATCCTGGACACCATCCTGGAGCGGCTTTCCGGCTTCCTGGAAAGCGCCGAGGCGCTGAGGGCGAAAGTGAAGAGCGCGCTGATGTACCCCACCGTGGTCTTCAGCGCCGCCGGCATTATCACCATCTTCCTGATAGTCTTCGTCATCCCCATCTTCAAGGACATCTTCGCCAGCTTCGGCGCCGAGCTGCCCTTCCTGACGCGCATCATCATAGGCATCTCGGACTTCATGCGCGCGAAGATCCTCTACGTGCTGCCGCCCCTGGGCCTGGGCGTCTGGCTGTTCAAGAAATGGATGAAGACGGAGAAGGGCCAGGAGAAGATCGACGCGATCTCGCTCAAGCTGCCTATTTTCGGCATCCTGCTCAAGAAGGTGGCCATCGCCAAGTTCACCCGCACGCTGGGCACGCTCATCAAGTCCGGCGTGCCCATCCTGCAGGGCCTCGAGACGGTGGCGAAAACGGCGGGCAACAAGGTGATAGAGAAAGCCATCAACAGCAGCCGCGATTCGATAAAAGAGGGCGGCCGCATCTCGGACCCGCTGAAGAAGGCGAATATCTTCCCGCCGATGGTCATCCAGATGATAAGCGTGGGCGAGGAGACCGGCGGCCTGGACAACATGCTCAACAAGATCGCCGACTTCTACGACCAGGAGGTCGACACCGCGGTGAAAGGCCTTACCTCGATGATCGAGCCTATCATCATCATCGTCCTGGGCTTCGTGGTGGGCACCATAGTCATCGCCATGTTCATGCCCATGTTCGCCCTGGGCGACATGGTCGGGTAAGAAATTTATATTTTAAAAAAGAAGGGCCCGGATCACCGGGCTTTTTCTTTTTTGAGGAGTTTAAGTTTGGCTTTAACGCCGCCGGGCGCCGAGAAGCCGCCCGGGGTCCCGTCGGATCTTATGACCCGGTGGCAGGGGACCACCGGCGCGAAAGGGTTCTTTCCCAGGGCCGAGCCCACCGCCCTGGCCGCGCCGGGCCTGCCTATCCGCTCCGCCAGCCACTTGTAGCTGCGGGTCCGCCCCTCGGGTATGCTCATGCAGGCCCGCCAGACGGACTGCTGAAAAGGCGTGTAGGCCTTCATTTTTGATAAGACCTGTTCTTTAGTCATCATTCCTCCTCGATCAGTCGGCCAGTTCGGCTTTGCCGCGCAGCTTCCTGTGGTATGTCACCCCGAAGCGGTGCGCCTCGTCGCGCAGCGCCTGCAGCAGGCGCAGGCCGGGGTGGGCGCGGTCCAGCAGCAGCGGGCGGGCCAGGCGGGGGGAATAGATCTCCTCGAGGCGCTTGGCCAGGCTTATCACCGGCAGCTTCAGCCCGGCCGCCGCCAGGGCTTTCATGGCCGCCGCGAGCTGGCCCGGCCCGCCGTCTATCAGCAGCAGGTCCGGCGGCTCCTCCCCCGAGCGCTTGACCTGCGCCAGGCGCCGGCCCACTATCTCCTCCATCATCGCGAGATCGTCGGAGCCTTCCGGCAGGTTCCTGAATTTGATCTTGTAATGCCGGTAATGCGCCGGCTGTTTCTCCCCGTTCACGAAACAGACCGAGGAGCCCACCGCCTGCCTGCCGAAAAGGCTGGAAGTGTCGAAGGCCTCTATATGGGCCGGCGGGCGCGGCAGCCCCAGGGCCTCTTTGAGGGCGGTGACCGAGCTGGTGCGGCCCGTGGCTTTTTCCAGGAAATCCGGCTCGAGCTTTCCTATCAGCACCCTTTCCTCCATGTGGGTGAAAGCGTTGAGGAAGTCTCGGTATGTCGCGGCCTCCTCGTACTCCAGCCTGCCGGCCGCCCGCGCCATCCTGGCCTTGAAGGAGGCGCGGAGCTTTTCATAGTCGCCCCTGAGGAAGTCCGCCACCCGCGCGGCCAGCGCCTGGTAGCCGGCCCGGCCGATCTTCCCGGCGCAGGGGGCGGTGCACTGCCCGGTATGGTAGTAGAGGCAGGCCTTTATCTTGCGCTCGTCGAGGGGCTTGGCCAGGGAGAAGTTCCAGCGGCAGAGGCGCAGGTTGATGAATTTTATCCTCGAAAGATAGCCCAGCAGCTTTCTCAGCGGCTCCACTTTCGGAAAAGGGCCGAAGTAGAGGCCGCCGTCCTTCGACTTCCTGCGGGTGAAGAACATGCGCGGGAAATCCTCGCGCGTGATTTCCAGATACGGGTAGGACTTGCCGTCCTTCCACATCGCGTTGAAGAAGGGCTGCAGGTTATGGATGAGCTGGCGCTCGGTCAGCAGGGCTTCGCGCTCGCTGGCCGAGGCGATGTAATCTATGCGGCGTATCAGCGCCACCAGGTTGGGTATCTTTCCGCGCGTGTCGGCGGGGTTCTTCCGGAAATACTGCGCGACGCGCTTGCGCAGGTCCTTGGCCTTTCCCACGTAGAGCACGGCGCCGGCCGCGTCGCGCATCAGGTAGACGCCCGGGCCGTCGGGCAGATGCGTCAGGTCCATGTCAGAACCTCCCCCCGGTCACTAAATTCCTCTCCTCCACTTTAAGGACTTTCAGGGCGGTGAAATAAACGGCCACGGCCGCGGGCACCGCCGTGACGGTCACCGCCAGCGGGCCGGCGGGGGCCAGGGCTTCGCGCAAAGCCAGCGCGGCCAGGGCGCAGGCGGCCGCGGCCAGAGCAGGCCGGAAAAGCGGTATGGACCTCGGGCTGAAGCCGGCTTCGCGTCTGAGCACGAAAAGGAAAGCAAGGGCCGCGGCCCAGGAGCTCAGGGAGGTGGCCAGCATGAGCCCTCCGGCGCCCATCGCCCGCATCAGCGGCAGGCACAGCGCGGCGTTAAGGGCCAGCTGGCCGCAGATCACCAGCATGGGCGCTTTCTGCCTGCGCATGGCGTAAAGGGCGGAGGCCGCCACCTTGTTCAGCCCGTAGGCCGGCAGGCCCAGCGCCAGCCAGAAGAGAGCGCGCGCTGTGACCAGGCTCTGCTCCGGCAGGAATTTGCCGTGCTCGAAAAGGGCCCTGCAGACGGGCAGGGCCGTTACCGCTATGCCCAGCGCGGCCGGCAGCATGATAAGCCAGGAAGCCGTAAGCGCGGGCTTCAGCCGCCGCCGGAAGCCCTCGGCGTCGCCGGCGGCCGACCGCGCGGCGAGTTCCGGCAGGGACAGCGTGGCCGCGGCCGCGGCGAAAAGGGAGACCGGGAACTGTACCAGGCGCGCGGAATTGTAGATGGCGGTGATGGAGCCGGGCTCCAGGAAACTGGCGTACAGGGTGTTGATCAGCAGGGAGACCTGGTCCTGGGCCAGCGTCAGCGCCGCCGGCGCGGCCGCCAGCAGGGCGGGGGCGGCCTTGAGGTCCCTGAAGGGGTTGGTAAAAGAGAGCCCGTAACCCTCGCGCCGGAGCAGCGGCAGCAGGGCAAGGGCCTGCGGCAGGCCGGAAGCCGAAGCCACGGCCGCCACCAGTATCATCTTCCCCCGCGGTTCCAGCCAGCCGCCCAGCCCGGAATGGAAAGCGGCAAGAACGGCTATCACGGAGACCGAGAATGCGGCCGGGGCCAGCGCCGGGAGGAAGAACCTGCGGGCGGAATTCAGGGTGGCGGTGAAGAGGGCCGCCGCGTTGACGAAGACCAGATGGGGCATGAAGGCCGCCGCCAGCAGCGCCGTAAGGTCCAGTTGCCCCGGATCGCCTTTGAACCCCCAGGCCGCCAGCGTGACCAGCTCCCTGCGGAAGAGCATGCCGGCCGCGGCCAGCAGCACCGAACCCAGGAAAATGAGCGTCCAGGAGGAGGAGAAAAAGCCCCGTTCCGCGTCCCTGCCGCGGGTTTTTTCCTTCTCGAGGAGCGGGATGAAAACGGCGTTGAGCGCGCCCTCGCCCACGGTGCGTCTGAAAACGTTCATCAGCCGGAAAGCCGCGTAATAGGCGTCGGCGAGGGCCCCGCCGCCGAAAAAAGCCACCAGCAGGGCGTCGCGCGCGTAGCCCAGGACCTTGGTTATCAGCCCGGCCCCCGCCAGGCCCGTCATCCCGCGCGAGAAAGTTGCTTTTTCCGTCATAGAATGATAGACTATGGTCACTATGGCAAAACTCAAGACCGGAAGACATACCAGCGCTATCAAAGCCTGGCGCAAATCTGAAAAACTGGCCTCCAGGAACCGGGGCGTTAAAACAAGGATCCACGACACTTCGAAAGAGTTCGGCACTCTCGTCGTCAAGAAGGACATGGAGAACGCGCGGAAAATGCTGCCCAAAGCCTATGCCCTGCTCGACAAAGCCGCCAAGACCGGCACTATACACTGGAAAGCCGCCGCCAGGAAGAAGTCCCGCCTCGCGGCGCGCATAAAGTCCATAGCGCAGAACCCTTCCATAAAATAAAACTTTCCGGCCTGTGGCCGTGCCGTATCAGGGCCTATGGCCATCGGACGGCCTTCAGTGAAAGAGCACCCCGGCGCAGTCGGCCGGGGTTTCGCTATTTGGCGCCCGTGATCTCGTAGACCAGCTGCCTGAGCACCAGGCCCGGGTCCCGCCGGGAGGAGGACTTCAGCAGTTCCTCCGCCTCCAGGCAGCGCCGCAGGGCGCGCAGGAGTTTCTCCTCGGTGTAATTCCCGGCGTCGCGCAGGGCGGCGTGGTACTGCCCCGGCGACATGCCGGCCTGGTAGGCCGAGGCGGGGCCCTCGCCGGCCGCGGACAGCCGCTTCACCTTAAGCATTCTTTCAACCGCGCGGGAAACCTGCGAAAGCAGCGCCAGCGGCTCGGCGCCGGAGACCAGCATGTTCGCCGCGGCCTCGGCGGCCTGGGCCGGGTGTTTCCCGCAGACGGCGTTGGAAAGTTCGAAAGGGTGCCGCGTCCGGGCGAAGCCGGCCAGGGCCAGCGCGTCGTCCGGTCCGAAGAACCGGGTCTGCCCGTGCATGTAGAGGACTATTTTTTCCGTTTCCCCGTCCAGGGTCACGGAATCCGTGCCGAGCAGCTCCACGAGGAGTTCCAGGGCTTCCCCGTCGGTCTTGACGCCCCTGGCCAGCAGCGCGGTGTTGACGTGCTCCGCGGCCTGGGCGGGGGACAGGGGCGTGAAATTGACCAGGGCGCAGTCCGGGCCGAGCGCGGCCGGTATGGGGTCGACCTTCTCGCGCGGCCAGTCGGCCAGCAGCAGCAGGCAGGCGCTCGGGCAGGGGTTCTCCAGGTAGGCCAGCAGGGCCTTGAGCGGCTCTTTCCTGAGCTTCTCCACCCGCTTCAGCGCGACGAAGCGCAATTCGGCCAGCATCGGCGCGGTCTGCGCCTCGTCGAGGGCCTGGGCGAGGTCGGCGGTCTCCGCGTCCCGCACCGAGAAGTTGAAGGACTCGGGCCTGAACAGCGCCTTTACGCGCTTCAGCGCCGCGTCCTTCATGGCGGTTTCCTCGCCGCAGAGGTAATAGACCGGGCGGGTCTTGTTCCCGGCCCATTCCTCGGCCAGCGCTTTCGGGGTTAAAGTCCGCATCGCTTACGGGATGACCGTGGCCGAAGAATGCTGCACTTCGGGGTTGCCGGGCAGCTTCTTCTGCGAGGCGCTGGAAACCGAACCGAAGCCTTTCACGGTACGCAGCACCACGTCCTTGGCCAGGATCTCCCAGAGCGCCTCCCTGGCCTGCTCCTCGGTGAGGCCGCCGGGCAGATTGGCGGCCGAATACATCTTGGTGACCTGCAGGGCGGGCTCCTCCCACAGGTAGCGGTTCTGCCCGCGGTCCAGCAGGCGGAGGCCGGCTATCACGTTGAGCTTGTAGACCGTGGGGACCAGGTTCACGTCGTACTGTATCGGGGTGAGGATGTAGTGGCTGATCTCGCCCACTATCACGCCCTGGGAAGCGTTCTCCGGCGACACCAGGTACTCGCCGTTCTTGAGGAACTCGTCTATCACCTTCAGCGTGATCTTCTCCTCGAGGCCGAACTGCTGGGTCTTGTTGGCGAAAGGGCGCACGGCTATGCGCTTGATGTAGATCGGCAGCTTCTGTTCGGCCGGCCGGTAGATTATATCCGAGCTGCCGGAGCAGGCGGCCAGCCCCGCCGCCGCCGCAACAAGCAACAGTATTTTCATAAGACGCCCTTTCCCCTCTTGAACTTTACTTCACCACCAGGCTTACCAGGCGGCCCGGCACAACTATCACTTTCAGCACGGTTTTGCCGGCGGTATGCGGCGTCGCGGCCTCCAGGGCCAGGCGCTTGAGCTCTTCCTGCGGCGTGGTTTCCTTCACTTTCAGCCGCTCCTTTATTTTTCCGTTCACCTGCACCGGGATCTCCAGCTCGCGCGAGGCGATGACGGCTTTATCGGCCTCGGGCCAGGCCCGCTTCATCAGCGTGCCTTCCCCGCCGGAGAGCTCCCAGAGCTCGTCGGAGATATGCGGCGCGAAAGGGTGCAGCAGGGCCAGGAAAGTATTGAAGTCCTCGCGGGAAGTTTCCTTCCGCTCCGTCAGCCTGTTCAGGTAGATCATCAGCGCGGAGATGGCCGTGTTGAACTTGAGGCTCTCGATATCGGCGCCGACCTTCTCTATGGTCTGGTGGCGGAGTATCAGGTCCGGGCCGGAGGCTTTGGCGTCCGTCAGGACGGTGTGGCGCTCCAGCCCCCAGGTATAGGCGCGCTTTATGAAGCGGTAGACGCCCTCTATGGCGCGCAGGTTCCACGGCTTGGTGTCTTCCAGCGGGCCCAGGAACATCTCGTAAAGACGGAAAGCGTCCGTGCCGTAGCGCTCCTGTATTTCGTCGGGGTTTATTACGTTCTTCTTGGACTTGGACATCTTCTCCACCACGGGCTTAAGGGTTTCGCCCTCGGCCGTAACGGCGGCGCCGTCCTCGGCTATGTCCAGCTCCTTATACGCCCGGTAGGCGCCCTTGCCGTCACGGTAGGCGTAGGCCAGTATCATGCCCGGGTGAACGAGTTTCGTGAAGGGCTCATCAGTGGAGACCAGCCCCAGGTCGAAAAGTACCTTGTGCCAGAACCTGGCATAGAGGAGGTGCAGAACGGCGTGTTCGGAGCCGCCGATGTAGAGGTCCACCGGCATCCAGGCCTTCTCGAGTTCCTTGTCGACAAAGGCGGAAGGGTTCTTAGGGTCGATGAAGCGCAGATAGTACCAGCAGGAACCGGCCCACTGAGGCATGGTATTGGTCTCGCGCCTGGCGGGGCCGCCGCAGGACGGGCACTTCGTGTTCACCCAGCTGTCTATCGCCGCCAGCGGGCTCTCGCCGGTGCCGGTGGGCTCGTACTTCTCCACCTCGGGCAGCAGTACGGGCAGGTCCTTCTCCGGCACCGGTACCACGCCGCACTTGGGGCAGTGCACCAGCGGGAAAGGCTCGCCCCAGTAGCGCTGGCGGGCGAACAGCCAGTCGCGCAGCTTGAAATTTACTTTGGCTTTGCCGATGCCCTTTTCCTCCAGCCACTTCGTTATCTTCTTCTTCGCCTCCGGCGTGGGCAGGCCGTCTATGATGCCGGAATTTATGGCGGAGCCGTCGCCGCAGAAGGGGCCTTCGCCTTTCCAGTCCGCGGGAGCTTTCAGCACTTCTATTATCTTCAGGCCGAATTTCTCCGCGAATTCGTGGTCGCGCTCGTCGTGGGCCGGCACGGCCATGATGGCGCCGGTGCCGTAGGTGGTCAGCACGTAGTCCGCGGTCCAGATGGGGAGCTTCTCTCCGTTCACCGGGTTGACGGCGTAGGCGCCGGTGAAAACTCCGGTCTTGTCCTTGGCGAGCTCGGTGCGCTCCAGGTCGCTCTTGTTCGCGGCGGCCGTGACATAGGCCTGCACGGCGGCCTTCTGTTCCGGCGAGGCCAGCTTGAGGGTCAGCGGGTGCTCGGGGGCGAGCACCATGTAGGTGGCGCCGTAAAGAGTGTCGGGGCGGGTGGTGAAGACCGTCAGTTTCTCTCCGCCGGGCAGGGCGAAATCCACTTCGGCGCCTTCGGAGCGGCCTATCCAGTTCTTCTGCATCAGCATCGTGGAATGCGGCCAATCGGCGCCTTCCAGGCCGGCCAGCAGGCGGTCGCCGTAGGCGGTGATCTTCAGCATCCACTGCCGGAGGTTCTTCTTCTCTATCGGGGTCTCGCAGCGGTCGCACTTCCCCTGGAACACTTCCTCGTTGGCCAGGCCGGTCTTGCACCTGGGGCACCAGTTTATCGGGCTGGTGGTCTCGTAGGCCAGGCCCTTTTTGAAAAGCTGCAGGAAGATCCACTGTGTCCACTTGTAATAGGCCGGGTCGGTGGTGCTTACTTCCCTCTCCCAGTCGTAGCTGAAGCCCAGCGACTCCAGCTGGCGCTTGTAGTTGGCGCAGTTCTTTTCGGTGGTGATGCGGGGATGCACGCCGGTGCTGATAGCGTAGTTCTCGGCCGGCAGGCCGAAGGCGTCCCAGCCCATCGGGTGCAGCACTTCGAAGCCTTTCATCCGCTTGTAGCGGCAGAGTATGTCGGAGGCGGTATAGCCCTCCGGATGTCCTACGTGCAGGCCCTCCCCGGAGGGGTAGGGGAACATATCCAGGCAGTAGAATTTGGGCTTGCCGGGCAGGCGCGCGGTCCTGAAAGCGTTCTGCTCCCTCCAGCTTTTCTGCTGGCGCGCGTCTATCTCCTGGAAAGTGCGGGCGTCCGTTCCTGTTCTCACTTTGAAGCCTCCGTGCCTTTTCCGCCTTCTACAGTCTCTTTAACAGCGCCGCCGTCCTCAGGTTCATGGCGCGGCGCTTCGCCGGGGTGCCGTCGTCCACGCCGGCCAGGTGCAGCGCGCCGTGGACCGCGAGCACCAGCAGTTCGGTCAGCAGCGAGTGTCCCAGCGCTTTCGCCTGCCTCGCGGCCGCCGGCAGGCAGATATAGATCTCGCCCCAGTCCGCTCCCGGCGCCGGCGACGGGGGGAAATTGAAGGCTAGCACGTCGGTCAGCCTGTCCTTGCCGAGGAAGCGGCGGTTCAGCGCCTTTATGCCGGGCCCGCCGGTGAAGACCAGGTTGACCGGCTTTTTCGCGTTCCTCGCGCCGAGGCCCAGCGCGGCGGCCCCGGCCAGCAGCGCTTTCGCGGCTTTCACTTCCGCGGAGGTTTTCCCTTCGAAGAACACTCTTACTGCCATTTGGAGATCCCGCGGGGGATGACCACTATGCCGTCGGGGTCTATGTAATAATGCTGGGCGTCCTGGTCCTGGTTGTAGCCTATGGTGGTCTTCGCCTCGATGGTGTTGTACCGGTCCATGATGACCTTCTTCAGGCGCGAGCCGGCTTTGATCTCGCAGGCGTCCATGATGACGCAGTCCTCCAGCTGGCATTTCTCGTGCACGATCACGTCGTTGGAGAGGATGCAGCGCTTCAGGGAGGACTGGCTTATCACGCAGCCGTCGCAGACCATGCAGTCCTGCAGGTTCGACTCGATGATCTTGGCGGGCGCCGTCGTGTTCCGGGAAGCCTGGATGGGCCAGAGCTTGTTGTTCAGGTCCAGTTTGGGCCTGGCGCCCAGCAGGTCCATGTGCGTCTGCCAGAAGGCTTCCAGGGTGCCCACGTCGCGCCAGTAGCCCTTCTCCTCATAGGCCTTCATCCCCGGCAGCTTCTGCCCGTCGAAGTTATAGGCGAACACGCGGTACCGCTTGTGGATATTGGGCAGGATGGTCTTGCCGAAGTCCAGCGCGGCCGCCTCGCCGGACTCCTCGTGCAGGATCTTGACCAGCGCGTCGTAGCTGAAAATGTAATTCCCCATGGAGGCCAGCGCGGCGTTGGGGTTGCCCGGCATCGGCTTGGGGTTCTTCGGCTTTTCCTCGAAGCCGGTGATGCGGTGCTTCGCGTCCACCACGACGGTGCCGAAGCGCGAAGCCTGCTTGAGCGGGACGGCGAGGGCCGAGACGGTCACGTCGGCCTTGCTGGCAAGGTGGAAGTCTATCATCTGGCGGATGTCCATCCGGTAGATATGGTCGGCGCCGAAGATGGCCACCAGGTCGGGCTTGTAGTCGTTTATCAGGTTCAGGTTCTGCTTCACGGCGTCCGCCGTGCCGCGGTACCACATCTCCCCGAGGCGCATCTGCGGGGGCACCACGGTGATGAAGTGCTCCTTGGTGATGCCGCCCAGGTTCCAGGTGGAGCGCAGGTATTCTATCAGGGACTGCGACATGTACTGCACCAGCACGTAGTTGGAGTAGATGCCGGAGTTGATGAAATTCGAGAGCACGAAGTCGATGATGCGGTACTTCCCGCCGAAAGGCACCGCCGGCTTGGAGCGCTCCTTGGTGAGCGGGTAAAGCCTTTCCCCCTTGCCGCCCGCCATGATGATGCCTATGGTTTTCATGAACCTTCTCCTTACTCCGAACCCTCTCCCCTCTGCCCGGCCCTCAACTGATCGCGTCCATGATCTCGCGCAGGTCCCTGCCCAGGCACAGGAAGACGGGCTTGTCCACCGTGGTGTAATTCTTTATGCGCAGCTGCCTGAGCTCCTGCGTGGCCAGGATCAGGTCCTCGAGGGCCCTGGCCTCGCGCGCCACGATGATCTCCTGGTCGTCGAGGCCGTAGGAGAGGAAGAAGTTCTCCTGGATTTCCCTGTACCTGGACACCACGTGCCCGCGCTCGGCCAGGAGCTTCTCCCGCTCCGCCTCCGAGAGCTCGTACCAGGTATGGGCCTTCACCACCGGGTGCAGCAGCATGTAGCGGTAGCGTCCGAAAGTGTCCCTGGGCAGGAAGCCGAAATCCAGTTCTTTCCTGGACTGGGCGGCTTCGGGGCCGTGGTGCACGCCCAGGAAGGAATGCACCGGGGTTAAATACTTGCCCGCGCCGGTGGAGAAGGTCCGGGAGCAGACCTCCTGCAGGTAGGCCAGGTCGTCGGACATGCGCCAGAAGAGCAGATCGGAATCGGCGCGCAGGCCGGAGACCATGTAGGTGCGCAGGAAGAGCTTCTCCTGGCTGGCGCCCACCATGTTCTCGAACTCCTGCTTGGCGGCTATCTTCTCGTTGGAGATAAGCCGCCGGAAATCCGGCTGCAGCTTGACGAACATGAAACTCGAGTAGATGTTAGCGGCTTTTCTCGGCTTTTCCATCTTAATCCTCCGCGGGACCGGCCGGCTGCAGATACAGCGAGCTGTGGCCGAGTATCTCCACTTCCTCCGCGGTCTCCAGGCCGGTCTGTATCTCCGTTATCAGGAAGCGCCTGCCGCCGGCTTCTATCATGCTCCGCCGCGGGATGAGCATGGCGCCGGAGCTCTTTCCCACGAAAAGCGTGCCATCGAACTGTTCGCCTATCTTTATGCCGTTCTTGAGGTCCAGCACCTCCAGCCAGAGCCGGTAGACCAGGTTGGAGCCCTTCACCGCCAGGAAATTCACGAGTTTGGTCCCGAACTTCTCGTCCGGGTTCCTGGCGTGCTCCACTTCGGCGGTCATGCCGGGGGCCAGTCTGGAATACAGCGGTTCCGTGTTCTTCCCGATCACCAGCACTTTTTTCGCCACGGTGAAAAGACGGTCGCCCTTGTTGACCCGGGTCCTGGGCTCGATATAGATATTGGTGACCACGCCCTGCGTTTCCGGCTTGAGCTCCGTGTAGCTGTACACGTCCTGCCAGCGGCGCTCGGTCTGCTTGCGCGATTCCTCCGAGCTGGAGTCCAGCAGCGCGGCCATCTCCGTGGAGACCATCCGCGTCAGCACCGTTTTCTGGGTGACGAAGGTGAAAAGCTCCGCGTGGATCTCCTCTATGCGGCCGTCGAAAGGAGCGAAAACGTCGTACGTGTCCTGGGCGGTGGTGATGCCGGTCACCGGGGTATAGACGGCTATGTCGGCGGTTTTGATATTGCGCTGCGCCAGCCCGTCCCAGGGAGAGGCCTTCCGCGCCTCCGGTTCCGGCGCTTCCGGCTTTTGCGCGGCGGCTTTCGCGCCCGCCTTCTTCGGCGCGGCCGAAGGGGCGGCCGCGTAAGCGGCACAGCAGAGCAGCAGCAGGGCCGGCAGGGCGGCGGTCTTAACGAGGTTTCTTTTCATTCAGTTTAGACCAGGCCTCCCAGGTCCAGGGCATTTTCGCGCGGAAGATCTCGGTTATGGCGTCCGCGTACCGGCGTATCTCGTACTGGGCGTGCTCGTCGGCGCGCAGGCTGATGAAGTTCAGCAGGCTGCGCGCGTTTATCGTCCAGTGGAACTGCGTGTACTGCGCCACCGGCAGCACCATGCGCGCCATCTCCCTGGCGGCGCCGGCGGCCAGCAGCTCGCCGTAGGCGGCATAGGAGGCCTTTATGGCCTTGTCGTAAACGGCCAGCATTTTCTCCTGCTCCAGCGCGCCGGAGCGCACCGAGCCCTGCCGGTTGCTCTTGTCCTGCACCCTGAAGGCCTCGGGATAGTAGAACTCGTCCCGGACCTCCGTATACCGGGCCGAAATTTCATTGTAAGAATTATGCGTAACAATGCCGTTCGCCACGTAATTATGGAACGGACCCTCTACGGTAAGGTCATATGTATCCTGAACTCCGGCGTATTTTATCGCGGAGATCCTTACCCAATGCGGTACAAGATTGCGCGCAGGCGCTTTTGGTTTGAGAGTCTTCGCGTACGGAGCGACGGCCTGCTTTCCCGCCAGCTTTTCCGCGAACTCCAGCTCGGAGCCGGTCCGGTGGATATCGCGGTGGCATGCGGCGCAGAGGGTGGTCAGATTTTTCAGATCGAGAGCTTTGCCCGCATCCGCCCACACCGGAATTATATGATGGGCGTGCAGCCGGCCGCCTACCGCGCCGCATGCGGCGCAGCGGTAGCCGCTGGCGGCGAATATTTTTGGCGCGTTTTCCGTGGTCCAGCGGGCTATGCCCGCGCGCGGGGCGGATACTCCGCCGCGCCAGAAGTTGGAGTTGGAGCCGCTGCGCGCGGACCTGATGGCTTCAAGATGCTCCGCGCTGAGCGCCCGCGTCCCATCCCAGAGGCTGTAAGTTTTTCCTTTATTCCACGGAGTAAAACCTTTAGTGAAGCCGCCGGGCTTGAGTCCGGTAAGGCCGTGTATTCTGCGCCATTTGCGGATCACGATTCCCGAGACGCCGAGCATTTCCGCTATGGAGCTGTCGCTGGCCTCCGGGCGGGTGTATTGTTCCTTGAGCCACTCTTTGTCGCGATATAGGGGTTTATCCACAACGCGCCCATTCACGGCAAGTCGGGGAAGGTCGCCGGTAAAGGTAGTCCGCTTCCCGGCCGTTGACAGTCCGGTCGCCTCTTTCAGCGTTTTCCAGCCGCCTTCAAAAAGGAAACGGTGTTCCTGCGTGCAGCGTATTCTTTTTCCGTCTTCCAGTGTCACCTCGAAAACAGGCTTTTTACCGGTATGGAATATGTCAAGCACTGTTGTGTGTTTTATCGTCCAGGCGCTTTCATCGAGGTTTCGCAGCATCATCCGCTCCAGGCGTCCGCGCTGCGGCATTTTCATGAGCATGGAGGGCTTGCGGGAATGCGGTATGGGTTTCGCGCCTTCGTTCCATTTTCTGTAAAAGTCGCTTATGGTCATCGGGTACGCCTTGCAGCGGCCGTCGCGCGGCCCCGCCGGCAGATCGAAGCAAAGCCGGGTATCTCCGGTAACGCAGGCTATGCGGTGGCGCATCCATTGCCTGGCCACGAAGATGGGGCATTTAATGTGGAACTGAAAAACGGAATGCTCGAAGGGGCTGAGGTGGCCGTTGGCCAGCAGGTAGCCGATGAGCTTTTTATCCTGCTCCTTTCCCTTCGAGACCGAGCCGAAGGAGACCCGGGCCGAGTCGACGGCGCGCTGGTCGCCGCCCATGAATTCCACGAGCTTCACAAAGCCCTTGTCCAGGGTCTTGTAAAGGTCCTGGCCAGTGTTGAGTGTCGTTCCGGTCATGCGCCCTCCGCGCTTACGCCCGCTGCGTTTTGGTAAATCGATATAAAATTATATACTTTTAATGCTCCCAATGAAAGATAAACCACTTCCTAAACCTAAATTCAGCCGCGAGGCCCTCAAACTAGCCCGCAGCCCGGCCCTGCGTTCGCTCGAGACAATAATGAGAACGCTGCTGGCCCCCGGCGGCTGCCCCTGGGACCGCAGGCAGAGCCACGCCACCCTGCTCAAGTACCTGCGCGAGGAGGCCGGCGAGGTGAGCCGGGCCGTGCGAAGAAAAGACTGGGAGAACCTGAAAGAGGAACTCGGCGACGTACTGCTGCAGGTGGTGTTCCACAGCGCGCTGGCCCGGCGGGCGGGGCGCTTCGGCCTGGGCGACGTGATCAGGACGATAAACGCCAAGATGGTGCGGCGCCACCCGCACGTTTTCGCCGGCGGCAGGCTTTCCACCCCGGCCCAGGTGCTGCGGCAGTGGAAGCTGATAAAGAAAGCCGAGAAAGCCAGAATGCGCCGGGATAAAATATGAACGAAGCAGCCGCTCTGCAGAGATTTACCGGCCTGGCGCCGCTGGATTACGGGATCCTCGGGGCCGCTGTGCTCGCGCTTTTCCTGATCGCCTATTTCAAAGGCAGGGGGGAGAAGGACACGAAGGACTACTTTCTCGGGAACCGGAGAACGCCGGTCTGGATAGGCACTCTTTCCTTCGTGGCCACCGAGATCAGCGCCATGACCATAGTGGGCATACCGCCGATAGGTTTCTCGGAGAACCTGCAATACCTGCAGTTCTTCATCGGCTCGGCTTCCGCCCGCGTCCTGATCGCCTTCTTTTTCATCCCGGCTTTCTACAAGTTCAACTGCACCACGATCTACGAATTCCTGAAGCACCGCTTCGGCGCGGAGACGCAGTACGCCGGCTCGGCTTTCTTCTTCGTCACCCGGCTTTTCGCTTCGGGAGTGAGACTTTACGCGGCCTCGCTGGCCGTGTCGGTGATCATGGGCTGGCAGTTGGGCTATACGCTGGCTTTCTTCACCGTGATCAGCATAGTCTTCATCGGCTTCGGCGGCATCAAGGCCGTGCTGTGGACCGGCGCCTTCGAGGCTTTGATCTTTTACGTGGCCGGCGGGGCGGTGGCGGGCTATCTGCTGCTGCATATAGACGGCGGCTTTTCGGGGGCCTGGCAGCTGGCTTCCGAGGCGGGCAAGCTCTCGGTCTTCAATATAGGCTGGGGCGTTAAGGACCCCAACGTGCTTTGGATAGCGGTCCTCAACGGCGTATTCGGTTCTATGGCGGCTTTCGGCACGGACCAGGAGCTGATGCAGCGCCTGCTGACGCTCGAGACGCGGCGGGAGAGCCAGAAGACCATTATAGCCACTATCTTCGCCAGCTTTCCGGTGACGGCGCTTTACCTGGTGATAGGCACGCTGCTGTTCGTCTTCTACAAGCAGCACCCGGCGCTGCCGCTGCCGGAGAACATAGACAGCGTCCTGTCCCACTTCACCGTGCACGTGCTGCCGGCGGGCATCAAGGGGCTGGTGCTTACGGCCGTGGTCATGGCCAGCATAGACTCGCCGCTCAGTTCCCTTTCCTCCTCCTTCGTCACGGATATTTACCGCCCGCTGATCAGGAAGGACGCGGAAGAAAAGCATTACCTGCTGGTCTCCCGCATCAGCGTGGCCTGCTTCGGCCTGCTGCTCGCCGTGATAGCGTGGCTTTGCGCCGCGGGTTCCGGCCGCATGCTCTGGCTGGCCTTCAAGATAAACGGGGTCACGGCCGGCAGCCTGCTGGGCGTTTTCCTGCTGGGCCTGCTGACCAGGAGGGCTGTCAACCGCGGGAACGTGCTGGCCATGTTCGTCAGCGCCGTCCTGGCCGGCCTCACCCTCTACCTCTCCGAAAAAGGCCTCGCCCCGATAGGCTGGAGCTGGATCATAGTGATAGGCACCGTCTCCACCTTCGCCCTCGGCTGGTTTCTCTCCCCGCTGGAACCTGAATTTACAAAGTAACGGTCGTATAAAATAAAAAACCCCGCGGCTGTTAACCGCGGGGTTTCGGGCAAAGCGCCCTTAGTTGGTGTGCTTCAGCAGGTGGTCTTTGCGGTTCTTTATTTCCTCTTCGAGCTTCTCCAGTTTCTCCTTGGCCTTTTCCTTGGTCTCGTCCATCCAGTCGGCCAGCTCCGCGCGGGTGGCTTTGCCGGTTTTGGGGGCGAACAGGATCCCGAGGGCCGCTCCGATGAGGCCGCCGACCACGAACGCGCCGATTATTTCTCCGCCTTTGTTATCAGACATATGGTCCTCCAGTAAAAAATTAGTCGAACCTGATACCTAATCTTATACATTGCCGGGCCCTTTGTCAAATCTTATAATAACCTTTAATGAAGAGGCCGATAGCGTTACTGGTCATGCTCCTGCTGCCGGCTTTTGCCGGGGCCTACCAGTACGACGCCAGGCTGAGCGCGAAGCTGAAAAAAGAGTTCGAGACCCAGCTCAGGACCGTGCCCTCCGGCAGGGAGCTTTATGCCAGGCTTGGAAAGACGAAGAACTACGCCGGACTGCGCGTGCTCGTCCGGCGCGATCCCACCTCCTGCTTCGCCTGGTTCGACCCCGAGAAGAACGCCGTCTACTTCAATTCCAGGTACATCCTTAAACTGTTCGAGGCCAAAGGCTTCAAGGATCCCGAAGTGGTGGAAGTGCTGTGGAGCAATAAAAAAGTGCGGGAGGAGCTGGTGAAGTATTCCGGACCCATCTACCTGCACGAGCTGGTGCACGCCGCGCAGTGCTACCTCTACCCGGAATACCGCCAGGACGCAGGCGCCAACCCGCTCGAGTTCGAATACGAGGCCTACCTTACCGAGGATATCTACGTGCACGAGCGCATGAAGGCCGACCCGGCCCTGCTGAAGAGCTTCGTCCGCGGCGTTTATACCGACCTCTATACTGAAAATATCTTCGGCAGTTATTTCACCCTCTCCCTGGACATGGGCCGTTACAAAGAGAAGATCCGCAGATATTACGAGGAGCAGCTCGGCGGCTACCTCAGCCTGGAAAAGGCCGAGACCCTGCAGAAGAACCGGCAGGCGGACTCTAAAATACTCGCCTACGCCTCCGGGGACGTGGGGGAATACGCGCGCAACGGGGCCTCGCTGGCCAGGCTGGGGAAGGAAAAGGCGGAGTACGCCGCATTCCTGGAAGAGTTCTACAAGACCCGCTGGCCGGCTTTCAGCGCGGACGCGCTGCTTTTCGTGGGCTCGATAGCGCTCGAGGAGAAGAACTATCCGCTGGCGCTGGACTGTCTGGCCGTGGCCGACGTCAATTCCGCCGGCTCCGGGCTGGACCCCGAAGTCCTTAATTCGCTGAAGACCAAGGGCGCGCTGGCCATCCTGGAGGCGGCCTCCTTCCTGCGTGACAATTTAAAAAAAATGGATATCGAGGTGCTCAGCCAGCATCTGAAGTCGCTGGACAAGGCCTGCGCCGCCACGGGGCGCCCTTTCCCGGCGGACCTGCTGGAGCTGAAAGATTCCTCCTACCCCAAGGCCATGGCCTATTACGATAAGAAATACGCCGCCGAAACCGACCCGGCCAGGAAGGACTATTACAAGGAAAATCTGGACTATTTCGCGGCCGCCGCGAAGGCGCCGCCGGGGGAAGAGTAAGGGCGCCCTTTTTAACTTGAATTAACATGTTTAATTGAGTAGATTATCTGTAGTGCCAAGCGGCCAATCTTAAGCGGAGGAACAATGATCGACATCATAAAGAATATCGCCGCCGCCCCCCGGCGCACCAAAGCTTCCGTGATCCGGGAACTGCTCAAGATAACGAATAAGCCCGGAGTTATCTCCTTCGCCGGCGGCCTCCCCGACCCCCAGCATTTTCCTTACGATTTCGTAGCCGAATCGGTGAAAAAAATAATGGCGACAAAGGGCAGGGTAGCCCTGCAGTACGGGCCCACCGACGGCCTGCCCGAAATGAAAGAGGAATTCGTCAAATTCCTGAAAAGGCACGAAGGCATAACAGCCAGGCCCGAGAACCTCATCGTCACCACGGCCTCGCAGCAGGCGCTGGACATGGTGGGCCGCCTGTTCATAGACGCTTCCGACCCGGTGCTGGTGGAAAAGCCCAGCTATATGGGCGGCCTGCAGGTGTTCAAATCCTACGGCGCCGACTTCGTGGGCGTAAAGCTGGAGGACGACGGCATCAGCACCGAAGAGCTGGAAGAGAAGCTCGTCTGGCTCAGAAGCCAGGACGAGCATTATAAATTCGTCTACCTGGTGCCGGATTTCCAGAACCCCAGCGGCGTAACCCTGTCCGCCGAGAAGCGCAAAAAAGTCATAGAACTTTCGGAAAAGTACGACGTGGTGGTGATAGAGGATTCGCCCTACCGCCAGATCCGCTTCGAGGGCAAGGCCCCCAAAATGCTTTACCGCCTCGACCAGGAGACCCATAAGACCGACAACCTCATCTCGATCTTCACCTTCTCGAAGACCTTCGCGCCCGGCCTGCGGCTGGGCCTCATCCTGGCGCATCCGCAGATCATCCGGAAGATGGAGATCCTCAAGCAGTCCCTCGACCTCTGCACCTCCAGCCTCAACCAGCTTATCGCGGCGGATTTCCTGCGCAGCGGCTATTTCGAAACGCATATCGAAGTGGTGAAGAAAACCTACAAATTAAAGAAAGACACCATGGTGGCCGCGCTGGAAAAATACATGCCCGAAGGCGTCTCCTGGACGAAGCCGGAGGGCGGCCTGTTCCTGTGGGTGCGCCTGCCCGGGGAGATGAGCGCCGACGAGATGTTCGCGGACGCCCTCAAAGAGAACGTGGCCTACGTGATAGGCTCCGCTTTCCACTGCGACGGCTCCGGGAAGAACACGATGCGCCTGAATTTCTCCTATCCCACGCCCGAAGATATCGACGAGGGGATAAAGCGCCTCGCCACCGCCGTCAAGAAGCGCATGGTCGCCGCGAAATAGTTCTGAAGCGCTAATGTCCGACTTTTCAGCCGAATTCAGCCGTAACCTGCGCAGCGCCGGAGTAGTAGGAGCCGGCGGCGCGGGTTTCCCCGCCTACGTGAAAGCGCAGGGGAAGGCCGAGTACGCGCTGGTGAACGCCGCCGAGTGCGAACCCCTCCTGAAGAAAGACCAGAAGATCCTGGAATATTTTCCGGCTAAAGTCTTCGACGGCCTTGAGATGCTGATGAAGGCCGTCGGCGCGAAGCGGGGGATAGTCGGCATAAAGAAAAAGCACGAGAAGCTGATCCCGCGCCTCGAGGAAATAGCGAAGGGCCGGAAGAACATTTCCATCCTGAAGCTGGGCGATTATTATCCCGCCGGCGACGAGCAGTGCCTGGTCTACGAGGCCACGGGGCGCGTGGTGCCGCCGGGCGGCATCCCGCTGGACGTGGGCTGCGTGGTCTGCAATGTGGAGACTCTCTATAACGCGGCCTTCCCCGGCAAGCCGGTGACAGAAACATTCATAACCGTGAACGGCGCGGTGAAAAAGCCGGCCACTTTCAGGGTGCCGGTCGGCGTCACCTGGCGCGAGGCCGTGGAACTCTGCGGCGGCTTCACGGTGAAGGACCCCGCCTACATCGACGGCGGGCCGATGATGGGCAAGGTCATGACCGATTTCGACGCGCCGGTGGTAAAGGCTTCCGGCGGCATCATAGTCCTGCCTAAAGATCACCCGCTCATAGTTAAAAAAGCGCAGTCCCGCCCCGTTTTTTCCCGCATAGGCCGTTCCACCTGCGACCAGTGCTGCTTCTGCACCGAGTTCTGCCCGCGCTATTTGCTGGGGCACAACGTGCAGCCGCACCGGGTGATGAGGAGCATGCAGTTCACCGGCGGCGCGCATAAAGTGCACAGCCAGTACGCCCTGCTCTGCTGTGAATGCTCCCTTTGCAGTCTTTACGCCTGCCCGGAGAATCTGCATCCGACCTCGGCCTGCGTTTCCGCCAAGGCGGACCTGCGGGAGATGAAAGTCGGGTTCAAGAATTCGGAGATAAACACGGGAAAGAAACCGGTCCCTCACCCGGTCAGGGATTTCCGCAAGGTGCCGGTCTCGAAACTGGTGCGGCATTTGGGCCTTTCCGACTACAATTTCGACGCGCCCTGGAAGGACGAGGACTACAAGCCCTCCAGGGTCAGGATACTGCTGGCCCAGCATATAGGCTTGCCCTGCGCCCCGGCAGTTTCCGTCGGGCAGCGGGTGGAGAAGGGCGCGGTGGTGGGGGACGTCCCGGCCGACAAGCTCGGCTGCCCGGTGCACGCGAGCATCTCCGGCACGGTGACGAAGGTGAACGAAAAATACGTGGAGATAACGGCTTAACCTTATGCTAAACGCAATCGGCGGTGTGGAACTCACGAGCGTGGCCAAGGGCCTGCAGGCGGCCGACGCTATGCTCAAGACTTCCAATATCAAACTCCTTCTTTCCCGCTCGGTCTGCCCGGGCAAATACGTGGTGCTGCTGGCCGGCGACGTAGGCGACGTGAAAGCCGCCGTGGACGCCGGTTCGGCCATCGCGGGCCACGCGCTGGTGGACAGCTTCGTGGTCCCCAATATCCATCCCGAGGTCTTCCCGGCGATAGAAGGGACGAACGTGGTTGAGGCGCTCGAGGCCCTGGGAGTGATAGAGGCCTTCTCGGTCTCGGCCCTGATCGAGGCCGCCGACGCCGCCGTAAAAGCCGGCACCGTTAAACTTCTCGAGATCCGCCTGGCCATGGCCCTGGGCGGCAAAGCCTTCGTCACGATGACCGGCTCGGTAGCCGCCGTAGAGACCGCCGTAGCCGCCGGCGCCGCCGTAGTAGGCAAAAAAGGCCTCCTCGTTGAAAAAGTGGTCATCCCCCAGCCCAGGCAGGAGCTCCTGCGCGAGATAATCTAAAATGCTGGGCTGCTCCCGATAAACCCAGGTATATACCTCGTGTCAGTATCTGATTATTACAAGACAGTTGTAATATTGCATTGTAATCCTACAATACAAATGTAATAATTGTGCGTATGCATGAAAATATAAAAAGACTGCTTGTCGCGCCCGGGCGCTCTTTCTTCCTGTTCGGCCCGCGCGGAACCGGCAAAAGCACCTGGCTTGCCGGCGCGCTGCCGGGCGCCCTGCGCCTTGATCTGCTTGACGCTTCTCTGGCGCTGGAGCTTGCCCGCGACCCGCACCGGCTGGAAGCGCTGATCGGCCGGCGGCCGGCCGGTTCCTGGGTGGTGCTTGATGAAATCCAGAAGATCCCCGCGCTTATGGACGAGGTGCACCGGCTGATGGAATTGCGCGGGTGGCGGTTCGCGCTCTGCGGCTCTTCGGCGCGCAAATTGCGGCGCGGCGGCGTAAATCTGCTGGCCGGCCGGGCGCTGACGCTGAATATGGAGGGCTTTTCTTCCGCGGAGCTGGGAAAGCGGTTTAACTCCGATTTCTGTCTCTCGTGGGGATGTCTGCCTTTTGTGCAACTGAACCCGGCCGAAGCTGCTGAAATTTTAAACGCCTACACGCATACCTATATAAAAGAGGAAATCAAAGAGGAAGGAATAGTCCGCAACACTCAGCCCTTCCTGCGCTTTCTGGCTATTGCCGGGCAGCTTAACGGGCAGGCGCTTAACAGCCAGAATATCGCCCGCGAAGCCGCGGTCCCGCGCAGCAGCGTGGACGTTTATTTCTCAATTCTAACGGATACCCTGCTGGGGCATTTTTTGCCGGCATACCAGCCCGGCCTTAAAGTGCGCGAGCGGGCGCACCCGAAGTTTTACTGGTTCGATCCCGGCGCGGCCCGGGCGGCGGCGGGACGGCTTTTTGACCCGCTTGATAGGCTGGAAAAGGGGTTTGCCTTTGAAACGCTGATCTATCACGAACTGCGCGTTTACAACGAAGTCCGGCGCAAGCACCGCCCGATCGCCTATTACCGCACGGCCGCCGGGGGTGAAATAGACTTTATTATTGAAACGCATCCCAGGCGGTCGAATACCCCGGCGCGCGTGGTATGTATCGAGGTGAAACTGGGCCAGAAATGGGACAGCAAGTGGGAAAAGACCATGCGGGAACTGAAAAAACAGGCGGGCATACGCGTGGACCGGATGATCGGCGTTTATACCGGGGAACGGGCTTACCATTTTAGCGGACTTGACGTTCTCCCCGCAGCCACGTTCCTGCGCCAGCTTCACTCCGGGGAATTCTTTTGACGGAATTAAGTCGTCGTAATTTTCTTTTCGGCACTATTATGCTGTAAGAGTGCTGTGTGCGGCACGTCATGAAACGAACGCAAATATACCTTTCGACGGAACAGTGGGAAACCCTGCGCGCGATAAGCGCCAGAACACACCAGTCCCTGTCGGCCCTGGTGCGGGCCGCGATCGCTCAAAAATATTTATGCGCAAAGGCGCCAGGTTTTGAAGCCTCGATGAGGGGGGCTTTCGGCATCTGGAAGAACCGGGGAGATATCGGGGATACCGGGGCTTATGTGCGGGGGCTGCGCAAGGGAACGCGGTTGCAGCGCTTGCAGCAGCGCATGAAATACCTTAGAAATTGACATAGCACGTGGGCCTATGGTCGCAATTATCAAAAAATGGGGAAATAGCCCGGCACTGCGCATTCCCGGTTCTCTTGCCAGAGATATGTGTTTGTTCCATGGCTCAATAGTCGAAATGACTATTGTAGACGGTAAGATGATCACAAAATCCGAAGGCCACCGTAAGATATCTCTTTCCAAAATGCTCAAAGGCATTACTAAAAACAATCGGCACTCCGAAGAGAACTGCTGTGGGGTCGCCGGCAGGGAAATATTCTAGGTTTCTAGGATGCGGAAGAGGCCGCCCGCTCTCTTGCGAAGACGAGCCGTCGGTGCTGACTTGGGGGAATGTTTAAACAACGAGGGGGAATATGCCGAGATATTTAATTTTAGTTATCTCTTTCTTCGGTGCAGCCGACTCTATTGCGAAGACGGTTCCTTCTTCTCCACAAAGCACCATGTCCTCTATAGGCGTTCCGGTTTCGACTAAAAATCCAGAAGCGGGTCTCGCTGTAAAAGAATATCAAGAGTATCTGTCGGGGTTAGATAAATCAAGTTCAGAATCCATGTTTTCTGCTAAAAACTATTTTCGCGATCGGTTCTCCGGCAAGGATGAAGAAATTTCTGAAGCAGCACTTCGTTTGTTCATGGACTATTATTCCCAGGTCATCGCTTCAGCACAGGTATTATTCGATTCAAAACCTGAATATGAAAAAGTTTTAGGGAGGGTTTCTCGTAACTATTGCAATGAACCTGCGAACTTTAAGTCTCACGGCTTGGCAGGTGACACGAGTCAGAGCAAGGCGGCTTTGGAACAGATGTGTAAATTCATTAATTCCGGGATCAGGTTTGCTGACGAGGAAGAAGGTACGGTAGTGCGTTTAAAGAAAGATCCAGCATTTGTCGTAGACGTTGCTTCGAGAGTGCCTGGCGCGTATGCTTCATTCCTAAGAATGTATTACCCTGACGCCGAGTTGCCGTGGGCTAACGACGGTGGACTGGGTTTAACATGGGGACAGTTAGGGGAACGAATTTCGCGATGGGAAAAGTTTTCGCAGAGATATTCTGCTCTTCCAGAAACTGCTGAAATTATTAATCCGGCATTGGTCGATTATATCAGTGTGTTCACTGGAGAAAGCAGGCTTCCTAACACACCTGTTTTCGGACGGAACGGTGGTATTGACCCGGGTTTGAAAAAAGCTTATGAATCCTTTCTTGAAAATCATAAAGATTCGGGGTATTTTCACCGAGTAAAAGATGCTTTTGACACTTTTAAAGCGCAAGAACCTCCAAGAGATCCTGCTTTTGATGCGTTGCAATTAAAAATTACTAGCGCAAAAGAGAATGACGTTATAGAAATTCCTCCTGGACAATACAATGTGGATTTAGGGAATGGGCTGGTAATTAGAGACAAGAAAGGTTTGAAGATTATTGGGAAAAACGGCGGCGTTAGATTGATTAGTAATAGCCCAGACCTTGAAATAGTTAAAATTACCAACTCTACCGGTATAGTTCTTGATGGCCTAATGATTTTTCATACTGTGCCAGTTGGATGTTCAGCCGCCTGTATTAGCATAATGAGGTCCGAATCAATAACCATCCAAAACTCTGATATTCACGGGAGCGGCGCCTTTGGAATAGCCGCTTGGGGATGGGATAACAAGGACATTCGTGTCTTAAGTAATAAGATTCACAACTGTTCTTCTTCCGGAGTTGAAATTCATTCTGCTGGAGGGGAAATATCCCACAACTCATTTTACGACAATAACCGTGATATAGATATCGGTAAGCCACCTAGGCAATCTAAAGATATGGAAATATCTGACAACACATTTTCTGGCAAGAAATAGACTAATGTGCCAGCGACGCGGACTGGAGGGCATATCTGTCAGGTGCTATATATTCTCCATTGATAATATGTATCCTATGATGTATCATATAAACAGATGAAGGCTGTCCTCTACCTGAGGCAGAAATTGACCGATGCGGATGGGGACATCCTGGATTTTCAGCGCGATGTCGCGCATTGGAAGAAGGCCAGGGGTGATTAAAATGAAAGTAATGACGATAGGGATCAAGAGCGAGAAGGACGCGATGAAAGAATTTGGACGGGCTTTTGAGGCCGCGCAGAAGCGGACTCCATTCACGCCGGTTAAAGGCGCTTACCTCACAAGCCTGGAGGCCGTAAGGAATCTCCTGACGCCGAAGCGGCTGGCTTTGGTCCATATAATCAAGGAGAAATCGCCCAGAAGCATCTACGGGCTCGCTAAGCTGGCAAACCGCAGCTTTCCGAGCGTATTAAAGGATGTGAACATCCTTTCAAAACACGGCCTGATAACACTGAGCAAAGAGAAGGAATCCCCCCGGCACACAGTGCAGCCAAGCGTAAGCTACTCCGCCATTAATCTGTGGATCAGTCTTTAGTTCCGCTCGGGGAATTACCAGTCTTCGTCCCTGGTAACCCGGCCCCGGTGCGCGAAGGCGACCCGCCGCCACTTTGGAGCAAACAAGCCGTCAGGTCAACCCGACAGACCCTTGACGGGGTGGTCTGGTATGCTGTTTACAGGTTCTGAGTTTGAAATATATTTTAAGATTATGTATAAATACATAATGTATAAATACATAACAAGAAGGCGCAAATGAATAATCCGTTTGTTTACGGCGAGATCGCGGTGGGGAAGGCGTTCGTGGGCAGGAAGGAAGAACTGTCCGATATCGCGCGCGGGCTGGAATCCGGCGAGCGGATATTCCTTATTTCCCCGCGTAGGTTCGGTAAAACCTCGCTTATCGTTAACCTGCTGGAGCGCCTTAGGAATAAAGGGCTGCTGACCGCCTATATAGACCTTTACAGGGCCGCTTCATTGGAACAACTGGCCGCGCTCTTCGCGGAGGAAGTGCTGCTGAAATCCGAGACCAAACTGGAAACGGTGGCCAGGCTGGCGAGGGAAATAGTTCCGCTCTTGCGGCCTAAGATCTCCGTGGACCAGGACGGACAGCTTTCAGCCGCGCTTGATATCGGGAGATCACCGGGAGAGCAGTCAGCCGCGCTCGCGGAGCTGCTTAACGCGGCCGAGAAGATCGCCAGGAGGCGCGGCAAGCGCCTTGTGATAGCGTTCGACGAGTTCCAGGAAGTGGCCGGGCTTGGCGGAGAATCGCTTGAAAAACTGATGCGTTCGGTTTTCCAGGGACACCATAATGTCTCCTATATTTTCTCCGGCTCAAAGCAACATCTTATAGAGGACATGGTAAACAACAAGAACAGGGCGTTCTACAAGCTGGGCCGCGTGCTTTTCCTTGGTAAGATCCCGGAGAAAGATTTCAGGGCCTTTATCACGGAGCGCTTTGCCGCCATAGATGCGACGGTTAACGAAGCCGCTTTCAGGCGTATTCTGTCTGAAACCGCTTCCATTCCGTATTATGTGCAGTACCTTTGCAGTTTCCTGTGGAATAAGTGCAGGGAGGGCTCAGGGCTGTCGGAAAAGCTCGTGGCCGAAACCGCCGCGCATATAGCCGATACCCAGGCGCCTCTATATCTAGGAATGCTTGAGCATCTCACGCTAAAACAGCGGAAAATACTACAGGTCGCTTCACGTAATCCAGGTGAAAAGTTGTACTCCCACGACGTTATCGAGCGCAACAGGCTCGGCCCCGCGCCGACGGTGCAGGTCTCGCTGAACCTTCTACTCAAAAAGGGTATCCTTGAAAAAGAAAATGGCGGGTACGCCTTTTCCGATCCGTTCTTCAGGCTGTGGGTGCTTAAGAATTCTTTAACATAAATCCGCCGCCTCCCTTAACCCCAAGATTTGTATAATATTTTTAAATAATTAAGGAGACCCCAAAATGGCTTCAAATAAACGGGTACCGATGATAGCCGGGAATTGGAAGATGCACCTTAATTCTAAAGAGGCGGCCGACCTGGCCGCGGCTATCAGGAAGGGGCTCGATCCCGACCTGAAGCATGAAGTGCTGCTGGCTCCCACTTTCACTAATTTGCACGCGGTTAAGGCCGTGCTGGCCGGCTCTAAAATTTTCCTTTCTTCGCAGGACGTGGCCTGGGAGGAGAAAGGGGCTTTCACCGGGGCCGTTTCGCCGTCGCAGCTCATCGACGCCGGTTGCACCCACGCTATCATCGGGCACTCCGAGCGCCGCAAGATCTTCCTGGAGACCGACGAGGTCGTGAACAAGAAGGTGAAAGCCGCCATAAAGGCCAACCTTGTGCCCGTGCTCTGCATAGGCGAAACGCTTGAAGAGCGGGAGAGCCAGAGAACCTACCGCGTCCTCGAAACCCAGCTTAACGGCGCTTTCGCCGGCATCACCGCCGCCGAGGCCTCTAAAGTCGTCATAGCTTACGAACCCGTCTGGGCTATCGGCACCGGCAAGACCGCTACCCCCGACCAGGCCCAGGACGCCCACGTTTACGTGAGGCGCCAGATGGAGCGCATCTACGGCAAACCCTACGCCGAGGCCGTGCGGTTGCTTTACGGCGGCTCGGTGAAAGCCGACAATGTCGACGAACTGATGGCCCAGCCCGACATAGACGGCGCGCTGGTCGGCGGGGAAAGCCTCAAGTCCGACAAGTTCCTGCGCGTGATACATTTCCAGGCGGTGCTGAAAGGCAGGGTATAGGGTAGAGGGTTTAGGGCAGAAGTAATTTAATGGACGAGAAGCTGCTTAAAGAGATCTTGGAAGACCTGAAACTCCGGCAGGAGCGCTCCAACGCGCCCGTGCCGGTGGGTATTTCCAACCGGCACGTGCACCTGACCAGGGAAGATTTCAAAACCCTCTTCGGCCGGGACGCGGAAGACACGCAGTTCAAGCCGGTGAAGCAGCCGGGCCAGTACGCCTGCAACGAGCGGGTTGCGGTAGAGGGGCCCAAGGGCGCTCTCAAGGACGTGCGGATGATCGGCCCCTACCGGAAATACAGCCAGGTGGAGGTGTCGCTCGGCGACGCGCGCCGCCTGGGCGTGGAACCGCCGATCCGGGACTCCGGCAAGCTGGACAATTCCCCGGGCATCAGGCTCGCGGGGCCGAAAGGCTCGGTCACGCTAAAGCGGGGCGTGATCCTGTCCAAGCGGCATATCCATTTCAACGTGAAGGAAGGCGCCGCGTACAAGGTGAAGGACGGCCAGGAAGTGCGTGTGCTCTGCGGCGCCGGCACCGAGCGCGAGACCATATACGAGCGCGTGCTGTGCCGCGTCTCCGACGCCTACTCCCTGGAGCTGCACCTGGACGTGGAAGAAGCCAACGCCGCCGGGCTCAGGAACGGGGACGCGACGTTCATAGTCTGAATTTTGGTAATTTAAGCGGTAGTTTTAAAGGAGGATACAATGGACGCACTTGGAATGATAGAGACTAAGGGCCTGGTGGCCTGCGTGGAAGCGGCCGACGCCGCCGTGAAAGCCGCCAATGTCAAAATTGTCGGCTACGAGAAGGTGGGGTCCGGCCTGGTGACCATCCTTTTCCGGGGCGAAGTCGCCGCCTGCCGCGCCGCCTGCGACTCCGGCGCCGCCGCCGCCCAGAAAGTGGGCGAACTGGTCAGCGTGCACGTGATACCGCAGCCCCACGGCGACCTGGAAGGCAGGCTGCCGATAAGCGAGAACAGGAAGAAATAGTTTAAGAGTCCAGGGTCGGGAGTCGGGGAAATTATTAAAATTTCCCCATTCCGCCGGACTCTCGACTCATGACTCCCGACTGCCGTTCCGGAGGTTTTATGCTTTTTGCACGAGTAGTGGGTAATGTGGTCTGCACCCGCAAGGACGACAAGCTTGTGGGTACCAAGCTGTTGATGGTGCAGCCGGTGGGCCTGGACGACAAGCCGCGCGGCAATACGCTGGTCGGCATTGACGCCGTCGGGGCCGGCACCGGCGAACTGGTGCTGCTCGTCCAGGGGTCCAGCGCGCGCCAGACCTCTAAGACCGAGAACACCCCGGTGGACTGCACTATTTTCGCCATCGTGGACACCATCGAGAAGGAAGGCAAAGTGATGTTCAGGAAATCCGTAGATAAGATGACCGCCTGAGGCGCATAGCGCTTGATACGGCAGGCCCAGAGGGCTCGCCGCCTGACCGGCGGCCTTGCGGTAAGACGGAGTTTATATGCCCATAAGCGAAGAAGAATTGAAAAAAATAGTAGCCGAGGTGGTCAAGAACCTCGCGCCGCAGGCCGAAGCCGCCGCCGCCGGCTCTTCGGGCGGGCCGGTGTTCGACACCGTGGACGAAGCCGTTAACGCGGCCGAAGCCGTCCAGCCGGCTTTCCAGGAACTGGGCCTCAAGGCCCGCGAGAAGATCATAGCCGCGATGCGCGAGACCTCCCGCGCCAACGCCAGGCGCTGGGCCGAACTGGCCGTGAACGAGACGGGCATGGGCCGCGTGGCCGACAAGGTGCTCAAGAACCTGGTCTGCGCGGACAATACCCCCGGCGTGGAAGACCTCCGCGCCATGGCCTATACCGGCGACAAGGGCCTGGCCCTCGTGGAGTACGCCCCTTTCGGCGTCGTAGCCGCCATCACCCCTTCCACCAACGCCGTGGCTACTATCATAAGCAATGCCATAGGAATTATTTCGGCGGGAAATTCCGTCGTCTTCTCGCCGCATCCGGCGGCCAAGGGCTGCGTGGCGGACGCCGTGCGCCTGCTGGATCAGGCCATAGTGTCCGCGGGGGGCCCGGCCAATCTGATCACTACCATGGCCAAGCCCACCCAGGAAGTCACCAAGCAGCTTTTATGCCATCCGAAGGGCCGCATGAATATCGTTACCGGCGGCCCGGCTATAGTTAAAGTCGCGATGACGGCCGGCAAAGCCTGCAAAACCATAGCCGCCGGCCCCGGCAACCCGCCCATCGTGGTGGACGAAACCGCCGTTTTCCCCGACTGCGCCGCCGAGATAATAACAGGCTGCGGTTTCGACAATAACGTGCTTTGCATTGCGGAGAAGGAAGTTATAGTCACCGAGGCGGCCCGCGGGCGCTTCCTGGAGGCCATGCGCAGGGACCACCGCGCCCATGAGCTTACCAAAGAGCAGATGGAGAAGCTCTCGAAGCTCGCCATCCTGGAGGCCGGCCCCGAGCCCAAGGTGAACCGCGACTTCATCGGCAAGAACCCTTCCGTGATCGCCAGGTCCATAGGCCTGAACCTTTCCGACGAGGTGCGCGTGCTCTGGGCGGAAGTGCCCAACGACCATCCCTTCGTGGTGAGCGAACAGCTCATGCCGGTGCTGCCGGTAACGGTTTCGCGCGACATAGACGCCGCCATCGAACTTGCCTCCGCCGTTGAAGGCGGGCACCACCATACGGCGGGCATGTATTCCACTAACATCAAGAATATGACGAAGATGAGCCGCCGGATGGCCTGCTCGATCTTCGTGAAGAACGGCTGCACGCTGCACGGGCTGGGGCTCGGCGAGGGCTACGCCTCCATGTCCATAGGCACGCCCACCGGCGACGGCATCACCAAGACCAGCCATTTCGCGCGGCCGCTGCAGTGCAGCGTGGTAGGAGACTTCAGGATAGCGTAAAGAACGGACCGGGAGCCGGGGATCGAAGATCGGAACAGCGGGAGTGAGGAGAATTTATGCAGGCAAATATAGCGCTCGGACTTATTGAAACCTCGTCGATAGCCAGGGGCATCGAGCTCCTGGACGCCATGTGCAAGACCGCGGGCGTGAAGCCCGAACTGCACCAGGCCATCTCCAAAGGGAAATACATCATCGTCATCTCGGGCCCGCTGGGCGAGGTGGAATCCGCCCTGGCCAAAGGCCGGGAGGCAGGCGGCAATACCGTCGTCGCCGCCCACCTCATCCGCAACGTGCATGCCGGCGCCCTGGCCGCCCTGAACAAGAAAGTGAAAGCTGAGAAGCTGGAGGCTGTCGGCATCGTCGAGACAAAAGAAGCTTTGCCCGCCCTGTTCGCCGCCGACGCGGCGGCCAAGGCCGCTTTCGTCCACGTGGCCGAAGTGAACACCGGCAAGGGCATCGGCGGGAAGGGTTATTTCACTGTTGTGGGCGAGCCCGGCGCGGTCCGCACCGCCGTTTCCGCCGGCGTGAAGGCCATAGGCGAGGACGCCGTAGTGAGCCGCATAGTCATCCCCAACGCGCACGAGCATCTCGGCGCGGCGATATAGCATAGGAGCTTTTTATGAGATTAGTCATAGGCGCCGACCACGCGGGTTTCGAAGCCAAGGAAAAACTCAAGAAATTCCTGCAGGGCCTGGGCCACGACGTGCAGGATTTCGGCTGCTACTCCACTGAATCCGTGGATTTCCCGGACATAGCCCTGCTGGTCAGCGAGGCCGTGCGGAAGAAGGAATTCGACCGCGGCGTGCTGGTGGACGGTTTCAACGGGGCCATGCCGCTGGCCGCCAACAAGGTGCGCGGCATCCGCGCCGTGGCCGCCTACGATATCATCTCGGCCCGCTTCGCCTCCGCCCACGAGGACTGCAATGTGCTGTGCCTGGGCGGCAAGACCCACGGCGAGCTGGCCCTGCAGGAAATGCTGAAGGTCTGGCTCGACACCCCTTTCGAAGGCGGGAAGTACCAGAAGCGGCTGGATAAGATCACGGCGATAGAACAGCGCTGCTGCTGAATGAAATGAAACAGGCCAGGGTCATAGGAAGGGTTTTCTGCTCGCGGCAATGCTGCGGCATGGAAAGCAAGACCCTGCTCCTTATCCAGCCCCTGGACTGGGAAACCGACAAGCCGGCGGGCGACCCTCTAGTAGCCGGGGACACCGTGGGCGCGGGCTCCGGCGAGACGGTCTTTTTCGTGGCCTCGCGCGAGGCCATCCTGGCTTACGAAGGCTGGGAGGGGGAAACGGCGGCGGGCGCGGTCCTTCCCCCGGTGGACGCGGCCATAGTCGGCATCATAGACGGCAAGGATCTGCGCTGAATTTTTTATGTTCATAGCTAAAGTCATAGGCAATGTCTGGGCCACCCGGAAACATCCGGGGCTGAAAGGCGCCACCATGCTGCTGGTCAAGGCCGTGGACCCGCTGAACGGGAACAAGCCGGTCGGAGAGGCGCAGCTGGCTCTCGACGGGAACCAGGGGGCCGGTACCGGAGATACGGTGCTGATAGTGGACGAGGGCGGCTCGGCACGGAAAATTCTGAGGAACTCCAAAGCGCCGGTGCGCACCGTGATCGCCGGCATCGTGGACAAGGTACACATTACCGGAGAAAAATCATGAACGACGAAGATATAAAGAAAATAGCGGCCGAAGTGGCCAGGATCATGAAGGCCGGCGGGCAGGCCGCCCCGCGGCAGACCCTCGGCGATTCCGTCACCATAGGTTCGGCGGGGAAAGTTTTCCGGCACCCGCTGGTCAACAAGCCGGGCGCTTCGCCGGCTAAGAAGCCCTGCGTCAGCCAGGGCGACTGCCGCCTTGAGGATAACACCTGCAGCTCCTCCTGCCAGAGCTGCAATCCGCTCAGCGGCTATACCCCGCAGCAGGTGAAAGCCAGCGTGGACCGCGTCACCTTCTGCAATCCCGACGCCGCCAGCTCCTCCATAGCCGGGATGATAGACCATACCCTGCTGAAGGCCAACGCCACCCAGGAGGAAATAGGCAAGCTCTGCGAGGAAGCCCGGAAATACTGCTTCGCTTCCGTCTGCGTGAACCCCGGCTACGTCGCCATGGCCTCGCGGCTGCTGCGCGGCTCCGGCGTCATGGTCTGCACCGTCATCGGTTTCCCGCTGGGTTCCACCACGCCCACGGTCAAGGCCATAGAGGCGCGCGACGCCATCGCCAACGGGGCGGACGAGATAGACATGGTGATCAATATCGGCGCGCTGAAGTCCGGCAACGACCAGATGGTGCTCGACGATATCAGGGCCGTGCGCGAAGCCACGCGCGGCAAGACGCTGAAAGTCATCCTCGAGACCTCGTACCTGACGAAGGACGAGAAGGTCCGCGCCTGCAGGATGTCCAAACAGGCCCAGGCGGACTTCGTGAAGACCTCCACCGGCTTCGGCACGGGCGGGGCCACCCCCGAGGACATAGCGCTGATGCGCGAAACCGTGGGCCCGGAGATGGGCGTTAAGGCCTCGGGCGGCATCAAGAACGCCGAGGTGGCGGCGGCCATGATAAAGGCCGGGGCTACCCGCCTGGGCACGAGCGCCAGCATAGCCATAGTTTCCGGCGGCGAAGCCGCCAAAGGGCAGTACTGAACGGATCAAAGCATAAGGAGCGAATATGTCTGAATCGAAAGAAGCGCTGGGAATGATAGAAACTAAGGGTTTCATAGGCATGATAGAGGCCTCCGACGCCATGTCGAAGGCCGCCAAGGTGCGCCTGCTCGGCTACGAGAAAATAGGCTCCGGCTACGTCACCACGCTGTGCGTGGGCGAGGTCGGCGCCGTGCGGGCCGCCGTGGAGGCGGGCGCCGCCGCCGCCCAGAAAGCCGGCGAGCTGGTCGGGATGCACGTGATCCCGCGCCCCTCCGACGACCTGGATAAGTACCTGGCGAAGATCTCGGTGAAGGCGTAAAGCTAAGTGCTTACCAGGGGCGCCGTAGAAGACCTGATAATGCAGCACCTTTCCCGGGAAGCGGGGGGGGCGGCGCCTGCCGTAAAAAAAAGGGGCGGTCCGGAAAAGAAAGTCTTTCTCAGCGACTGGGAGCTCCGGCGGCTCTATAAGCCGGGCTCCAGGACGGTACAGGTCCCTTCCAACTCGATCGTAAGCCCGCTTTCGCTCGACTGGCTGGACTATAACGGCATTACCGTGGTGCGGGGGAACTGAGACCGCCCGCGCATTTTTATTTTTGCTCGGCACCGGAGAAAAACCATGAACGGACAGAGAACATTCTTCTTGACGGCTGCGCTCGCTTTCTCCTGCGCCCTGCCTTCCGCCGCGCAGGCGGACGAGACGCCCAAGCCCGCCGCGCCGAAGGCCGTTCCCCGCGGTTCCGGCCCGCTGGCCGGGGCGGAATGGGATTTCCTGAAGGCCGCGGGGCAGGACAGGAACGAGGACGTGCTGGAACTGGCGCTGCCCCAGCTGGAGGACTGGCTGGCCCGCAATCCGGAGCATCCGGCCGCCGGGGAAGCCCAGTTCCTGAAAGCCGCGCTCCACCACAAGCTCGGGGACCATAAGTCCGCGCTGCTCGGCCTGCTCAAGTATTTCCAGGTCTACCCGCGGGGTTCCTCGCTGGAAGACGCGAAAAAGCTTTTTACCGAGATCCTGGTGACCAAGGCCGATAAAAAGCTCCGCCCCGTCCTCGAAGGAGCCGCGGCGCTCCCGGAAGGCGGGGCCGCCGCCGCGAACGTTTCCGCCCTGCTCGAGAAGCTTTCCGCGCAGGCCGGCGAAGCGTATTACGAGCCGCTGACCGCGGAGTTCCGGGTTTTCTTCAACAGTTATCCCGATCACGCGAAGAGCGATTCCCTGCGGCTGGCCCTGGCGGACCTGCACCGGAGCAAAGGCAGGCACCTGGCCGCCAGGCTGGACTACGAGAAACTGATACAGCTCTATCCCTCCAGCCCGCTGCTTCCCGGGGCGAAACTCTCCCTCGGCGGGGTGCTGGCCGAGAACCTGAAGGACTACGACAGGGCGATAGGGGTCTACCAGGACATAGCGGCCTCCTTCCCGGGCACCGACGAGGCCTGGACGGCCTACGGCCGCCTCCCCGCCCTCGCCGAGAAGCAGAAGAAGTACGGGCTCGCCGCGGAGCTCTACGAGAAGATAATAGAACTTTACCCCGACAAGAGCGCGGCCCTGAATTCCTACAAGGCCGAGGCGCGGTTGCTGCGCGAGGACCTGAAGAAGTTCCCGGAGGCCGTCGCCGTCCTCAACAGGCTCGCCGACAAGTATAAAGGCGAAAGCGTGAAGTGCATAGACGCCCTCCTGCTGGCCGCCGAGATCTGCAGGAAGGACATGAAGGACGCCGAGTGCGAAGTGAAGATGTACGACAGGATAGCCGGCGAATACGAGGCCGACCCGCAGGCCCCCAAGGCGCTTTACGCCGCCGGGGATGTTTACAGCAAGGCTAAAGACGGAGAGAAAGCCAGGGAGTATTATCAGAAAGTGCTGGAGAAATACCCGGATAACCCCCTGTCCAAAAAAGCCGAGAACCGCGTGGCGTCGATAATTTCCGGGAAAATATAGGAGAGCGATGAACACTAAACTGGGAGTGATAGAGGGCTTTTACGGCGAGCAATGGAGCTGGGGCGAGCGGGTGGACTACGCCGGGTTCCTCAAAAAGCACGGTTTTTCTTTCTATATCTACGCGCCCAAGGCCGACGGCTACCTGCGCAAGAAATGGCGGGAGCCTTTCCCTAAAAGCCTCGAGGAGAAGCTCTGCAAGCTGGCCGGGCAGTACCACTCCGCCGGCCTGGAGTTCGGTGTGGGGTTCAGCCCTTACGAGATCTATCTCTCCCCGTTCGACCTGGAAGCGAAGAAGCTGCTGCAGCAGCGCCTGGACGTGTTCAACCGGATAGGGGTGAACAAGCTCGGCATCCTGATGGACGATATGAAGGGCGACCTGCCGGGCCTGGCCGACCGCCAGATCGAGATAGTCAACTGGCTAGCCGCGCGCTCCAACGCCAGGCAGCTCGTCTTCTGCCCCACTTATTATTCCGCCGACCCGGTGCTGGAAAAACTCTTCGGCAAAATGCCGGACGGCTACCTGGAAAAGCTGGGCAAAGAGCTGGACAGGAAAGTCGGCATGTTCTGGACCGGCGAGCTGGTCTGCTCGAAGTCCTACACCCCGGAGCACCTTAACGCCACCTCGGGGAAGTTCGGCCGCAAGCCTTTCCTGTGGGACAACTACCCGGTCAACGACGGGCCGCGCATGTGCAAGTTCCTGCACCTGCGTCCGGTCACGGGCCGTCCGGCGGAAATGGGCGGCTGCCTCGAGGCCCACGCCGTCAATCCCATGAACCAGGCCGCGCTTTCAAAGATAGTCCTCCTCACGCTGAAAGCCGGCTACGAGCAGGGCGCGGCTTACAACCCGGACAAGGCTTTCAGGAAAGCCGCCGACATGGTCACCTGCCGCGAAATGACGCTGCTGCTGGAGCGGGACCTCCCGGCTTTCGCGGAGAGGGGGCTGGACGCCCTTACGCAGGAGGAAAAAGCCTCTTTGGCGGACGATTACTCCGCTTTCCTGGAATCGCACGAGAACGATACCGCCCAGGCCGCGCGTGAGATCACGGGCTGGCTTTCCGGCCGCTATACCGTTACCAAGGACCTGTTCCTGACGCAGTAAGGCAATACGGGAAAAAGCGGCCGCGGGTCATATGACCCGCGGCCGCTTTTTCCCGCTTCCGGCTTCAGATGATGTTCAGCTCTTTTCCGACTTTCCTGAACTTCTCCACGGAGAATTCCAGGTCCTTCACGGTGTGCCCCGCCGTGACTATGGTGCGCAGGCGCTCTTTGCCCTTCGGCACCGTGGGGAAGCCGAGGGCCAGCGCGAAGACTCCCTCCTCGAACAGCCTGGAAGAGAACTCGACGGCTTTCGCGGTCATTATGGGGGTGATGGGCGTTACCGAAGCGCCCGTGTCGAAGCCCGCTTTCTTAAGTTCCTCTTTCAGGAAAGCCGTATTGTCCCACAGGTTCTTCAGGTGGCCCGGCTCGGTAAGCAGTATGTCGAGGACCGCCAGGGAGGTGGCCGCCACCGACGGGGGCTGGGAGCTGGAGAACAGGAAAGGCCTCGCCACGGAGCCCAGGTAGTCGCGCAGGCTGGCCGTGGTGGCGGCGTAGCCCCCGACCGAAGCGAAGGCCTTTGAAAGCGTGCCGATCTGTATCTCCACCTTGCCGTCCAGGCCGAAATGGCTCACCGTCCCGCGGCCTTCCCTGCCTATCACGCCGCTGGCGTGCGCGTCGTCCACCATAACGAAAGCGCCGTACTTGTGCGCGACCGCCGCCACCTCGTCCAGGTTCGCTATGTCCCCGTCCATGGAGAAGACGCCGTCGGTCACCACCATCTTGCGCCGGGCCGCCCTGGCTTCGGGGGCTTCGAGGATCTCGGCGAGGTGCCTGCTGTCCTTGTGGCGGTAGATCCTGCGCGGGGCTTTGGCGAGGCGGGCCCCGTCTATGATGGAGGCGTGGTTGAGCTCGTCGGAGATCAGCAGGTCCCGCTCGCTCGACATCAGCGATTGGCAGACGGCCACGTTCGAGGTGAAGCCGGACTGGAAAAGTATGGAAGCTTCGGCGTGTTTGAAAGCGGAGAATTCAGCCTCCAGTTCCTTGTGGAGGGACATGGTGCCGATGATGGTGCGTACGGCGGCGGAGCCCACGCCGTATTTCTCTATGGCCTCGATGGCGGCCTTCTTGACCTTCGGGTTGTTGGCCAGGGCGAGGTAATTATTGGAGGTAAGGTTGACCACTTTTTTCCCGTCTATGACGGAGACGGGCTCCTGCGCGGATTCGAGCACGCGGGGCCTGATGAAACGGTTCTCTTTCTTGAGCGCGGCTACTTCCTCGTCGGCGAACTTCAGCGTGTCGAATTGCATCTGTATTCTCCTTTTAAAGCGGGGCTGTTCCCGCCTGCTATAATGATATAAAAAATGCCGTGAAAAATGAGGAAAAATTTATATTTAATCGCGGTGAAATTTAGTAAATTATATATAGCCTTATGCCGGAACTTTCAAGCCCGCTCCCTCCCGAAGACCGCCTGGTGCTTCTCCCGAAGAACCCGGGGACTTTCTTCGTCTTCTGGCGGTTCTCCGAGAGCCGCGCCGACCTTTTCCGCCTGGCCTCTTTTTCGCCGGAGATAGAGCTGCGCCTTTCCTGCGCCGACGACAGGACCCCCGCTTCCTCCCACAGGGCCCAGTGGCAGGCGGGCCGGGCCTACCTGCCGGTGCCGGAGCGCGGCGGGAATTGCTCGGCCGCGCTTTACGCCCTCCGCAACGGCGCCTGGGAAAGGCTGCTGGATTCCAACCAGGCGGCCGCCCCCGCGGCCGCCGGCGCCGCCGGAGACCGGGCCTATGCCAGCCTGGAATTCCACAAGAAGGCGCTCTCATGAGCTCGCGCGGCTCCCTGCTGTTCCTGCTGCACGCGCATCTGCCGTACGTGAACCACCCCGAGGATTCCGCCTTCCTCGAGGAGAACTGGTTCTTCGAGGCCGTGGTGGAGACCTATGTCCCCATAATTTCCGCGCTGGAGCGCCTGGCCGCGGAAGGGATAAGGCCGGGGGTCACCATCTCTATTTCTCCCACGCTGGGCGCGATGCTGGAGAACGAGGCCCTCGAGGCCAAGCTGGGACTTTACGTGGCGTCGCGCCTGGAGCTTATCGAAAAGGAACTCGCGCGGACGCAGGACGAGCCGGCCCTGTGCAGGACGGTGAAGCTTTACCAGAAACTCTACGGCGACGCCGCCAAACTTATCCACAAATACAGCGGCGACCTGATCACCCCGCTCAAGGCGCTGCAGCATGCCGGGCAGATAGAGATCATGATCACCTCGGCCACCCACGCCGTGCTCCCGCTGCTGGCCAGGCCCGAGGCGGTGCGCGCCCAGCTGGCGGCCGCCGCCGAGGATTACGAGGACCGCTTCAACAGGAAGCCCTCCGGCTTCTGGCTGCCGGAATGCGCTTACGAACCGCGCCTGAATTCCTACCTGAAGCTGTCGGGTTTCAACTACACCTTCACGGAATCGCATGCCGTGGAACCCGCCGCGGCGCAGGTCCCCGACGGCGTTTATTCCCCTTACCGCACTTCCAACGGCCTGGGGCTTTTCGCGCGCGACGCCGCCAGCTCGCGCGAGGTGTGGAGCTCGAAGACCGGCTACCCGGGCGACCCGGCCTACCGCGAATTTTACCGCGACCTCGGTTACGACGGGGACTACGAATACCTGCGCCCTTATTTCGGCGAGGACGGGATCAGGCGCCCGCTGGGGCTTAAATACCACAGGATCACCGGTACCGGGGCGGACCTCGCTTCCAGGGAATATTACGACCCCGACGCCGCCCAGGCCAGGGTAGAGGCGCATGCCTCCGATTTCCTGGCCAGGCGCCTGAAGCAGACCGAGGATTTCTACGCCGCGCGCGGGACGGGGCCGCTCATAGTCAGCTGCTACGACGCGGAACTGTTCGGGCACTGGTGGTTCGAGGGGCCGGCCTTCCTGGAAGCGGTGATAAGGAAGATCAGGACCGAGCGCCTGCCCCTGCAGTTCGTCACGCCTTCCGAATATCTCAATTCCTGCCAGGAGCCGGTAGAGATAGCGCCGGCCATTTCCTCCTGGGGTGAGAACGGCTACTTCGACCCCTGGGTCAACGAGAGCAACGATTTCATCTACCCCGCCGTCTACGCGGCCACCGACAAGATGATAGAGACGGCCAACCGGTTCCGCAACCAGGACCTCTCCCTGCTCAGCTCGAGGGCGCTTAACCAGGCGGCGCGCGAAACGCTGCTGTCGCAGTCCTCGGACTGGGCTTTCCTTATATATATAGGCTCGCACGCGGAATACGCGAAAAAGCGCCTGGAAGGCCACGCGGCCAGCGCCCTGAAGCTGCTGGGCGAGGTCATAGAGAAGAAGGTGGACGAAAAGGACCTGGCGGCGCTGGAGAAACAGAACAGCGTTTTTCCGAAACTGGATTTCCGGATCTTCGCCTCCGTTTCCAAATTCTGACCGGCAAGCAGTAAACCTTAATCCTTCTTCTTCAGCGCTTTCCAGGCCCTCTTGAAATCCTCCGGCAGCGGCGCCTCCAGCAGGGTCGGTTTCCCCGTCGAGGGGTGGCTGAAGCCTATGCTGAGCGAATGCAGCAGCATGCGCGGCGCGGCCGGGCCTCCGTAAAGCTTGTCGCCCATTATCGGGTGGCCTATGTGGGCGAGGTGTATCCTTATCTGGTTGGTGCGGCCGGTCCGCGGGTGTATCTCCAGCAGGGCGCAGCGCTTCGCCCTCTCTTTGACCACGAAGTCCGTCAGGGCCTCACGACCGTATTCCCAGACCTTTATCTTCTTGAAACCGCTGGCGCGGCCTATGGGCGCGTCGATGGAACCCCGTTTCTCCGCCGGTACGCCCGCCACCGCGCCTATATAGGTCTTTTCCATCAGGCGTTCCCTGAAGCCGTCCGCGAGCGCTTTCTGGGCTTCCGCGTTCTTCGCCAGGAGCATCAGGCCGCTGGTGTCGCGGTCCAGGCGGTGCACCAGGCCGAGGCGCTCTATGCCCCCGCCCGCCAGCTCCGGCCTGGCCGAGAAGATCATCGAGACCAGGGTAGGCTCGCCCAGCAGCGAGGCCGAGGGGTTTATCTCCCAGTTGGCGGCGTTGGGGTGCACGGCCAGGCCGGCGGGCTTGCCGACGGCCAGCAGCGCCTTGTCTTCGTACAGGACCAGGTCCTCGAAGCCCTCCTGCGCTTCGTCCGCGTCCGGGGAGGAAAATTCCACTACGCTGCCCTCGTTGATCAGATACGCCGGCTTCCTGGCCTTCCCGTTCACGGTGGCCAGGCCTTCCTCCGCCAGGCGCCGGGCGAAGGAGCGGGAGAAGTTCTCCCCGGTCTCCGTAAGGAAGACGTCGAGCCGGACGGGTTCCCCGGAGTAGATGGTTCTAATTTTTTTCATGGTTCGTTCTCATCCTCAGGAAAACGGCCGCCGCGGCCGCGAAGACCGCCGCCGAGATCAACTGCGCCATGGGAGCGGCAGCGACCTGCCCCTATAAGGATTGCGGCCGCGAAGACCGCCGCCGAGATCAACTGCGCCGGGGAAAGGCCGAAATGCAGGGCTCCCCGGTCGTCGCCGCGCAGGAATTCCGCGGAGAAGCGCAGGGCGGAATAGAGCGCCGCGTAAAGCGCGGTCACGGACCCGGCCGGCAGCTTCCGGCCCGCCGGGCGGCGCAGGGCGGCGCTCACGGCGCCGGCAGGCGCTTCCCCCTTAAGGGTCCTGCTCAACGCGGCGTTGAGCAGCAGGAATATACCCAGGTTGCCGGCCGCCTCGTAGAGCTGTACCGGGTGGACCGGGACGCCCAGGTAGAAAGGGCTGACCTCCGAGGCCGGGTCCGAGAAAGTGACGGACACAGGGCAGGTTGTCGGCCTGCCGTGGCAGCAGCCGGCCAGGAAACAGCCTATCCTGCCGAAGGCGTGCCCCAGCGCCAGCGCCGCGGCGAACAGGTCGGCCGCCCCGGCGGCTTTCAGCTTCCTGCGGCGCGCCGTTATGAAAAAGGCCGCCGCGCCGCACAGCAGCCCGCCGTAGAAGACGAACCCGTACCGGAAGCTTTTCAGGAGAAAAGCGGCCCTCGACATGAAGTCCGCCCCGAAGTCCTGCCAGTAGGTGGCGGCGTAGAAAAGTTTGGCCCCCAGCATGCCGCTCAGCACGGTGTAGAAGATCAGGTCGGAGAGCGGCTCCTTCCCGTAGCCGGCCGCCTCCGCCCTGCGTAAGACATAGAAAATGCCGGCCAGGTAGCCGCAGGCCACCAGCAGGCCGTAGGCGGGCAGCTTGAAGGAGCCGAGCTGGAAGATTATTGGATGCATAAGGTGGCAAGGTCGCCCGGGGGGGCTCAGCCGTTCTTCTTTATGAACTCGGCGGCGCGGGCGAAGTTCACCAGCGGCGAGGCGGCTATGCCCCGCTCCCGGCAGAGCCTGAGCAACCGTCCCGCGGCGTACACTTTGTCGGCCAGCCCGGCCGCCTTCAGGTCGTTAGGCCCGTCCCCGAAAAAGACCACTCTATAGCCGGCTTCCCGCTTAAGCGCTACCCGGGAGGCCTTGAAGGAGCTCAGGTCCATCCGCTTCAGGAACGGGTAGGTGATCCTGATCCCGCCTTTCACCACGCGCGCCCTGCCGAAAAAAGATCTCACTTTGACGCCGTGTTTTTCGAAGAAAGGGTCGGCGTACAGGTCCACGCCGCCGCTGGCTATCTCGAAAGGCACGCCGGCGGCCTCGCAGAAAAGGATGAAGTCCCTGAAGCCCGGCCTGGCGCGCACCTTCTCGCGCACGAAGCCGGCTATCATTTCCTCCGTCAGCTCCGCGCCGGAGAAAGCGCGCTTCATGAAATCCTCCACGCGCACTTTAAGGGAGTAGGACTCCTCTATGGTCCGTTCGTCGGCGAAGCCGTAATGCAGCAGCAGATGGTCCCCCACGTCGCGCAGGGTGATGGTCCCGTCGAAGTCCGAAACGGCGGCCCAGCCCTTGTCCGGCTTCATGCCACCGCCTTGAGAAAATCCGCCCTGCGGCCGGCCCGCGCCAGCTTCAGGTAAAGATTGTACTCCTTCTGCACGCCGAAGGTGGACTTGTCGCCGTTGTAGGAATGCCCCGGGTAGACCGCCATGCCGTCGGGCAGCCCCGAAAGCTTCACGAAACTGTCGTACAGGGCTTCCGCGCTGGAGCCGGGCAGGTCCACGCGGCCGCATTCCCCTACGAAAAGCGTGTCCCCGGTATAGACCCCGCCGCCGGCCTTGTAGCAGACCGAGCCCGGCGTGTGGCCGGGAGTGTGCAGGACGCCTATCCTGAGCGCGCCGGCCTCCAGCTCCTCCCCGTCCCGCACCGTGAGCAGCACGGGGGGCTTTCCTTCCAGCATGAAATGGTCGGCCTCGTGCAGGTAGACCGGCAGCTCGTTGTCGGCGCGGGTGAAGAAAGCCACGCCGTTCACGTGGTCCGGGTGGGCGTGGGTCAGCAGCACGCACCGCAGCTTCAGCCCCTCCTTCCCGATGAATTCCTCCAGCTTCTCCGGCTGCCAGCACGGGTCCACCACGGCGGCTTCCTTCGTGGCCTCGTGCCAGAGCAGGTAGGCGAAATTGTCCATGGGCCCCAGCTTGAACTGGCGCGTCTTCATTTGTCCGACTCCTTCGGCGGGGGGAAGCGGTATTCCGTCTCGTCCGGTTTTATCAGGCCCAGTTCCTTGCGGGCCGCCTGCTCTATGGCCGGTTTCCTGCTTATCTCCGCCAGTTTCTTCTCGAGATCGACGCGCTGCAGCTCCAGCTGGGTTTTTTCCGACCGCAGCCGGCGGTACTCCCGGTAGTTCCTGACGAGGCTGCGGAAGCCGCGGTTCCCCAGCAGAATTACCGCCAGCGCCAGTATGGCCAGGTATTTCAGCTTGAACTTAAAGCGGAGGGGTTTCATGGGGTAGAGGGTAGCGGGTAGCGGGTAGCGGGTAGAGGCTGATTTTTTACCCTCTGCCCTAAACCCTAAACCCTCTACCCTTCTTTACTTGAACCTGAAAACGCCGTCCTTGGCGTAGCGGGCTTTCCTGCCCAGCTCCTCCTCGATGCGGATCAGCTGGTTGTACTTGCACAGGCGCTCGGAGCGGCAGGGCGCCCCGGTCTTGATGGCGCCGGCGTTGGCGGCCACGGCCAGGTCGGCTATGAAGGCGTCCTCGGTCTCGCCGGAGCGGTGCGAGATCACCGTGGCGTAGCCGGCCCTGTGGGCCTGCTCTATCACGCGCACGGTCTCCGTCAGCGAGCCTATCTGGTTGAGCTTGATCAGGATGGCGTTGGCTACGTCCTCCTCGATGCCCCTCTTCAGGCGCTCCGGGTTGGTGACGAAAAGGTCGTCGCCCACTACGCGGGCCTTCTTGCCCAGGTGTTTCGTGAGATGGTCCCAGCCTTCCCAGTCGTCCTCGGCGAGGGGGTCCTCGTAGGAAATGATGGGGAAATGCTTCTTCCACTCGGAGTACTTCGCGGTCAGGTCCTGGTAGCTGAGATTGGAGCCTTCGAACACGTAGCGGTCGTTCTGGAAGAACTCGCTGGCGGCCGAGTCCAGGGCTATCTGCACTTCCTTGAAGGTGTAGCCGGCGTCCCTGATGGAGTTGCAGATGGTCTCCAGCACGGCCTCGTGCGTGAAGATCTTCGGGGCGAAGCCGCCCTCGTCGCCGACGGACGTGCTGTAGCCGGCCTTGATCAGGACCTTCTTCAGGGTGTGGTAGATCTCGCAGCCCATGCGGATGGCGTCGGTGAAACGCGGCGCGCCGGTGGGGACTATCATGAACTCCTGGATGCTGAGGCCGGAGTCCGCGTGCTTGCCGCCGTTGATGATGTTCATCATCGGGGCGGGGAGCAGGAAGTCCTTGTGCTTCAGGCCGTAGGCCTTGCGGATATAGGCGTAGAGCGGCAGCCTGGCGGAGGCCGCGCCGGCGCGGGCCAGCGCCATGGAGACGGAGAGGATGGCGTTGGCGCCCAGCTTGCTCTTGGTCTGGGTGTCGTCGAGCTTTATCATCAGCTCGTCTATCCTGATCTGCTCGGCTTTCAGGCCGGTGATCTCGGCGGCTATGGCCTTGTTCACGTTCTCGACGGCCTTGGTCACGCCCTTGCCCAGGTAGCGCTTGCCGCCGTCGCGCATCTCCAGCGCCTCGTGGGCGCCGGTGGAGGCGCCGCTCGGCACCGCCGCGCGCCCGAACGACCCGTCGGTCAGGAACAAGTCGGTTTCGACGGTGGGGAAACCGCGCGAGTCGAGTATCTCCCTCGCCGCGATCTTTTTTATTTTAGCGTCCATTATTTTTTCTCCTGGGCTGTCCGGCGCCTTAGGCGGCGTCTAAAACTTTCCGCTCATTATCTTCCTGCCGGCCTCGTTGAGGGCCGCCGTCTTCTGGGCGGTGGGGGCTTCCGCGTAGATGCGGACCAGCGGCTCCGTGCCGGAGGGGCGCAGGCCCAGCCAGCTGCCGTCCTTCATGATGAACTTGAAGCCGTCGGTGTGGTCTATGCGCCAGACCGAGGCCCCGGCCAGGTTCAGCGGCGGGTTGACCCGCAGGCGCTCCACCAGGACGTCCATGTTCAGGTTGCGGTCCAGCTTCAGGTTTATCCTGGAGTTGACGAAATTCCCGACGCGCTTGTTCAGGTCGGCCAGTATCTTCTTTATGGGCTTGCGCTCGTAGGCCACCAGCTCGGCCATCAGCAGGCAGGCCAGGATGCCGTCCTTCTCGGGCACGTGGTTCATGATGGACAGGCCGCCCGACTCTTCTCCGCCCAGCAGGTACTGGCCGGTGCGCAGCAAATTGCCGATATGTTTGAAGCCGACGGCGGTCTCGCGCACTTCCAGGCCGTGGTGGCGGGCGATAGCGTCCGCGAAATGGGAGGTCATCACCGAGCGGGCGAACTTGCCCTTCAGGCCGCGGTTCTTCACCAGGTGCTCCAGGACCAGGCCCAGCACCAGGTTGGGCGAGATCCAGGCGCCGTCGGAATCTATGATGCCGAAGCGGTCGGCGTCGCCGTCGCAGGCCAGGCCGAGGTGCAGCTTGTTCTTCAGCACGGTCTCCCGCAGGGCCTTCAGGTTCTCCTCGTCCGTGTCCGGGGCGCGGCCGCCGAAAAGCACGTCGCGCTCCTCGCGCAGGCCTATGACCTTGGCCCCGGCCTTCTCCAGGACGGGGCGCAGGTAGGTGCGCGCCGCGCCGTTGACGGAATCGGCGGCCAGCTTGAGCCCGGCTTTCCTGATGGCGCCCAGGTCCAGCAGGGTGTCTAGCTGCTTGAAATAACCGGCGTGAAAATCCTCCACCTTTATGATGCCGGCCGTCACGCCGTGCTCGAAGGGGATATGCTTCTCCACTTCGGCGATGGTCAGGCCCTGCACCCTGGCCTCCAGGTCGTTGGTTATCTCGGGCAGGGCCGGGCCGCCCCAGTAGGGCGTCCACTTGAAGCCGTTGTAATAGGGAGGGTTATGGCTGGCGGTGATCATCACGCCGCCGGAGGCGTAATTGCGCAGCACTTCCCAGGCCACCACGGGCGTGGGCGCTTCCGTGTTCGAGATGACCGCGGTTATGCTTTCGGCGGCCAGGGCTTCGGCCGCGGTCTTAGCGAAGTCCTCGGAAAGATAGCGGGTGTCGTAGCCGATTATTATCCTGGCGGTCCTGGGCGCAGGTTTGCCGGCCTTGCGCAGGCTCAGCAGGTATTCTTCGCCTTTATAGCCGTACTCTTTATTGTCATTGACATGCTCGGCCACGGCGTGGCTCACGCGGCGCAGGCTGGAAATGGTCAGATCTTCTCCGATGACGGCCCTCCAACCGGAGGTGCCGAACTTGATATTTGGGGTTGCCATAGATACTGAAATATAGCATAAGAAGGGAAAAGAAAGCAACGGAACCCGGCTGAAACCCCGGCGGGCCTTAAAAGTCGCGAATTAAGGCCCGAAGCCTGAATATTATCCGCATATTTAGTAAAATATAGCTTCATGAATAAACTTATACTGGCTTTCTCCCTGCTGGCCCAGCCCCTGGCGGCGGCGGTAGGCGAGCCCGCGCTCGAACTGAAGGGATACGTCTCGGCCTGGACCCAGGACTGCTCCGGCGCCTCCTGCCAGCTGCCGAAACCGGGGGAGCGCAACCGCCCCGTAACGCTGCGCCTGGCCCTGCCCGCTTCACCGGGCGAGGCTGCGGCCGCCCATGCGGCCGAAAAGCTGGCCGTCCCCGGCGCCGGGGAACTGCCGGTGGACATAAATTTCTACGCCGTCTGCCCTTACGGGGGGAAGGAGAACTGCGCCGGGAGGTATTTCCAGGCCCAGGTCTCGCTTTCCGGCCCGGCGGGGGCTTTCTGCGCCGCGGCCCTCAATACCGCCGACTTCGCCCCTTTCCCCGTGCTCATGTGCGCCGGCAGCTCTTCCGACGGCCGCCGCTTAGGCGTTACCCTGCACCGCCTGCCGCTCTGATCATGAACGAAAAACCGAACATCTTCTCCCGCCTCGGCCACGATCCGGAACTGGCGGCTTACTTCGGCGCCCTTACCGCCGCCGACGAGGGCTACGCCGCCCATGTCCTTAAAGCGATGGAGCGGGCCGGCCTGCTGGCCTCCTCGGTGTCGGCCATGGAGGGGAGGCTGCTGGAATCCTTCACCAGGCTTTCCGGCGCCAGGAAAGCGGTGGAGATAGGCTCGCTTTACGGCTATTCCGCGCACTGGCTGGCCCGCGGCCTGCCGGAGGGGGCCAGGCTTTATTCGCTGGAGAAGGACCCCGCCTGCGTGAACGCGGCCAAGGACGGTATCGAGGTCTCGGCCCTTACGCGCAAAGTGACCGTCATGGAAGGGCCGGCGCTCGAAAGCCTCAAGACCCTGTCCAAGCTGGCGCCGTTCGACTTCTGTTTCATAGACGCCGACGCGCAGAACTACCCGGCCTACCTGCGCTGGGCCGACGCCAACCTCAGGCCCGGCGGCCTGGTGCTGGCCGGCGGCGCTTTCCTCAAGGGCCAGGTCTGCTACGAAGGCGACGATGCCGCCGCCAACGCCGCCGCGCGGGCCATGAGGGAATTTTTCCACGTCCTGTTCGACTCCGGGCGCTTCGTTTCCTCCGCCGTCATCCCCGCCGGCGAGGGCCTGGCCCTGGGCATAAAAGGCTGAGGGAAGAGAGGAATGAAAAAGCTGCTGCCGCTCCTTCTCTCCGCCGCCCTGGCCGCCTGCGCGGGGCAGCCCGGGGAGCGGCCGAAGCTGGCGAAGAAAGGCCTGCCGGCTCCCGGTATCGCCCTTAAGAAACTTATAGGCGCGCCGGCCCCGGAATTAAAAAGCCTCGACGAGCTTAAAGGCAAAGTGGTGATTCTCGAGTTCTGGGCCACCTGGTGCGAGCCCTGCGTGGACTCCATCCCCGCCCTGAACCTCCTGGCCGAAAGGTTCCGCGGCCAGCCGCTGGTCTTCATCCATATCACCGACGAGAGCGAAGCCGACGTGCGCGAATTCCTGAAAACGCAGCGGATACTCGGCTGGGTGGCGCCCGAGGCCGGCGCCGAAGTCTTCAAAGCCTTCAGGGTCTACGGCAGGCCGCACACCGTGCTGATAAACAAGGCGGGGGAGGTGGCGTCCTTCACGCGCGCGGGAGAACTTACCGTAGAAGCCCTGATGAGGCTGCTCGCCGGACAGCGCGGCCCGGAGCCGGCGCACGGGGTCCCGGTTTCCACGGGGACGGGGCTGGCGGAATTCTATATTTCCAGGTCTTCGGCGCGCGGCGGCGCCGCGCAGTACGGCCCCGCCTCGCTGGAAGCTTCCTCCATGCGGCTCGAGTACGCGCTGGAATGGCTGTATGGCAGGATAGACAGGTTCGAGATAAAGCCGGAGGCGGCGCCGGCCATGAGCGCCTCCTACGACATCCGCCTGCGCCTGCCCGCCGAGCGCGAGGCGCAGAAGAGGGAATTTTTCCTGAAAGGGCTGGAATCCGCCCTGGGGCTTAAGGTCGGCAGGACAGAGAAAGAGGCGGAAGTGTATGTACTGAAAAAAGCTCCCGGCGGCCCCGTCAACGTGAAAGAGCGCCGGGATTACGGCGGCGCCGGGCTTAACGGGACGGTGCTGGAAGTGAAAGGCGGCTCTTTCTCCGCGCTGACGTCGAGGCTCAAGGAAGTTCTCCGCCAGCCGGTGCTGGACGAGACCGGCGCCGCCGGGCCTTACGAATACAGCTTCGAACTGGCTTCGGCCGACCCGAAGGCCGCGGACATACAGTTGCGCAGGCAGCTCGGCCTCAGGCTGGAGCGGCTGCGCCGCAAAATAACCGTGGTGGAAGTCTCCAGACCCAAATAGCTGGCCGTCCGGCGGACACGATCCTTTATCCGGCGCCAGCGCATATTATGAAACGCCTTTCTACCAAGCCCACCGTTTACCTCATGGACGGCTCCAATTTCTCCCTGCGGTTCTGGGAAAAAGCCGGCGGGACCTCGCCCGACGAGCTGGAGCGCGAGTTCATGCGCTGGCTGGGCGAGCTCGCCAAAACGGAGACGCTCAGGGCTTCCTGCTTCCGCGTGGTCTTCGACGGGCCTTACCGCAAGTCGGGCGCCGCGGGCCCCTCGGTCACGGTCTATTACAGCGATTCCGAGCCCGCCGACGAAATGCTGGTGGAGCGCGGCTATTTCATGCAAAGCGAAGGTATACGGGCTATAATAGTGACCTCGGACAACGGCCTGCGCGAGCGCGCCGCCGCGGAAGGCGTGAAAACCATGACCTGCGAGGCCTTCCAGGCCCTGGCCCAGGCCGAACTGCGCAAGGGCAGCCGCTAATCCTGACAAGCACACAGCGCCAACACTGATCAATTTTGCTCCGGATATTTGCTATTCAGGGGGACCTCCTGATCATCACATATTACATTTAGTGCGACTATCTGCTACATGACAAGTCATTTGGTTGTGAAAGCCTGTTAGATAAGTATAAATGCCCTTGACACTGCACAATATGTCATGTAAAATGGGTGCATGTATAACCGGATTGCAGATAACTATCTTAAGATAGGGCAGAGTTTCTTTCTTTTCGGACCACGCGCCACGGGAAAAACCACCTGGCTTAAGTCCGTCTTTCCGGATGCGGTCTTTGTGGACCTGCTTGATTCCGCAGTTTACACGAAATTGCTGTCCGCGCCGGAGCGGCTCGAAAACCTGATCCCTCCGGGGTATAAAGGCAAAGTCGTCATAGACGAGATCCAGCGGGCGCCGGCCCTGCTGAACGAAGTGCACCGCCTGATAGAAGAGAAAGGCTTTTCTTTCGTGCTGACCGGTTCAAGCGCCCGTTCGCTCAGGAAAAAAGGCGTGAACCTGCTGGCGGGACGCGCCCTCACCCGTTTTTTTCACCCGTTGACGGCGCGCGAGCTCGGCGGGGATTTCGACCTGGAAAATTCGCTGAGTTTCGGCCACCTCCCGTATATTTTCCGCGCCGAGGACAAGAAGGCCTACCTGGCGTCCTATATCAGCACTTACCTCCGGGAAGAGGTTTTGCAGGAAGGCCTGACGCGCTCGATCGCCTCTTTCTCGAAATTCCTGGAAGTCGCCAGCTTTTCGCAGGCCGGCGTGATAAACGTCTCCGGAATAGCCCGTGAAACTGGTTCTGACCGCAAAACCGTGGAGGCGTATTTCCAGATAGTCGAAGACCTGCTGATAGGAACCCGGCTGCCCGCCTTCACCAGGCGCGCCAAGCGGCGGCTGGCGGCGGGGGATAAATTTTTCTTTTTCGACGCCGGGGTTTACCGGGCGCTCAGGCCGGCGGGGCCTTTAGACTCTCCGGAAGAGATCACCGGCGCCGCCCTGGAAACCCTGCTCCTGCAGGAGTTCAACGCCCTTAACGATTACCTCGGCC
>JACQPH010000073.1 GCA_016207645.1 Elusimicrobiota bacterium
ATGTTATCTTCTATGATAACTTATTGCATTATATTATAACACATCCCCTAATAAAGTCAACCCCGATAGATGACTATTTCACACACCTATCTTGAAACGGTCAGGACTATTTAAAGATGGGTAGTAATATCAGCAGCGCAGCTATCTGAATAAGAAGAAGCGCGTGCAAGTCGCTGAAGTCAACTTAGATGCGGAAGGTGAAGGAGACGCAGTTCTTGACCACCTGCAGGGCGGGCTGGGGCAGGATGCCCATCACGAGGGTGGCCGCCGAGGTGGTGAAGATCACGCCGGCGGTGAAAATATCGGTCTCAACGGGCGAGACGTCCTTGCTTTCCACGAAGAACATCCGGCGGGCGATGTTCATGTAATAGTAAACGGAGACGACGCTGTTCACCACGCCGACTATCGCCAGCCAGAGGTAAGTATGCGAATTGACCGCGCCGGCGAAAAGGTAGAACTTGCCGACGAAGCCGACCAGCGGCGGGATGCCGGCCAGCGACAGCAGGAACATCACCATCACGATGGAGAGCCCCAGCGAGCGTTTGGCCAGCCCGTCGTAGGCGTCCAGCTCGTAGGAGCCGGTCTTCCCAGCCACCACCATCGCCACGGCGAAAACGCCCATGTTCATCACCAGGTAGGCCAGCGCGTAGAAGAAAACGCTCTCGCGGCCTATGGGGTCGGCCACGACGAGGCCGATAAGCATATAGCCCGCCTGCGCTATGGAGGAATAAGCCAGCATTCTCTTCACGTTCGTCTGGAACAGGGCGGTCAGATTGCCCACCGTCATCGTCAGGGCGGCCAGCAGGGCTATGATCATGGTGGAATTCACCACGTAGTGCGGGATCACCGAGGCGAAGATGCGCATCATAGCGCCGAGGGCGGCCAGCTTGGAGGCCACGGAAAGATAGGCGGTCACGGGAGTGGGGGCGCCCTCATAGGCGTCCGGCGCCCAGAAGTGGAAAGGCACCATCGAGATCTTGAAGCCGAAGCCCACTAAAATGAAAAGCATGCCCATGATATAGGCGGGGTCGTTGAAATGCAGGTCCACGGAGGAAGCGTAATTGAACAGGCTGGTGGTGCCGGTAGCGCCGTAGAAGAGCGAGATGCCGTAGATGGTCACGGCGGTGGAAAGCCCGCCCATCAGGAAGTATTTTATCGCGCCTTCGGCCGACCGGGGGTTCTTCTGCTCGAAACCGGTCAGGATGAAGCAGGAGATGCTGATCAGCTCCAGGGAGATCAGCAGGTAGACGAAGTCCATGGCGCCGGAGAGCAGCATCATGCCGCAGCTGGCCCAGAGGACCAGCGCGGTATAGGTCCCGACATGCCTGGGCTGGATGGCGTTATAGTTGACGGACAGGAGCAGCGTGAAGACGGTGGCCGCGAGGATCACGAACTTGAAGAGCTGGGCGGCGGGGTCCAGCACCCACATGGTCCCCATCCCGTAGGCGGCCATCACTGCCTGCGTGATTATCATCCCGAGCACCGCGGCGGCGCTGATCGACCCGAGGTGGAAGAGCAGCTTCGCGCGGCTTTCGCCTATAAAGGCCCCGGCCAGCAGGATAAGCAGGCCGGCGCAGGCCAGGATGATCTCGGGGTTCAGGAGGATAAGGTTTGACATAGGCCGCTATTTTATCATCCCCAGGAGGTAGGTTATCGTCGGGTCTATCAGGTCCAGGCAGAACCTGGGCCAGACGCCTATCACGAGGGTCAGGACGGCCAGCGGGGCTATCGCCACCAGTTCCCGGAAATTCATGTCCTTCAGGCCCGCCCATTTCTCGTTGAAGGGGCCGAGGAAGACCTTCTCGATCATCCGCAGGAAGAAAGCGGCGGTCACGAGGATGCCGATGGCACCGACGGCCACGTAGTAAGGCCAGGCTTCGAAAGCGCCCAGGAAGCAGAGGAATTCGCCGACGAAGCCGGCCAGGCCGGGCAGGCCGAGCGAGGCCATCACCTGGATTATCATGAAGCCTGCGTAGACCGGGAACCGGGCGGCCAGGCCGCCGAAGGCGTCGATATCGCGGGTATGGGCGCGGTCGTAGATCACGCCCACCAGGAAGAACAAGGAGCCGGTGATCAGGCCGTGGGTGATCATCTGCAGCACCGCGCCGTTCCAGCCGATGGAGGACATCGCCGCCATGCCCAGCATGCAGTAGCCCATGTGGTTCACGGAGGAATAGGCGACCATCTTCTTCAGGTCTTTCTGCGCCATCGCGCAGAAGGCGCCGTAGACTATATTGATGACGGCTATGACGATCAGGAAAGGCATGAACCACCTGGTGGCCTCGGGCAGGCCGGGGAAGGAGACGCGCATGATGCCGTACGTGCCCATCTTCAGCAGCACGCCGGCCAGGATCACGCTGACGCCGGTGGGGGCCTCGACGTGGGCCAGCGGCAGCCAGGTGTGGAAAGGGAAGGCCGGGATCTTGATGGCGAAGCCCAGGTAGAGGGCCAGGAAGATCCAGATCTGCATGTTCTTGGGCAGCAGCGCGCCCTGCTTTATCAGCTCCAGCATGTCGAAGGTATGGGGCGTGGAATTGAAGTAGAGCGCCAGGATGCCCAGCAGCATGAACAGGCTGCCGAACAGCGTGAAGAGGAAGAACTTGATGGCGGCGTATTCCTTTTTCGGACCGCCCCAGACGCCGATCAGGAAGTACATCGGGACCAGCGTGAGCTCCCAGAACACGTAGAACAGGAAGAAGTCCAGGGCGACGAACACGCCCATCATGCCGGCCTCGAGCAGCAGGAACCAGAAGAAGAACTCCTTCACCCTGAGGGTGATATTGAAGGAATAGATTATGGCGAGCATGGTCAGCAGGCCGGTGAGGGTGACCAGGGCCACGGAAAGCCCGTCGACGCCGAGATAATAGTTGATATTGAAGGCCGGTATCCAGGCGTAATGCTCGACGAACTGCATCGTGGTGACCAGCTTGTCGAAGGCGGCGTAGAGGTAGCCGCTGAAGAGCAGGCAGACGGCGCTGGAGACCAGGGCGACGCCCTGTATCAGCTTTGTCCTGGTATTGGGGATGGCGAGTATTATGAGCGCGCCTATCAGCGGTGTGGCTATGATAAGGGACAATAGTGACATGTTTAAGTTCTCCTAAAAACCAAGTGCCATCTAGCCTGCGAAAGCGATCGCCGCGAAGATGGAAACGGCTATCGCCACAAAAAGAAGATAGTTCTGCACCAGCCCGGTCTGGGCCAGACGCGTCAGCCTGCCGGCGGACATGGTGACGGAGCCGGTGGCGTTCAGCGCCGCGTCCACGATATTGTCGTCTATCCAGCCCTGGACCTTGCTCATTTTCAGCGTCAGCCAGGCCCAGCCGTCTATGGCCAGCTGGTCCAGGAAGTCGAAATCGAAAACGAACAGGAACCTGCCCAGGTAGTCGCCGATATCCACCAGCTTGAGGAAGAAGGCGTCCAGCCAGTAGCGCTTCTCCAGCATGTTCACTATAGGCGAGAAGGTTTCCCTGCAGGCCGCGGGGATCACGGGCTTGAACTTATAGAGCCAGATGCCCACGCCCATCGAGAGCGCGGCCACGACCGAGGAGAAGATCGCCACCGCGTGGTGGTCGACGTGGTGCAGCTCGAAAGGCAGCGCTCCCTCGAAATTCACCAGGTGCTCGAAGAGTTCGTGCCGCGTCAGCGCCCAGCCCGAGACGATGGAGACAGCGGCCAGGATCATCAGCGGGACGGTCATCACCAGCGGGTTCTCGTGCGCGTGGGCGTATTTGTGCTCGTGCTTGGGCTTGCCGTGGAAGGTCATGACCAGCGCGCGGGCCATGTAGAAGGCCGTCATCGCGGCGGCCATGGCGCCCACGGCGAAAAGCCAGGGGTTCCTGGCCAGCGCGGCGGCCAGCACCTCGTCCTTGGAATAGAAGCCGGAGAAAGGCGGTATGCCGGCCAGGGCCAGCGTGCCCAGCAGGAAGGTGATATAAGTTATCGGCATTTTATGCCGCAGCGCGCCCATGTCGCGCATCTCGTTGGTGTGCACGGCGTGGATGACCGAGCCGGCCGCGAGGAACAGCAGGGCTTTGAAATAAGCGTGCGTGGTCAGGTGGAACATGCCGGCCGTCAGGCCGCCCACGCCGAGGGCCATCATCATGTAGCCGAGCTGGGAGACGGTGGAGAAAGCGAGCACGCGCTTGAGGTCGAAGCAGGTGAGGGCCATGGAGGCCGCGGTGAAGGCGGTGATAGCGCCGGTCCAGGCTACGGTGTCCATCGCCAGCGGCGAGAGCGCGTAGACCGCGTAGAGCCTGGCCACCATGTACACTCCGGCCGCTACCATGGTGGCCGCGTGGATGAGGGCGGAGACGGGAGAAGGGCCTTCCATGGCGTCGGGCAGCCAGATGAAAAGAGGGAACTGCGCTGATTTGCCGACGGCGCCGAGGAAGAGCAGGATGGCAGCCACGCCGGCCGCCGCGACGGGGATGCCGCCATTATGGGCGAGTTCCAGTATCTTCGAGATCTCGAAGGTGCCGGCGGCGTAGAACAGGCACAGCAGGCCCAGCAGGAAGCCGAGGTCGCCCAGCTTGGTGGTGATGAAGGCTTTCTTGCCGGCATAGGCCGCCGAGGCTTTCTCGAACCAGAAGCCGATCAGGAGGTAGGAGCAGACGCCGACCAGCTCCCAGCACATGAAGAACACCATCATGTTGTTCGTGATGGTGACGCCGAGCATGGAGGCGGTGAAAAGGGAGAGGTAGCAGTAGAAGCGCTTGAAGCGGGGGTCGCCGTGCATGTAGCCGGTGGAGTAGATCTGCACCAGCAGGCTGACGGTGGTCACCACCAGCAGCATGGCCACGGTGAGGCCGTCCACGTACACGCCCAGCGTCGCCACGCTGCCGCCGAAGCTGAACCAGGGGATGGACATCTCATAGGGGAGAGTGATAGTCCCCTGCGCCGCTTTTATAAAAAGCATGAGGGCCTGCGAAAAACCCCAGGCGGCCACGGCTATGCCGGCGGAGGCGCCCTTGAGCGGCAGCCACCTGCCGAAAGCGAGGATCAGGCCGGCGACGGCGAAACTTAAAAGGGGAAGTAGGTAAACGTATTCGAGCATTATGGGTCCCCGCTATCCTTTAAGGATATTGTAATCTTCGACGTACACGCTCTTGAGGTTCTTATAGATGGCCATCACCAGGGCCAGGCCGACCACCACTTCCGCGGCGGCCAGCGTGATGATGAAAATGACGG
>JACQPH010000074.1 GCA_016207645.1 Elusimicrobiota bacterium
CCCCCGATGGTTCTTTCTCCGCCAGTTTGAAATATAAATCCACAACCCTGCCGGTTGTGCCTGACCCCGACGTAGACCTCGTAAGTGTTGATTTTATAAGAAATTTCCTTTTTTCTCTCGTCGGTAATCATACGATAGCCTTTTTCCAAAGCCTCACAGCCAAACCTGTAAAACTTGGAACCGCGCAAATTACGACCAGACCGCGGGAAGTCGCAGGCTTCGGCACTACGCGCTAGTGTGCAACGCTCGATACGAAGGAAGCACGCTTTCGCTCTTAAGGAAACCCCACTAAACTGCAAAGAGGCGCCCGCCAGGCGCCTGCCCGGTTGACTATGCGCGAAGCCCGGCGTCGCGACACAGGAGACACGCTTGCTTTTATGGATTTTTATTGGTTTTCGGGCAGGCTCTGGGATCGGGGGAGCAGTTCTTTGCGCCATATATGCCTGCCTTAAAAGAAAAGCTGAAAAAAAGGATTCTCTTTTTCTCCATGGTTTCTTCAGAAGCAAAACAAGACGCAGTGTAGCGTAACCCCGAACCGCGTCAATATCCTAGGGCATAAATCCGGTTTTGTCAATATCGCCAGCGTGACGCTTGCGTGATTATTCTCCGTGTTTTCCCAATGAAAGCAGCTTGTCGAATTTATTTCTGAATTTACGCGAAAAAAACCGGCAGGACCGGTTTTGAACGGACGGACACGGGACGCTATTTACCGGCAGGGGAGCCCGATCCGCGCGCACAGGCCGGGCAGTTCTCTCCCGACCGCCGCCTCTACCGCCGCCGCAGGGGAAGGGGTACGGCCGGCCTCTATCAAGCCGGCCACGCCGCGCCGCCGCAGTTCGCGCGGGTCTTTGAGGAGAGAGACGCCGCAAACGACTATGGCCGGCTTGCCCAGGCCGGCGGCCGCGGCCAGCGCGGCGCCCGGCGCCTTGCCGTAGAAGGTCTGGGCGTCGAAACAGCCCTCGCCCGTGATCAGCAGGTCGGCCAAGGCCAGTTTTTTCCGGAAGCCGGTCTTTTCCAGCACGAAAGCGGACCCGTCTTCCAGCCCGGCCCCGAAGAAAGCGGCCAGCCCCGCTCCGAGGCCGCCGGCGGCGGCCCCGCCGGGCAGCCGCGCTATCTCCCGGCCGAGGCATTTTTTCACTACGCGGGCGTAATTGCGCAGGGCTTTCTCCATGAATTCCACTTCGCGCGGGCCGGCCCCCTTCTGCGGCCCGAACACCCGCGCCGAACCGAGCCTGCCGCAGAGCGGGTTCTTCACGTCCGCGAGGCCGGTCACTTTCAAGCCCTCCGGCCATTTGCCGGACCTGCCCGGGAGTATTTCGGAGAGTTCCGCCAGGCCGCGGGCCCCGCGCGCCACCGGCCTGCCGCGCCGGTCCAGCAGTTCGAAGCCGCAGGCCTGCGCGCAGCCGGCCCCGCCGTCGTTGGAGGCGCTGCCGCCGAGGCCCACTATTATCTCCGGCGCGCCCCGCAGCGCGGCCGCCGAGATCAATTGCCCCACCCCGCGGGTGGAGGCGTCCAGCGGCCGCAGCTTCGCGCCGCCCAGCCGCCGCAGGCCCGAGGCTTCGGCCATTTCTATGACAGCCGCGCGCCCGGCCAGCAGCCAGCGCGCCCTCAGCTTTTCTCCCAGCGGCCCCTCCGCGCGGCTGCGCAGGAGTTTCCCGCCCAGCGCCGGGCGCAGCGCCTCCAGCAGGCCGTCCCCGCCGTCGGCGATAGGCAGCACTTCCACGACGGCTCCCGGGCAGACCCTTCTGGCGGCCCTGGCGGCGGCGGCGCCGGCCTCGCCGGCGGTCAGCGTTCCCTTGAAAGCGTTAAGAGCTATCAAAATCCTCATTTCTAAATGATAGAATAATAGAAAGCGAATAGCACTACCGCGAGTTCGCCGGCTCACACATGGACGCCCTGAAACCCACCATAGTTTACCGCTACAAGAACGGCCTTTACGTGAACCTCACGAACCGCTGCCCGACGGCCTGCGTTTTCTGCGTCAAGCACGCCTGGAAAATGGACTACCGCGGCAGCAACCTCGACCTCGGCGGCGCGGAGCCCTCCCCGGCGGAGGTGATAGCCCTGGCGAAGGAGCAGTGGACGGCCGCGCCTTTCGAAGAATTCGTTTTCTGCGGCTACGGCGAACCTACCATGCGCTTCGAAGCCATGCTGACCTGCGCGCGCCTCATAAAGACCGGCCGCGCCGAGCCGCTGCCGCGTACGCTTAGAGTTCGCCTGAACACCAACGGCCTCGCGAACGCCGTCTGGGGCCGGAACGTGGTCCCCGAAATGAAGGGCCTTATAGACTCGGTGCATGTCAGCCTCAACACGGCCGACCCGGAGCAGTGGCGCGCGCTGATGCGTCCGCTGGAACCCTGGGCCGCCGGCGGTTTCGAGAAAGTCAAGGAGTTCATAAGGGAAGCCTCGCTGATCCTGCCCGAAGCCTTCGCCACCGCCGTGGAGGACGGGATAGATACGGAGCAATTCAAGGCCCTGGCGGCGCGGCTCGGAGCCGAGCCGCGGCTCAGGCCCCCGCTGGAGGCCCGGTGATAGAACGCAAAGCCCTGCTGCTGCTCCTCGCCGCGGCCGCCTTCGCGCTGGTCAGCGTGCCCAGCGTGCTCTTCAACAACGCCATCAGGAAATATTTCAACTTCGTCGGGCACTGGAGCGTGGCCAATATAAAACCCACCCGCACCGGCGCTCTCCCCCCGCTCCGCGTCCACTCCGAAAGGCCGGTAGAGCCGCCGCAGCCCGAACTGCACTTCGTCAAATTCTCGGTGAAGATAGCCGGCGCGAAGGAAGTCAAGATCGCCGGGGATTTCAATAAGTGGAACCCGGAGGCCCTGGTCCTGGTCAAGAAGGACGCGAAGACCTGGGAAGCCCTGCTCCCGCTGCCCCCGGGCCGCTACAAATACCTCTGCCGGATCGACGGCCAGGACGTGCTGGACCCGCTCAACCCGGACACGGAACTGGAAGCGGGCCGGAAGGTCTCGGTACTCACGGTAAAATAATGTACACCAGGCAGAAAACACTGGCGCTGGCCCTGGCCCTGCTGCTGCCGGCCCTGGCGGCCGCGCAGCAGGCCATACTCTGGGTCCCCGCCGACGCCCCGGGCACGGAAGGGATACTGGCCGCGCTGGAGCAGGACGCCGCCCTGCGCCTCACCGCCGCTTTCCCGCCGCTGCCGAAGAACCTGGAGGAACGCGTCAGGAAACTCGAGGGTGTCGGCCGGCTGGAGCTCGCGCTGCGGCCGGCCGGCGACCCGCCCCTGCCGCTGCTCTACTACCCCTCCTCCGCCCTGGTGAACTGGTCCGGCAAGCCCTCCACCGCGACGCTGCCTGCCGACCAGTATTTCCTGGCCCTGCGGCTGAGCCTGGCCAGGGACGCGGCGGCGAAAGCCTTCAAGAAAACTCCGGCCGGGCTGGTCAGCCCACCCGGCGGCCTGGAGGCGGACTACTTCCCGCTGGCGAAGGCCCTGGGTGTAAAGTGGCTGGCTACCGGCCCCCTGGCCGCCGGCGCTGCCAGGGAGGTCCTGCTGCCGGGCTCCGGGGCTGCGGCCGTGGCTTCGGCCGGCGGCGTCTACGCGGTGCCTTTCTTGAACTTCTCCACGGCCCCTTCCTACGCGCCGGAGCCCTCCTTCACCCTCTTCGACGAAACCTCCGCCGCCGACCCCGCCGCCCTGCGCGCCCTGCTGGAGGCGGAACTGAAAGCCTCCCCGCCCCGGAAAAGACTTACCGTCTCCGAGGCGCTCGGGCTCGCGCTCTCCACCGAGGCGGCCCCCGCGGAGCTGGCGGCCGCGGTCTCGCCCTGGAGCGGCGACTATACGCCCTGGGCTTCCGCCCCGCTGCAGGCCGGCGCGCTGGCCGCCCTGGCGCAGACCAGGGCCGACCTCATGCTGCATCTCAACGCTTCGCAGGGGAATTACCTACAGGCTTCGCCGGCCTTCGAGGAATATTTTTCCGCCGAGGAAGGCGGCAAGCTGCGGGCCCTGGCTTCCGCCGACCCGGCCGCCGCCGCGGAGACCGAGATAGAGCTCAGGAACGCCCTGGGCAACGCCTACCGCCTGATGCAGAAGACCCCTCCCCCCTGGGCCTTCTCCAGCCTGGCCGACGCGGCCTCGGGACCGGCCCGGGCCGAGCAGCTGCTGGTCACGGCGCTGCCCGGCGGCTTCGAGATAAAGAACGTCTCCCGCCCGCCGCTTCCGCCCGCCGCTACCCCGCGGCTCCCCGCCGGCGCCGACCCCAGCCGCATCTGGAAGCTGGACGGCCTCAGGGTGGAATCGGACCAGGAAGGGATACTCGTCCAGTTCATACCGCTCGAACTGGACAACGCCTTCAGGAAACCTTCGGGCTTCAGCCATGTCAGGATCGACCTGTACATCGACGTGAACCACCGCCCGCGCGCCGGCATGGGCCGGCCGCTGGAGGGCCGCCCCCTGCGCTTCTTCCCCGAGAACGCCTGGGAATACGCCCTGGAGGTCACCCCCGACGGGGCGGTCCTTTACAAAGTGACGCCCAGGGGCCCGGTCTCCGCCGGCACGCTCCCGGTAAAAGCCGGGGAAGGCCGGATCTCCGTGCGCGTGCCGGCGGCGCTGCTCAGGGGCAACCCGGAGCTCTGGAGCTACGCCGCCCTGCTGCTGGCGCCGAAGGACGGCGGCGGTTTCTCCATCACGGACCATATCGCCGGGGAGATAGCGAACGGCTATATCTACGCGGTGCGCCCCGGCAGAAAATAAGAAGAGGAACGACCTATGGCCGACAGGGACAAGATAGTCGCTTTCACGGACCGCTACCTGGACCCCGGGAAGATAAAGGACGCGTCGCAGAACGGCCTCCAGGCGGAGGGCGGGGCCGAAGTAAGAAAGATCGCCTTCGGAGTTTCCGCCTCGCTCGAATGCATCAGGCGCGCGGCCGCCTGCGGCGCGGACATGCTGATCGTGCACCACGGCCTGCTCTGGGGCCGCTCGCAGCCTTTCAGCGGGCCCTTTAAGCGCAAGCTGGAAACGCTTTTCAAAAGCGGCCTCTCCCTAGCCGCCTGGCATCTGCCGCTGGACAGGCACCCGGTCTGCGGCAATAACGCGCGCCTGCTGAAAATGCTGGGCGCCGGGAACCTGAAACCTTTCGGGGCTTACGACGGGGCGACCATAGGCTTCAGCGGGACTTTCCCCGGGCCGCTGAAGCTGGAGGACATAGCCGCGGCGCTGGCCATAAAGCTGGACGCCGAGCCGCTCTGCTTCAGGTTCGGCACCGGAAAAATAAGGACCGTCGGCGCCGTGAGCGGCGGCGCCGCCCGGCTGTTCGAGCAGGCCGTGGCGGCCGGGCTGGACCTTTATCTCACCGGCGAGGCCGGAGAATTCGTGCAGGAATACGCGCGCGAAAGCCGCGCCAACTTCATCTCCGCCGGCCACTACAACAGCGAGAAACCCGGCGTCATGGCGCTGGCCGAAGTGCTCGGGAAGAAATTCAGGGTCAAGACCGAGTTCATAGACATCCCGAACCCGGCGTAAAAGGCGACCGCCCGGGTCCGGGGGCGGCCGGGCAATCATCGAAAAGAGGGAACGGGCCTACTCTCCGGTATCCGCCTTGTTGCCGTCATGCGTCTCGGTCGCCTTCTGGTAAGCGGCGGCCGCTTCTTCCGCCATGTACGTTTAAAGCCCCAAACCACCCGCCAATAATCCGGCACAACTTAACCAAGGGCCTTCTGAAGACGTACAGTGCCACAAAGAAGACCAGGCGCCCCAAGGCGACGAGGTAACTTATGGTGCAAATATTTAAATACCTGGTTATTTCAACCGTTTTAGTGGCCGCTCCGCTACAATCCTCTAGCGGAGAACAAAAGTATGAGATTATGAGGAACACTCTGCACACTAAAGACGAGGTCATCAAATGCTGGGTGTCTGCCAAGAAGTTGTCTTCAAAGCTTGAGACGTTGTCACCGGCAGGAATCCTGGAACTTTACCGCAATGAGGAATGTGCTATCACATCTCTACAGAGCCCCTTATCCGACTATGACAACCCGAATATCGAGTACTCGTCTGCGGTTGTTCTAGGGGTGAAATACCTAAAAGCACATCCGGAACGCTTCAAGGAAATTACGAATGGCGGAGGCAGTGAATTTCTTAAACGCGAACACAGTGGCGCCCTCCTTGAAACGGAGGATTTTGTTTATCCAGATTCCCGCTTAAACGTAGACTTCAACCCGGCCAAGGGCTATTGAAAGCCAAGCGGCGCTGAGTTCCCCAGGTTTGCGGCCCCATAGAACCGGCGCCGGCGCCTCCTGGAGGCGCTTTCCCGGCCAAAACGACCCCCCTTCCCCCTTAAAAGCCCTTTAAACGCGTTTATAGCCATTTCTGGCGAAATGGCCGGTTAAATTCGCGCAAGAATGCCCCAGGATGAGACTTTCCCGACGGGCTGGTGTGATTGTCCCCCCGGTTTTACGACGGGCTCAAATATTATTCGCGCACGGCCCCGCAAGTCTGGTAGGATATTCTCAACGGGGCCGCTCAGACGCCTACCCTAACCCAAACCCCCAACCCCCCAAAAGGATATGCGCGGCCGCGCGCCCCCCTTACCGCCTGCGGCGTCAAGGCCCGCGCCAACAACCGCGGCCTTGCCAGAATAAGATTCTGATAGAATAGTATAATCCTCGTTAATGGTTACTACACAATGAATAAAACCCTAAAACTTCTTATCAACCGGGCGAGCTGCCGGACGTTCACTAAAAAAAAAGTTTCCCCCGCTGCTCTTGCGAGCCTCTTTGAAGCCGGAATACACGCACCAACCGGCGGCAACCTGCAGCCTTATTCAATAATCAAAATAGAGAAGGCAGCCGCAACGGCGCGGCTGGCAAAGCTCTGCGGGCAGAGTTTCTTGAAAAAGGCCCCGCTGCACCTGATCTTCTGCATTGATTTCCACAGGCTGAAACGCTGGGCGAAACTGCAGGAAGCCCCTTTCTCCGCTGAGCGCGCGCTCAGGCCTTTTTGGATAGCGTTCCAGGATACGATAATATGCGCGCAGAGTATATGCACAGCCGCGGATGCTTTGGGACTTGGGTCGGTGTATATCGGCCCCATCTTCGATAGGATTTCCGCGATCCGTGAAATGTGCCGGCTGCCTAAAGGCGTAATCCCGGTGGTTTCACTCGCGATGGGATACCCGTCCATATTTCCGGGCCAGCGTAAAAAATTGGGGCCCGGGATAGTCGTGCATAACGAAGTATACCGGGATATCCCGGCCGCGCAGCTTCTATCGGCTTTCGACGAAAAGTACAAAGACGCCAGGAAAGAAATTACCGCTAAAGACCTGAAATCCTTTTATGGCGCGGTCTCGGCCGTGCACGGCCGGAAATTCGCTCAGAAATGCGTAACGGGTGTGAAGGCCCGTAAATATTTCAACAAGGCGCAGGTTTACTTCGGGCTGCATTACCGGGCGGACAAGATGTTATTCTCCACGCCGAAGCATTTTAAAATGCTGTCAAGAGCCGGGCTGGCCTGTTTCGATACCGGCAAATGAAAGTGCCAGGGCGCGTGGCGGTCATAGGGCGGGCCTATATCGGGCTAGGTCCAAAGACCCTTTCACATTCAACCCCTTTCGGCTAAACCCTAATCGTAGTATCCTTGTAATCGGGGGAATCGGCCCCCGGGCATCCACGACCGGACCTTAATCCGGTGTATCCAGGGAGAGCAATCAACTTTGCTTTCCCTTTTTTGTTTGTAAGGCCGCCGAAAAAAATGGCAGAATATAAAAGTTAAGGGGAAAACAAAATGACTAACAAAGATAAAATAATAGCGGCTTTTCTGGTTTCCGTCGGTATATTTTCCGTAACCCAGGCCAGCAAATACCTCGGCACAATTTCCCGGACAGAGAAAGACCAGCTCTTTTCCGCCGCGAAAGAGAACCCCGTAAACATCTTGTTGTGTGAAGAGGTCCATGATTTCACGGACCCTAAAAAAGCCGCTTAAGCGGCTTTTTTCTGGCAGAGGGGTCCTCCCCGGTTCCTTTGCCAGCAGCTGGCCGTGTCCGTATATTCCCGCTCTAAATCGCCCACATAATTCCCGCGCAGACGCGGCTGGCGCATAAAACTATGAACAGCTATGCCTCTGCCCGCCGCAGCAATAAAATCTCCCAATTGGTAATCCTGCCCGGCTATGCGTGTAATTTTAAATGCGCGCATTGTGGGACTGCCGGCGACCGCAGGCTCCATTTGTCCGATAAGGAAATCAGGCTGCTCCATAGAACCGTCAACGGCTATGGTTTCAGGTCCGTCTCTTTTGCCGGTGGCGAACCGACGCTCTACATAGATGAAATAAACCGTGTACTTTCGGGGTTTGCCGAGCTGGAAAAGATCAACGTATCGATAACAACGAACGGGCATTTCGCCGGAACTGTGGCGAAGGCCGCAGGCTTGCTAGCCGCTATTAAAAAACTGGATAAGGTCCGGTTGTCATACGACAGGTTCCATAAAAGATTCCTGCCTTACGCGCATGTCCACAACCTGTATGAAGCCTGCCGCGGTTCCGGAGTGGATTTCGGCGCCATCCTCACGATACAATCCCCGTTGGACCTGGTATTGTCGAAAGAGCTGAGGAGGGTCGGCGCTTTCCCGATAGGAGTTCAAAAAGTTCTCCCGATCGGCAAGGCGAGAAGCAACGGCGTCGGCTACGCACATATGGAATTCGACGCGGCTGTTTTGCGGGAGAAGTGCCCCAATAGAAAGAAAATATCATACCTGTGCGGGCGCGGGTTCAGCGTGTGCGATGTCTCTATTTCTTTCAGGGAATTCAAGAAGCACCCCGAGAAATATCTGCGCCCTTCGGCGGGTGAATTGCTTAAAAGTGATTTTTACCGGCGCATGTCCACCCTGAGGTTCGCGGGGCTTTTAAAACGCTGTGGAGACCCCGCTGTGAAATTTTCACCGGCACATTCTTCCCACTGTGTTCTTTGCGAACACATATTTAATTCCGGCGGCGCCGTCTAAGATCTATGCCTGACAAGCCCGTGCTCTGGAAGACAACCGAAAAGAACATCTATTACAGGATCGACGCCCTCGAAGCGGTCTGCGACCGGTTGATAGAAGAGCTTCCCTGGCCCGGAAATATCCAGACCCTCTCGTTCTTGTTCTCTGACTACGGCCCGGATGAATATCTCTCGTTGCGCAGGAATATCTCCGGCAGATATGGCGCGCGGCTGGTGTATTGTGCCGATAAAGAAAAATTGATCGCTCCGGAAGGCGCGGCTATATCCACAAATATCCGTATAAAGAAAGCCGGCAGCCTTGATGAGATACGGCAGTTGTACCTGTCCACGGTCCTGCGGGTCTTCAATGAAGAGTTCCCGGGGGAACTTCCCGATTCCCGGATAAAGTTCTCGGAGAACGTGGCCAGGAATTATCTTTCTTCTGAAAAGTCCCTATGCCTGGCGCAGGGGGAGCGGGTTTCCGGGCTTGTGACGGTGGTAGGGATAAAGGACCACCTGGCGCAGCCCGTAGACTGCGTCAACTGGGTCTGGCTTGATAAAAGCCTGCGGCTCCCCGAACGGATAGCGGCGCAAGGCCTGATCGTGGAATGGCTGAAGCGGATAGTGGCGCAGCGGGTCAACTGCTATATCGATTCGTTCAATTTCCGTTCCCAGCGGTTCTTTAGAAGAATAGGTTTTGTTCCGCTATGCCTGAACATCGAAAGAAAATCCTGACAGCCCTGTCGCTGTCCGCCTGGTTGTTTTCCTGGGGCTGCGCCTCAAAAAACCAGGAATGGGTCGTTCTATCCAACGGGCTGCCTGAGAAGATCTCCCCGGAACTTGCCAGCAGAAGCGTTGTTTACTACATATTAAGGCAGACGCACGAGCCGCTTTTCAGGCTGGACGACGGTGAAAACTATAGCAGCCGCCTGTTGAAGAAATGGGCGAGGAATATCTCGGACGGCAGTTTTGAGTTCTGTCCCGATACCGCGCTGAAATTCAACGAAGAGACACCATTCTCCAGTGAGCTGTTCGAAAAGTATATCAGTAACATCGCGCGTAAATATGATGCATCCGCAAAGATTACTGACAACAGAGGCTGCTTCAAGGTGGCTTTCGCCGGGCCGCGAAACAGTTTCCTGGAGTTCCTGACCCAGTATGAGAATGCTCCGTCGGTCAGAGTGTCGGAGGCTTTTGAGCAGGGGCTGGGGCCTTTCAGGATCTCGCGTCTGGGCGGCGGGGAGGCGGTGCTTGCCAGGCGGACCCCGGTGTCTTCAGGCTATAATAAAATAATCCTCTATGAATACGGCCTTTGGAAAAAGTCCGGCGGCAGCGACCGCCTGGTTTCTGATTTTAACAGGATCCCGCCGCAGGATGTTCCCGCCTGGGTTTCAGAGAAATATTCCAGCTTCAACAACGTAACACTAAAGTCCGGTAATTTAATAATTAACCACCCGGATAAGCGTATCCGGGAGTTGATCTATAACTGTGTGGACGTCCGCCGGTTCAGGCAGGCCTTTTTGCCGTCAAAGAAGGACTTCTACTCAATAAAGAACGTTTTCCCAATGGGGGTGCCCGGCGCGGAGCCCGGGTTAGCCGAACAAACATGCGGGCAGCCGGTTAAGGCGGCGCTTTCCGGGTCCAGATTTACTTTCGCCAATTGGCGGGACGACAACCTCAAACAGCTCTCGGAATTCGCGGCGGACTTTTATAAAAATACCGGAGTGAAAATGGAAATTATTAACTCCACTCCGCGAGAGCTGATGAAGAATCTCCATAAGGCGCCCAGGCCGTTCAATGCGATAGTAATGTATCTGGACGCCATACGTTCAGAGCAGGCCGCTTTTTTCGAGGTGTTTTTGAAATCTGACGGCTATCTGGATTTCCCCCTGCCAAAGGTCGCGGAAATATTAAAGAAGCTGGATGTCGAGCGGGAGGTACAGCGCAGGGAAGCTGTCGGCGCCGAGATCGCCGCGGCACTAAGAAAAGAAGCCGTCGTTCTGCCATTGTACCAGGAGGAGAGGGTGTTTTACTATCCGAAAGACATCAGGAATCTTAACGTCGGGGTCGGGTTTATTGAATATCCCGAGGTGGCGGATTTCAGATGGTAAAAACTTTCACGCGCATACTGGCCTACAACTGGCGGCACTACGCCGCGGCGGTGGGAGTGTTCGTGGTATTCTGGCAGGCCTTCTCGGCGTTCTCGGCGGTGCGCGTGGCGGATGACAAGCTGTTGACCGCTCTGCGCCAGAACGCGGCCTATTTCGAGAAAGCGTTCCTCGCAGGTGACGTCTTCGAGACCCAGCGCATCATCTGGCGCATCAAGAACGATAATATCAAGCGCATCCTTTTCCATCCCGTTCAGTTCGAGGGCAGCCGCTGGATATTCAAAGAAGCCATCGTCGGGAATCTTTACGACAGGCCGCGCACACAGATAATCCATAATGTGCCGCTCATCTCGAACGGCGCGGAGCTGGGCCGGCTGGAATACGTGATAGACCTGGTGGACGTCAACACCTCGGTATTTAAACAGAATTATGTCCTGTTCATCACCGTGGTCTTCTTTTTCCTGGGACTGCTGGTAATGTCCAACCTCGGCGCCATACAGACCCTGCTGGCCATTGAACGCTCGGTCAATGAAATAAACGCCATCACCGCCTCCGGCCGGGGAGATATAATCCGTGATTCCATAAAAAAGAACATCTCCCGCCTGCCGGCGGGCATCATCGGCACGCCCTTCGCCCAGATGACCGGGCGCATGAGCGACGCCCTGGGCCAGGCTGCCCGGCTTGAAAGTGAACTGGCCGTCAGCAAGGCCGTCTCCGACATAGCCGCCCAGGTCGCGCACGACATACGCTCCCCGCTGGCGGCGCTCGGGGCTGCGGCCAAAAGCCTGGAGCAGCTGCCGGCCGAACAGCGCTCGCTCATAGAGGGCTCCGTGAACCGCATGCAGGGGATAGCCGACGATCTGCTGCGGCGCTACCGCGCGCCCGGCGCGGAGATCAAAACCGGACCCGAAGTCACCGCCCTGGCCGGGCTTATAGACCAGGTCCTGGCCGAGAAGCGCCTGCAGCATAAAGACAAAACCGGCGTTAAGATCGTGTTCACCGACGAGGCTGTGGATGCCAAGGCTTCCATCAAGCCTAAAGAATTCCAGCGGCTTATTTCCAACCTGGTGAACAATTCTGTGGAGGCTTTTGAAAAACCCGGCACCGTTTCGGTGGGGCTTTCGACCCTGGATGGCCGCGTTGTCATAGAAATCAAGGACGATGGCAAAGGGATACCCCCCGAGATCCTGGCCAGGCTAGGCCGGAAGGGCGAAACCCACGGCAAAGCCGGCGGCACCGGCCTCGGGCTTTATCACGCCCGCACGACCATAGAGAGCTGGGGCGGCAGCCTACAAATAAGCTCCGAGCCCGGCAAAGGCACATCGGTCACCATAGAGCTGCCGCGCAGCGAGGCCGCCAGACCGGCCCCCAGTACGGTCATCCTGCTGGACGACGACCCCTTGGTCCACATGAACTGGAAGCTGGCCGCCAAAGCCGCCGGCATGGAGCTGAGGGCCTGTAAAACCCCGTCAGACCTCGATGCCGCGATAGAGAACCTCCCCAAAGACACCCCCGTCTATATCGATTCCGATCTCGGCGACGGCATAAAAGGCGAGACTATCGCCGCCGACCTGCATAATAAAGGTTATTCCGATATCACCATGGCCACCGGCCACAGCCCGGAAAAATTCGCCCACCTCCCCTGGCTGAAAGTAACCGGCAAAGAGCCCCCCTGGGCCTGACGTCCCCCCTCCAAAGGGGTGTAAACACCCATCTTTCCTTTTCATTTGAAAATAAATATTTTCAAATGAAAATGTTTTTCCCATACCTCCCTTCAAATTCCGGCCAAAACTCCCGGTTTTGGCCACAAAACGCCCTAAAATCCCCCCGTGCCGCATTGGCATAAAAAATGCTCTGTATTGGGCATAGCAGCATAGAATCTAAAAGGGTAGGAGAAAGATTATGAAAAAGAGCAACATACTGATAGCGGTGTTCACGGTGATGTCGGCGGCCTCGGCCGCCCGGGCCCAGATCAACATTAATGTAGACTTCGACGGTACGCTTAAGGCACAGTCCAAACACAGCGTCTTCACGGAATCCCTCCAGATCATCCCTGACGATGCCATGCCGGTTCCGACGCCTTCGCCTATCCAGGGCAGTTGTGCCATGTATTGCCCGCCTTTCCAGGCCAACGACGGCCTGCATGTTGTCTCTTCGGACTGCTGCGGTAGTCAGCCCCCGGTGTTCCCGCCGTGGATTCGCGCCGCTATGCGCGCCACTACGGAAGGCACCGCAATCTCAGCCCCGTCCATACAACAGGAAGAAACCTTCTTGCGCCTTAACGTGGCTGTGGTTCATGGTGTTATACAAGGAGCAATAGAATCATGCGCGGCTGAAGGCAAGGGGACCGTAATGATTAACCTAAAGAACCTGCTCGACTATGGCACTACAAAAGAGAAAGCGGCTTTTGTGTATAATAAGCGTGGCACATATTCCTTTCCGGCCGGTATTATTGCCCGACGTTTTAATACCGGCGGCGGAGAGGTTTCTGGTAATAAGAGCCGCGACTCACTTAATCTTACCTGTAATTCCTGGACCACCGTGCAGGTGTGTACGAACCGTCAGGTATGCCGCATAGCCTGTGCAGCCGCGGCGGGAGCCGCCGGAGCGGCGGCTGGTGGCAGTATAGGCGCTGGTGCCGCTATCGGGGCCTCAGGGCAAATTTGCCAGGAGCTGTGTGAGAATGTGAAGGAATGCTCCAACGTCAGAGAATGCGCCAGCTGGTCCAGTACAGCCGGAACCGGGACTGACGCTCATGGTCATTACCGCGGCCGCGCCGTAGCTTTCCAGAACTAGGAGGACTTCATGTCTGAAAGAACAAGAAGAATAATAACTGGTGTGATTACGGGAACTATTGTGGGGATTTCCCTTGAGGTATTACGCGGGAGTGGCTATCTGGATGGTATATCGGTTATGGTTAGATCTGTCGTTGCCGGACTCGCAGCCATAGCTATCTACTCCATAGTCCGGGCGCTCGTCCGGCCCGGTAGGCCTAGCGGCCCCTCTAAAGTCTAAGAGCAGCTAACTGCAACCGTTATGAATCACCCCGGACCTTAATCCGGGGTGATTTCTTAAACCCGATTCCAGTGTCGCTAAAGTCCGCGCGTACCTTACCCCCCTCCGTCGTAAGATTTCCCCGTTCCTTCTCCGGGTGTCGCAAAACTACCACTTTCGCGACACTGGGGGGGGAGGGTAGGGCGGGGGTAGCCAGGTGTAATTGAACTCGCTTTTTTGGTCGGATATCCGTATATCCATATATACGGATATCCCCCGGCCTTGACTTCCTACTGTTTTATGTTACAATTGACTTAGAATGTAAGATATTTGTGTATGCCCGACAACCCGCATAGTTATAAAGAAACTTTTGAGCGCCTCTACGAGATCGCCGAAGGGCAGGGCGGTTATTTCACCCCCAAGCAGGCGGCGGCGGCTGGCTTCTGCAGGAATAACCATAGCTACCATGTACGGATGGGCAATTGGATCAGGGAGCGCCGCGGAATCTATCGCCTGGCCAAGTTCCCCCCCGCGGAACGGCCCGACCTCATGTTCTGGTGGCTGTGGTCGCGCAATCACAACGACGTCCCGCAGGGCGTCTATTCGCACGAAACAGCCCTGAGCATTTACGATCTTTCGGATATCAATCCGGCCAGGCTGCATATGACCGTACCTCGCTCTTTTCGGCGAAGGGGCGCCCCAGCCAGACTCCCGGTCCTTCACCGCGCCAACGTGCACAAAGACGATATCGGTAAAAGATTCGGCGTCAGAGTAACCCGGCCGCTCAAAACTATCGCCGATCTTCTATCCACCCGCACGGTCCAGATGGATCACATGCAGCAAGCGGTGAAGCAGGCGTTCCAGCGCGGGCTCATTACCCGCACGGAGCTGGAGCGAGCCAAACGGATTCCGGCCGCAATAAAGAAAGAGATCGAGCAGCTCAGGGGAGACCAATAATGGACAAGAAGACGTACGCCAGCCCCGCAGCATTCCGCCGCGCCCTCGAAGACCGGCTCAAACAAAAAGCAAGAAATGAAGGTCTGGATTTCCAGCGTCTTATGCGGGAAGTATCTTTTGACCGCCTGCTGGCCCGTTTGTTCGCCCGGAAAGACGCGGCCTGGATACTTAAAGGCGGCTATGCCCTGGAATTGCGGATGAAAGAAGCCCGCGCAACCAAGGATATCGACCTGGCCCTCCGGCATTCCCTGGGCACACAGGAAGACCAGCCTCTTAAAGCGGCGATCCTTAAAGCGCTCGCGGAGTCCGCGGCCTGGGACCTGGGCGATTTCTTTTCGTTCAGTATCGGCGAAGCCATGCCGGACCTGGATGCGGCGCCCTACGGCGGCGCCCGCTTCCCCGTCGAAGCCCTTGTGGACGACCGGACTTTTGTGCGCTTTCACCTCGATGTCGGCGCCGGCGATGTGGTCCTTGCTCCGTTCGATACTACGCAGGCCCATGACTGGCTCGCGTTCGCCGGCATCCCCGGCGCCGAGTTCCCCACTATTTCGCGGGAGCAGCACTTCGCGGAAAAGCTTCACTCCTACACCCTCCCGCGCGAGACGCCCAACTCCCGCGCCCGCGATCTTATTGATATGCTTCTGCTCATCGGCTCCGGCAAAATGGATCATGCCAGGGTCCGGCTGGCGCTGGACGCCACGTTTAAACGCCGGAAGACTCACCCCATGCCGGCGGCTCTCACCCGGCCGCCCGCCGCCTGGAAGGCGCCCTTCGGGGCTTTAGCCGGCGCGTGCGGCCTGCCCGCGGACCTGGCGGCGGCGTTTGAAATTCTAAATTCCTTCTACTCCCGGCTGCCAGAGTAGATATCCGGATATCCGCCGCCACGGGCGGCCGCGCCCTGTTCGCCTTCGGCCCATAAAAGCGAACTCCCCCCTTCAGTTCTGTTACGCCTCCGTCGGACGACCTTTTATACATTACGCCCGCTGTTCGCATATTATGTAGAATGCGAACTCTGCCCATCTACCAATACAAGCGCGAACCCCTCACCAGTCGGCTACGCCCGGGCGCTCTGGGAAAAGGACGGCCGCACCTGGCACGACATCATCTCCGGCTCGCCGGTGGTTAAAGCTTGAACCCTACTCTCCGGTATCCGCCTTGTTGCCGTCATGCGTCTCGGCCGCCTTCTGGTAAGCGGCGGCCGCTTCTTCCGCCTTATCCACCTTCCCCTGCATCCCGCGCATATAGTTGGCGGGGGCGTTAAGCGCGCTGCCCAGAGCGCCGCTGGTGGAAACGCCCACCTGCGTAGCCGCGTCCACATGCTCCCCCGGCGCCGGTTCCTTCCCGCAGGCGCACAGCGCGAGCGCCGCGCCTACGACGGCTAGTGTTCCGTAATTCATTTTTCCCTCCGTACCGAACCTCTCCGCAAGGTTTCTCCGCCCGCTCTACGCCTTCTCCTCCACTCTTGGTATCAGCAGCGCGAAGAACGAAAGCGCCAGCACGGCCGAGGCGTTCAGGGCTATGCAGAAACCCACTGAAAAGCTTTCGGCCAGCAGCCCGTTCAGCATGAACGTGGCCGGCAGCACCGCGTAGGCCAGCGTGGTCAGGACCGAGAAGAAGCGCCCCTTCATCGCGTCCGGCACGGTGGTCTGGAAAAGGGTCAGCACCACGGCGTTGCCGGCGCCGAGCGCCGCCCCGGCCCCGAACAGGAGAGCGCAGAGAGCGTATTTCTCCACGGTGAAGTAAAGCCCGCCGAAGGAAAGCCCCACGGCCAGCAGCGAGCCGAAGAACCACCGGTAGATATTGCCGTAGGACCTTTTGAAGCTGAGCGCCACCGCCAGGGCGGAGGAGCCCAGCGCGAAGAAGGTCTCGAAGACGGCCAGCCAGGTCACCGACTCCTTCAGCGTGAACTTCACGATCATCGGGATAAGTATCAGTATCGGCCCGACGAAAAAGTTGAAGGCCGCGAAGGACAGGATCAGCCAGAGCACCGGCTTGTTCCCGAAGATGTAGGCCAGCCCCTCCCTGAATTCCGCCGTGAAGGAGCTCTCGGTCCTGGCCTCCGGGACCAGCGGCGTCCCGATGCCCCGGACAGCCGCGAAGGAGGCGGCGTAGCCCGCCGCGTTGAAAAGGAAAGCGCCGGCCACGCCGGCGACCGCCATCAGCACGCTGCCCAGCGCCGAGCCTATCACGTTGGAGAACTGCATCACCGAGGAGTCCGCGGCCACGGCCTGCGGCATTTTCTCCTCCGAGGTCAGCCGCAGCAGCGAGGCCGCCACCGCCGATTCGAAGAGCGGGCCGAAGCCGGAGATCAGGAAGCAGATGGAATACAACCAGTAAAGGTTCAGCCGGCCGGTCCAGAGCAGCGCGGCGAGCAGCAGCACCAGGCCGGAGCGGGCCGCGTCCGCGGCCAGCATCACCCGGCGCTTGTCCGACCTGTCGGAGAGCGTGCCGAGCAGCGGCCCGAAAAGCACCACCGGGATCACGTTCATGGCCATGACCAGGCCCAGGTGGAATTTGGAGCTTTCCCCCGCCCTGGAAAGCACCCACCAGGCTATGGCGATGGAGAAGAACTTGTCGCCCACCGCCGAGATCACCCGGCCCGCGAACAGCCTGCGGAAATCGGCGAAAAGCGCCAGAGGGTGGGTCCTGAGCTCGGCCATTATTTCGCGCACTTAGCCCCCTTCATGGCGCAGAGCGCCTCGAGCCCTTTCACAAAATTTATCAGTTCCCCGTTGACGGACCGGTCGTGGCCGGAGGAATGCCAGCGGAGGTAGACCTGCAGTTCGCGGCGCAGCTCCCGCAGCGGTATCTCCCCGGCCAGCAGCGGACCCGGCAGGTTCAGGGTATCGCCGGGGCGCAGGTAGCGCAACTCATGCGCGGCCAGCCAGGCGGCCGGCACGGAACCGCGCCGCACCAGCGCGGCGGTGGAGTAGTCCCAGTAGACCACGGCCCAGTCCCTGCGCGGCAGGTAAAAAAGGTAGGTGGGACGCCAGTAAACCGCCGCCCCGCCGCCGTCCAGCCCCTGCTTGACCGGCACGTTAGGCTCGTCCAGCTTTATCAGCGCCAGGTCGAACTTGTATTTGGCGATCAGCTTACGCCAGTTCCCGACCTGGCCGCCGAGGCCGGTGACCTCGCCTATCCGGTCATGGAAAAGGTAGCGCCCGTCGATGAACGGCTTATAGTCCGGCCCCAGCTCCCAGCCCACCCAGCCGCCCCAGCCCCAGTGGTTGAAGAGCCTGAGCCCCGAGAGTTCGGCCTTGTTGGCGCGCAGGAAAGTCGCCATGCCCTCCGAGCCCCATTTGGACAACTGCGCCCCGCCGGTGTACTGCGTCCAGATTAGTTCGCCGTAGAACCACCCGGCGGCGGCCAGCCAGAGCGCGCCTCCGCCCCAGGCCAGGCCGCGCCGGAGCCGGGCCGACGAAGGTCTTTCCCAGGGCAAAGCCAGTGCGAAGGCCAGGCCGGTCATGGCGAAGAAAGGGATATGCCGCGAATGGTTCGCGGAAGCCCACAGAAAAAAGAGCAGGGCGGCCAGGTGGGGATAAACGATATGCCTCCGCCGCAGCAGAAAATAAATAAAACCGCCGGTCGCTCCGGCCAGCAGCAGCACATAAGGCCATTGATAGGCGTTGGTCAGGTCGAAAGAGGCCCATTCCTGTATATGGTCCTGCAGCGTGGTCATATGCCGCTGGTGGTCGGCGATGACGCCGTAGATCTTCCAGCCGTAGGGGTTCGCCAGGCTGGCGGCCAGGCCCAGGAAGAACAGCTTCAGGTATTCCAGGCTCCGGCCGGGCCGGACGAAAGAGCCGCCGTAGATGCAAGGCAGCTCTTCCTCGAAGAACTCCCCGGCGGCGTAAAACCCTATCAGGGCCAGGCCGTAGAGGTAGCCGGCATGCATATTGGCCCAGAGCGCGAAAAAAGCGAAAGCGGGCACAAAAAGGAGCCAGCCTCCTTTTTGCGTTTTGGCGCCGGCGAGCCGGTCCTTTTCCAGGAAATAAAGCGTCAGGGAAAAGAACAGCAGCGTGAAATTCTCCGGCCGCAGGTCGCAGTTGGGCAGGATAACCGCGGCGAAGAAGGGCAGCAGGAAAGGCAGCGCGGCGCGCCGGCCGTAAAGCAGGACGGTGGCGCGGAAGACCAGGAGGGTCAGCGTCAGCAGCAGGACCTTGAAGAGGAAAAGAGCCCCGAAGCCGCCGGCCTTGTGCAGGAGGTAATAGAATACCTGCGGCAGCCATTCGAAGTCCACCCAGTCCGCGCCGGCCAGCGGCCAGGAGAGGAAATCGGCGCGCGGCGGACCGGCGTGAGCCAGGGTATATTTTCCGGCGGAAAGGTGCCAGTAGATGTCGGGGTTGATGACCGGCAGCAGGAAAGCCGAGGCCGCGAAGAGGAAAGCCCCCCAGCCGAGCAGGTCCCAGATGCGGTCGCGTTCGGACATCGTTCAATTCTATAAAATACCCGCCGCCTATTGTTGAAAATGGTAAATTACTTCCATAAGCCGGCCGGGGGCAGGGCCGCGACTCAGGCGATCATTCCCGAAAAACCGTACTATTCAGCCCGCGGCGGCGGTTTTTTTGCTAGATTATTATAATTACGGCGCGAAGTAACTGTTAAACGATGAAAAAGAACCTCATTTCCGCGGCGCTCGCCGCCCTGTTCCTGGCCGTCTTCCCAGGGGCGGCGCGCGCGGAAATAATGAGGCTGCCCCTGAGCAAGTTCACCTCCGCCAGGCGAGTGGACCTCAAATGCACCTCGGCCGACTACAACGTCTCCATACCCGTGCCGGACAGGTGGAAGGTAAGAAAGGCCTCCCTCGCCTTCAAATTCGTGAATTCCTCCGCCCTCCTGGCCGTGAACTCCAGGCTTATCGCCAGGTTCAACGGCGACCCGGTTTCCCAGACGGGCCTGAACCCGCTGGCCCCCGAAGGCTCCGTCAGGTTCTCCATCCCGGCCGAGAGTTTCCGGCCGGGCTACAACGACCTGACCTTCACCGTCAACCAGCACTACACCCTGGGCTGCGAATACCCCTGCCAGCCCGAGCTCTGGACCACGCTGAAGCTGGACGGCGACGACGCGGTGATGGAGATAGAGTACACGCTCCGGGAAGTGCCCCTGAAGCTTTCCGCGGTCGCCAATTTCCTGTTCGACCCCAAGCTCACCCCCCGCGGGGAGATCAACCTCGTCATCCCCGACGGCAACCCGGAGACGCTCGCCATCGCCAGCATCCTGGCGTCCGGCGTGGCGATGAAATTCGACTACAGGAACGTGGTCTTCTCCGTCTCCAGGGAGCTGGCGCCCGGCTACGACAATATCCTCATCGGCAGCAGGGATTTCGCTTCCAAGACCATCCGCGGGGCCGGCTTCGACCCGGCCGCCGTCAAGGGGCCCTACCTGAAGCTCATGCACCTGCCCAGGCCCGGCGGCCCGGCGGCCGGCAGCGACCCCTACCACGCGCTCGTCGTCCTCTCGGGCCTGACCAAGGACCATTTGAAGCTCGCCGCCGAGACTTTCGCCGTCATGTCCTCCCCTTTCCCCGAAACGAACGAGATGACGGTCACGGGCCTCGACATGCCGGACATCCCGCTTTACGGCGGCAAAGGCGTCATCAAGGCGGATTCGGTCTACACCTTCAGATCCCTGAACTTCCCCAGCCGCACCTTCGCCGGGGGCAACGCGAACGGCGCCGAGATCTCCTTCCGCCTGCCCGCGGACTTCCTGATAAAGCAGAACCTTTACGCCAAGCTGTCGCTCAGCTATTCCTACGGGGCCGCCAACCGCGCGGATTCGGTGCTGAACCTGTCGCTGAACGGCCAGCTCCTCCGGGGGATAAACCTGGACGACCCGCGCGGCGGGCTGATCGAGGGGTACAAGGTGGACATCCCCACCTACCTGTTCAAGCCCGGCAACAACGTGCTCCGGTTCGACCCCGTCCTGACGCCGCTGGTGGGCAAGAACTGCGAATATATGCAGATGCAGAACCTATTCCTGACCATCATGGACGTCTCCACGCTGGAGTTCCCGCCGATGCCGCACTACGTGGACATGCCCCGCCTGGAGCTGTTCATGCTCAACGGCTTCCCGGTGACGCGCTGGCCCGACGGCCACGGCTCCATGTTCTACCTCGCGAACCGGGACCGCGAGACCATCGAGACCGCGCTGAACCTGGTGGGCATGATCACGCAGAAGAACGGCCACCCGCTGCTGGAGCTCCAGTACACGCTGACCCCGCCGGAGAAATACAAGGGCGAGCTCGTGGTCATCGGGGACACCGGCTCCCTGCCGGAGAGCATCAAAAGCCTCTCGCCGCTCGCGCTGACCAAAGAGATGTCCTTCCCCTATCCCGTGGTCCAGGGCTGGGCCGACAGGGCGCAGTACGCCTTCAGCCGGCAGGTCAGCGGCCTGAGCGCCGGCACCGGAGCCCTGATGGAATTCGAGTCGCCGTACTCCGAAGGCCGCTCGGTGGTGCTGCTCTCGGCCCATGACCCGAAGGAACTGCTGGCGCTGTCCGTGGCGCTCGCCGACCCCGGCGTGCAGGCCAATGTCAAGGGAGACCTGGTCCTGATAGGCCTCGCCAACCCCGAGAAGAACATCATGGCCGTGGCCGTCGGGAAGAAATATTTCGCCGGAAAGGCCGGGCTGCTCTCCCGCATGGACGTCTTTCTTTACAGCTATCCCTGGCTTTACAACGTGCTGCTGGGCCTGGTCATTCTGGTCCTGAGCCTGGCGCTCTTCTACTTCCTGCAGAAATACAGGAAGAAACGGATAACGGGCGTTTAGGGAGACTTCCCTTTTATGAGGCGAACCGAAGTGAAAAGAGAAAGCCGGCCCCGGCCTTTCCCGGGCGCCGCGCTGGCCTTCCTGCTGGCCTGCGGCGCGCTCTGCCCCGCCGCGCGGGCTTCTTCCCCCGACGGCTACCCGGGTTCGGTCTGGGGCAACTTTTCCCAGGGCTCCGAAAAGACGGAGGGCGCCGGCACGCAGGGCTGGGCGAGGCAGGGAGTGCGCTGGGCGAGGCTGGGGAAGGACCTGGACCTGAACACCTATGCCGCCTACAACTGGCGCGTCCGCACCCGGAACAGGACCTACTATAATACCAGCGGGCCTTCCCTGATCGCCGCGGCGGAAAAAAGCGGGCTTTCCGCCGGGGCTGAATTCGCCTGGCTGCGCTACCCCGGCCTGTCGGCCAGCGTCAGGAACTATTCCCTTTTCGCCGGCTGGTACGCCTCGCGCGATCTCGCGAAGTGGACGGGCCTGCCTTCCATCGGTCCGCACGCGCCGCTCGCTCTCCCTTTCTCGACCTGGGGCAAAATGAGCTACGACCTGCACGGCGAGGAAGGCTCCGGCTCCCAGGGCTGGCTCAGGCAGGGCGTGGACTGGTTCGCGCCCCTCCGCGGCTGGAAATTCAGGACCTACGCGGCGTATAACTGGCGGCAGCGCAACAAAAACGGGCGCTATTACGACGTGCGCGGGCCTTCGCTCGGGGCCGTCCTCAGCGGCAGGCATTTCGACCTGGGCGCGGAATACTACTGGCAGCGCTTCCCCGGGCTCCGCCGTTCGGACAGGACTTTCAGCGGCTTCCTGAGCTGGTATTATAACTGGGACCTGAAGGGAAAGTGAGACGCTTCCTGTTCTTCCTCTGCGGCTTCCTGGCGGCCCTGGCCGTTCTGCTCGCTTACGCCCATTATATCTCGCGGCTCCCCCCTTTCCCGCCCCTTCCCGCAGGCGCGGCGCTGATAGAGCGGTCCGCCCTGACCGATCCCAAGTCCTTCCTCTCCGGCGGCCGCGGCGCAGCGGCGGTCAGGCCTATCAAGAACCCGGCCCTGCCCTTCAAGAGCGCCGTGCGCGTCAGGACCTTCTCGAAGCCGGCCCGCCCCTACGACGTGCAGCTGCGCGCGCCGACGACAGCCCCGGTGCGGGCCGGCGACCTGCTGGCGGCCAGGTTCTACCTGCGGAGAACGCTGTTCTCCCGGCCCGCCAGGCTGGATTTCGTCTTCGAACAGGCCGGCGGCGACTACCGCAAATCCATAACGCTTCCGTCGGATGCCGGCGTCCGGTGGCGGCGCGTGGACGTGCCGTTCAGGGCGGCGGGCGACTATCCGGCGGGCAAAGCGCAGGCCGCCTTCCGGGCCGGTTTCGGAGAGCAGACGGTGGACATAGGCGGCTTCGAACTGGTGAATTACGGCCGGGCCGCGAAGCCCGCGGCCGTCGCCCCGGCCGGTTTTTACGCCGGCAGGGAGGCGGACGCGCCCTGGCGGAAAGCGGCGGAGGAGCGGATAGAAAAGCTGCGAAAGGCCGGGCTCACCGTCAGGGTAAGCGGGCCCGACGGCAAGCCGGTCCGGGGCGCCGCCGTCTCGGTCAGGCTGGTGAAGCATTCCTTTTATTTCGGCAGCGCCGTCAGCTCCAAGTTCCTGTTCGCCGGGAACAGGGAGGAGAATAAGCGCCGCTACAGGGAAACCTTCCTGAAGCTCTTCAACTCCGCCACTATCGAGAACGGTCTCAAGTGGCCTTTCTGGGAAGGCGAGCAGAAGCTCCGGGCGGACAAAATGGTCGCCTGGCTGGGCGCCAAAGGGATAAAACTGCGCGGCCACACCCTGGTCTGGCCGGCCTGGGAACACCTGCCGCCAGGCCTGGAGAAACTGAAAACCGACCCGGAAAAACTGCGCGCGGCCATCCGCGGGCATATAAAGGAAGAGGCCGCTTACTACCGCGGCAAAGCCGCCGAATGGGACGTGCTGAACGAGCCGACCGCACACAAAGAGATAACGGACCTGCTCGGGCCCGGCGAGGTCCCGGAATGGTTCAGGCTGGCGCGTGAAGCCGACCCCTCGGCCCGGCTTTTCGTGAACGACTACGATATCCTCGACGATTTCGGCGCGAACATGGAGCAGCAGGACGCTTACGAGGCCCTGATCCTCCGCCTGCTGAAGGAAAAGGCCCCCCTCGACGGCATCGGCCTGCAGTCCCATTTCAAATGGGACCTCACCCCGCCCGAGCGCCTGCTGCGGGTGCTGGACCGGTTCGGGCGCCTGGGCAGGCCGCTGCAGTCCACCGAGCTGGACATCGACGTAAGCGACGAAAAGCTGCAGGCGGATTACCTGCGCGATTTCATGACGGCCGTCTTCAGCCACCCGGCGGTGGAAGGCATAACGCTCTGGTGCTTCTGGGAGGGCGTGCACTCCAGGCCCGGGCCGGCTCTCTACAGGAAGGACTGGTCGAAAAAGCCCGCTGCCGAGGCGCTCGAGGACCTGCTCCTGAGGAAATGGCGGACGGAGACGGCGGGCGCCGCCGACGGGCGCGGCGAGTTCGCCGTCCGCGGCTTCCTCGGCGAGTACGAGGTGAAAGCCTCGGCCGGAGGGGTCTCCGGCGCGGCCGGGGCCGTCCTCGGAAAGGACGGCGTCACCGTGGCTATAAGATTGAAGAGGTGAAACCGGCCGCTTCAGCGTCCGGCCGCCCGCCTGATCTCCTGCGGGGAAGGTATGGTGCCGGGAGGGATGGCGGCGTAATCGGGCAGCGGTGACCATTTCCCGTCCTTATGGCGGTAAACGTAGCCGTCCCCCAGCTTCATCACGGCCGCGTTCTCGTCCTCGGCGAAGAACTCGGTGGAAGGTATCCCGGCGGCCACGGTTTCCGGCCTGCGCGCTTCCGCCGAGAAAGGGTTGTCGCGCAGGAATTCCGAGATAAGCCAGGCCAGGGCCAGGAAACTGGCCGGCTTAGCGACCACCTGCGGCCCCCCGCCGGTGTGAAAGCTTTTTCCGATAAGTTTCACGGCCGCCGGGACGGTCACGATGGGGGGCAGCGGTATATCCCTGACGTCCTTCGCCTGCATCTTAGTGCCGGTCAGCGCGGCGCCGTGCTCCGGCACGAAGATCACCACGGCGTTGCGGCCCGACCGCTCTACTTCGGCGAAAAAGCTTTCCAGCTGCTTCACCGTCAGCTCCAGCCTTTCCCTGTAGGCCGCGGTGGCGCCCCCCCTGAAGCCCTCCCCGGCCTTGCTCGTTCCCATGTGCAGGTTGGCGGTATTGTAATACAAAGCCGCCCTCGCCGCCCCGGACCCGGCGCGCGCCTTCCAGTACCTGCCGAGCGCCTCGTCATCCGGGCACATGCGGGAACCGCTGAACATCTGGTAAACGGTTGGCAGACCTTCTATGCCCAGCGGCGGATCGGCGTGGCCGTATTTCCCCGAATTCACCGAGAAATCCCCGTACCTGCCGTCATGGCTGGCCATGGTGAAGGTCTTAAAGCCGCTTTCCCGCAGTTCGTCCAGCAGGTAGCAGCCGGCCGGGGCGTCGTTATAGAGCATGGGATGCGGCGCCTGGCCGCAGGGGGACCGCAGAACGCGCAGCGCCGACGGGCCGCTGTAGGAACAAGCCGAACTGAAGCCGGTGAAAACATAATCGAACCGGGAAAGGAAAGGCAGAAGGTCGAAGCCGGCGTCCTTCAGGTCCTTCCAGGACAGGGAACAGACATGCAGGATGAGGATATCGAAGGGGGGCGAACCCTTGGCCGGCTTGCCGAACTCGACCCTCCTGCCGCTCTCCTTCCTGAAGAAAGCCTTAGGGGAGGCGCTGCCGCGCTCCGCCGGGTGCGGCACGGCGCGGGCGGCGGCGGTGGACGCCGCGGGAGAGCCCTCGTCCCAGGAGCTTTCCTTCGCGTAGAAAGGGTCGAGCGGCGCCGGGACCGGAGCGGCGGCGGCCCGCCTGGGCAGCGGGTTCCCGGCCGCGTCCACCGGGTATTTCTCCGCCTCCCGCGGCTCGTCCGGGTCCAGCTCCACGCTCTTCCGCGGCGGATGCATTATGCAGGCCGCGGCCAGGACCAGGTAAGCGCACAGGGCCAGCGGCAGGGGCTTCCGGCGGTAGCCGAAGAACACCAGGGCGAAGAGCAGCGCCCCGGCAGCCAGCATGGCCGGGCTCAGGGACTGCCAGGCGAATTCCAGCATATACTGCGCCGAAGGCCGCGTTTTCGGGTCCGCCAGGAATTTTATCAGCGTAGAAGGCGGGGGCAGGAAGGAACTATGCCATAAAAGGGCCAGCGCGCCTCCGGCGGCGGCCGCGGCGCCGGCGGCCGCCGCCGCGCGGCTCCTCGGCGCCAAAAAACGGGAGTGAACGTGCGCCAGGGCCGCCAGCGCGGCCAGCGGGACGGGGTCCGGCGTGACATAACCCGCGAAAGTCAGGGCCGCCACGGCCATAAGGTACCAGTACCAGAAGATCATAATGGTCACGCAGCTTGGGGTCCGACGCGGGCCGTACGCCCTATTTTATCAAATGAGCTCAGTAGTAATTGAAATAGCCGAGGAACAGGTTCTTGAGCAGGCCGTACCTCAGCTCGCCGATGAGCGACAGGAGGACCTCCTCCGCCGCGCCGTTCCCGGCCCGGCAGGCGCCCGCCCCGGAGTGGCCGCCGCCGCCGTATTTCTTCATGATGCGGCCTATGTCCAGGGAGCAGCGCCGGTCCAGCACGGATTTGCCGGCCGCAAAAACCGTCCTGCCGCCGGCCCCCGGCGAGACGTGCAGGGAAACGTCGCATTCGGGGAACAGGGCGTAAGTCACGAACTTGTTGCCGGGATAAATGGCTTTTTCCCGGCGCGTGTCGGTGACTACCAGGTTGGAGAACACGGAGGAGCAGCGCAGTATCTGGCCCTTATGGTCCTCTATGCGCGAAAAATAAAGTTCCAGCCGCTCCTCCACGTCCGGCAGGCTCAGCAGCTCCCAGACGGAGAGGTCCGCCCCCTTGTCCATCAGCCTGTTCATCAGCTCTTTGTGCGTGATACGGAAAGTCCCGCGCCCCTCCAGGCCCGTCCTGTGGTCCACCAGGTAGCTCAGCAGCGTCCAGCCTTCGGGGTAGAGGATATCGTCCGTGGTAAGCCTGGCGCTGACGCTCTTGTCGGCGGCGTCCAGGATATCCTCGTGGAAGCCGGGGAACTTCTCCTTCCCGTAGTGGGCGTAGACGACCCTCGCGGTGGAAGCGGCCCGGGGGTCCGCCACGAGGTTCCCGGCGCTCTTCCCGGAAGCGAAATGGTCGAAAGCCAGGTAAGCGTCTTCCTTATAAGGGAGGCCGGCCGTGATGTCGCCGCCGGTAACGGGGAATATCCCGCTCTCTATCGCTTTCGGGTGGACGAATACCGTTTCAGCGGCCAGGCCCAGCTTCTTCAGCAGGATGCCGCAGGTCATGCCGTCGAAATCGTCTTTCGTGAGCAGCCTGTAGGAAGGGTTCAAGCTAAGCCTCCGAAGGCGCCGGCAAAACAGCGGCGCTCCCCGCCAGGCGGGCGGCGAGGCGCCAGGCGCGGCGCGTGACCGGCATCACGAAGGTCCTGGTCATAGTGGCGTAGAAGATCTTCGCGCCGCTCACGCTGGAGCGGAGCAGGAAGGAAGCCATCCAGAGCGGGCTGGCCGGCTTCGTCTTCTGACTCCAGAAATCGGCCCACTTCTGCCCGTCGCAGTAGACGAATTCCAGGGTTTCTGCGGTCTGCTTCGCGCCGGCCCGCAGGAATTCGCAGCCGCAGACATAGTCAGCGCCTTTCTTTACGAAGCGCTGCACGCGCGCTTCTATCCTGAATTTCTTGCCGTAGCTGTTCCTGGTCTCCAGCACCAGATGCTCCAGCGGGCCGGGGTCCTGGGGCAGCTTGAAAGTCAGTCCGATGCCGGTCAACGAGATATCGTCCATTTTGGCCTGCACTACGGCCTTCAGCCTGGGCAGGAAGACCTGGGCCTTGCCCTTGGCCCACATCCGGTGGTGCTTACGGGACTGCTTGCGCTCGAAAAAGGCCCCGAACGAGGCCAGCGCCAGCACCAGGTTCAGCACGCACCAGACCAGGGTTATCAGCGTGATATCGCGATAGACCGGGCACTGGAACCACTTGATCACCGCGGCGGGAACGGCCGCCACCAGCACCAGGGTCAGCATCAGGAAGGGGGTGGCGAAGCCGCTGATGCGGTCGCTTTCCAGACCGTTCCCTTTCGGCGTCACCTTGAAGGAGGGTTTGCGCGGGTTGACCAGCACGGAGAGGACCACCGGGATGAGGAACAGGGACTGGATACCCTCGAAGAATTCCGAAAAGAACGGCCAGCGGTACTTGCCGTAAAGGAAGCCGGTCAGGATGAAAGAGCCGATCACGTGCGGGACCGCGTAGGCCAGCACCTGGGGCACGGAGGCGAAATAGACCTTCAGGTCCAGGAGCAGGAAGGCCGCCGGGGCGACGTAGAAGATCACCCGGGAGAGGCCGAAGAACCAGTAGAAGCAGCTGTTGAAATAGCAGAGCCGCTGGTAGAGTTTGAGGCCTTTGGCGAAAAGCGGGTTGGCCAGCACCATGACCTGCGCCATGCCCTGGGCCCAGCGGCTTTTCTGGACGATCATGTCGTCGAAGGTCTCGGGCGAGAGGCCGCAGACCATCGGGCGCGGGATATAGACGCTCTTATAGCCCCGGCTGTGCAGCGACAGGGCCGTCTCGCAGTCCTCGGTGATGGTCTCGCCGCGGACCCCGCCTATCTCCTCCAGGCATTTCCTGCGCAGCAGCGCCGCGGAGCCGCAGAAATAGCTGGCGTTCCACATGTCCAGGCCGGGGTGGATGCCGCGGTAGAACATGTCGTTCTCGCTGGGCGCGTCCTGGAAGACGCCCATATTCTTCTCGATCGGGTTCGGGTTGATGAAGAAATGCGGGGTCTGCACGAAGGCTACTTTCTCGTCCTTCAGGAACCAGCCCGCGGTGTTCTTCAGGATGTCGCGCGCCGGCACATGGTCGCAGTCCAGGACCAGAATGAGGTCGGAGGAAGTATGCCGCATCGCATGCGTGAGGTTCCCGGCCTTGGCCTTGAGGTTCCCGCTGCGGGTGATATAGCCGACGCCGAGCCCGGCGGCCAGCCTCTTGAACTCGTAATGCCTTTCCCAGGCCGCCTCGGAGGTCCCGGAAGCGTTCCTCTTCGCCACGGTGGAGCCGTCGTCGAGTATGAAGATCTTCAGCTTATCCGCCGGGTAATCTATGTTCAGGGCCGCCGTCGCCGTCACCCGCACTATGTCCAGCGGTTCGTTATAGGTGGGGATGAAGATATCCACGGAAGGGTAGAGCGAAGCGTCGGCCGGCAGCGGCATGATCTTGTTCTCCAGCGGCCAGATGCTGGTGAAGGCGCCGAGAGCGTGCAGGGCTATGGCGTACATCTCCGCCAGGTAGAGGGCCAGCATCGCCAGGAAATCCCAGAAGCCGGTATAGACCAGGGTTTCCATGGTCCGCCAGACGGCGTAGCGGATGGTCAGGAAGCCGCACAGTACCACGAAAATTATCCTGAGAGGCGGCTTCCTGGACCTGTCGAACCGCTTAAGCACTATCAGCGCGGCGGCCGCGCCCCAGCCCACGGCGAACTGCGCCTGGAGCGGGAGATGCAGCCCGGCCAGATGCATGAAGAACCAGAGCGAGGCGGCCCCGGAGAGGAGGACGGACAAAGTGATAAGGCTCGCGCGCCGGGCGGCGGGCTCCGCCCCGAAGAGCTCTTTCATGCTTTTTACGCGCGCGGCTATGTTCATCCTATTGGGAAGACTTCAGCTTGACCGAGTGTTTTTTAGTGCGGGTCTCGTCCTGCCTGGGATCGGCGGCCAGCCTGAAAACGGCCAGCACGGCGAGCAGCGCCGCTATCGCGGAGAGTATCAGCTTGGTCCGCAGCGCGGTCCTTTTGCGTGTTCCCGCCGCCGGCGCCGGCGGCGGCGCGGCCGGAGCGGGCTCTTTTTCCAGCTCGGCCGGGTTCCAGAAAGCCTTGTAAAGCCTGACCGGCTCTTTCTTGCCCTTGAGCAGGGCCTCTTTGGCGAAAGCGCAGGGGATCTCGGTCCTGTCGGAGAGCGCGTTATAGGCCTCCTCCGAAAGGTAGATCTCGCCGGGATTAGCCTGCCCCTCTATCCTGGAGGCCACGTTCACTACGTCGCCGAAAATGTCGTTATGCTCGACTATGCCCTGGCCGGTATGGATGCCGATGCGCACGAGGACGGGGATGGCTATCTTCCTGGAGAGGTTGAAAGCGTCTATGCCTTTCTGCATCCCGGCCGCGGCCCTCACCGCCTCCAGCGGGGTACCGAAATAGGACATCGTGCCGTCGCCCATGGTCTTTACCAGGGTGCCGCCGTTAGCGCGTATCAGCGGGAAAAGTATGTCGTTATGCTGCTTTATCAGGGAGCGGCTGGCGAAGTCGCCATGCGTCTCGGCTATGGTGGTGGAGCCCTTCAGGTCGGTGAACATCACGGTGATGTTCTTGGTGAATTTCTCTTTGAACAACTGGTCCAGGCGCTCGCGCTCCTCTATAAAGCCGTCCATGTCGCCGGCGCTTTCTCTTTCCGGTGGTTGCTCTACCATATGTCAGGCTCCCCCTGTGCGTTCCGCAGCAGAAAGTTCATTAATATAGTATACGCCCGCCGCGGGAGTTTTAAATCCGCTTTAGGGCCCACCATAGGGGAGTTAATGGGCCCTCTATATTAATAATAAGGACCTAGATAAAAACAGTGTGATAATTTGTTTTTTAGCCGCCGCGCCGCCTCCTGGTACATTTTATTGTATACTTATCAATGGCGGGGTTAACGAACTACGACCATATTCACGCCGGCACCGACCCGCGGTTTTTGCCGGCGCAGGAGGGGTAAATGCACAGAAGCATGGAACTTATAACGGTCATCGTCCAGCGCAAGGACGGGCACAAGGCGGTGGAAGCCGCCCTGAAGGCCGGCGCGCCCGGCGTCACCAGTTTTTACGGCCGCGGCACGGGCGTGCGCCAGAAACTGAGCGTTTTCGGCCTGTTCATCAGGGCCGAAAAACAGATCATCCTGATAGCCGCCACCAAAGAGAACGCGGACAAGATCCTGGACAGCATCGTGAAGGAAGTGCACCTGGACAAGCCCGGGCGCGGCTTCGCCTACGTGCAGACGATCAACCGCGTGGTCGGCTATTACGAGGGCGGCGAGCCGCCGGCCTGCAAACCCTAGCCCGATTTGTATCGGGAATTCAGTTATCGTATAATCTGGATATTCCCGATACGGATCAATGTCTTATTACAAGAAACTTAAGAGAGACCTGCTCGGAGCCGCCGCCGCCGGCATTATCACCCCCGAGCAGGCCGGCCGGGCCTGGGAGCACGCCTATTCGCAAAGGGCTTTCGCCTCTTTCAAGGCCGTTCACTGGATAGGGGCCGCAGCCGGGCTGTTCATCGCGCTCGGCGTGATACTGGTGGCGGCGCATAACTGGGACAAGATAGGCGCCTTGGCGAAGATGGGAGCTTTCCTGCTGCTTTTCGCCGGCGCCGCGGAAGCCGCCCGGAGGTTCGAGGACAAGCCCTCCGCCGCCGTCCCGCTGGAAACGCTCTGGTTCTTCATGCCGATACTGGGCATAGGCCTTTACGCGCAGATCTTCAATTTGAGCGGCGACCCGGTGAAGCCCTATCTTGCCTGGGCCGTTCTTTCTTCGCCGCTGGCCTTACTGTCGAAAAGGCCGCTCGCGGCGTACCTGACCTCCATCCTTCTTTTCGCCGTGCTCTACTGGGGAACGCTGAGCATAAACACCATGCTTTCGCTGACCGTGCGCTTCAACGAGGCCATGCAGCCCCCCTGGCACTGGGCGCTGGCCCTGGCGGTCCTCGGCTCGGCCCTGCTCGCTTTCCCCGGGAAAAGAACGGGCAAACCGCTCGGCGCCGGTATCATCTGGCTCTTCTTCATGCTCGTCGCCGACACGGCGATAACAGTGCGCTCGCAGGCGCTGGTGCTGCTGGCGGGCACGTCCCTGGCGGTGCTGTGGCTGAGCTGGGGCAGCGAAGAGGAAAGGGACGCGCGGCCCGGGCTGCCGCTGACGCTGTGGACCGGCGCCGTTTACTTGATGACCTTTTTCTGGCATCACAGGCCCGCCGCGTACTCTTACGGCCGGACCGATACGGCCGCGGGCGCCGTGATAACCTGGGCGGCTTTCGCGGCGGCGCTCGGCTCGCTGGCCCTGCGCAAGCAGCGCCTGCTGCCCGAAGGGAAGACCGAGGACCTGCTGGCCAAGGGCCTGCTGGCGGCCTCCATGCTCTGCGCCTTCCTGCTTTTCGACGCGGGCGAGGGCTCGGCCAAGCTCCTGGCGGTAATAGCGAACCTGATACTGGCCGCCTTCGGCGCGGGCTGCATTATGGGCGGAGCGAGGAATTCGGACGAAAAACTTATCAACCGCGGCGTGGCCGTGATAGCCCTGACCGCGCTAACCCGCTTCCTGGACCTTTTCGGCGGCCTGCTGAAGAGCGGCGTGGCCTTCATAATCACCGGCCTGGCCTTCGCCGCCCTGGCTTACGGCATCAACCGGGGCCGCAAGGCCCTGATAGAGGCGGTGAAGAAATGATGTTTTCCAGGCTCCGCATAGTCCTCGCCGCGCAGCTGCTCTTCTTCGTCGCCTGGGGCGGCTGGCTGCTGGCTTCCAGAAACTCGGCTTCCCCCGCATTCTACCTGGAGACCACGCCGGTGGACCCGCGCGACCTGATAAGCGGCACCTACGTGGCGCTGACCTACGGCATCTCGAGGCCGCAGGCCGGCCTCTGCCCCGCCATGCTGAACTCAGGCCGGGATTTCTTCGTAAAGCTGGAGAGCAGGGGCCGGACGGCGGCTACCGCGGAAGGCGCGGTGCCGGTCTACGAAGCGGCCGCCTGCGCCGGGTATCCGCCGCCGGACGAACAGGGCTGGGTACACGCGGACCCGCAGCCCGGCTTTCCCGGGCCCGCCGCGCGCTACGGCATAGAGAAATTTTTCCTGAACGAGAACGACCCCCGCAAGGACGCGCGCAGCGGTTCCGTGGTGGCCAGGGTCAGGATCGGCCGCGACCACCGCCTGCAGCTTCTGGACCTGGTCAGGAAAATATAGCCCGCCAGCCGGCTTAACCGCCGTTAGCCGCCCGCTGGCGCAGCCGCCCCGGGCGGCTTGCCCCATAAAAAAAGGAGTCCCCATGCAGAGAACACAGGAAATGACCAGCGTGCAGCCTGACTGGGAGAATTTCTATCCCCGTCCCGTCTCCGACAAGATCCCGTTCTTCTCCAGGGACGGCCGCGTCTACGACTGCCTGTTCGCCCAGCAGTTCAGCCGCGACCTGCTGACGCTCCTTTTCAGGACGGCCGACGCCCTGCGCGACGTCACGCAGAAGAAGGACGGGGCCGACCACGTGGGCTCGCTGCTCTCCGACAAGCGGGCCATGCTCTATTTCGTGCAGCCCTCCACCCGCACTTTCATGTCCTTCCTGAACGCCTGCCATATCCTGGGCGTCAGGACCTCCGAGATCCGCGACACCTCCACCTCCTCCGAGGTGAAGGGAGAGACCCCGGAGGACACGGTGCGCACTTTCTCCAGCTACGTGGACATGATCATCATGCGCCATCCCACCCCCGGCTTCGTCGAGAAAACGGCCTGGCTGATGAACCGCACCGGCCGCCCGGTGCCGATACTCAGCGGCGGCTCCGGCAAGGACCAGCACCCCACGCAGGCCCTGCTCGACGTCTACACGCTGCACCGCAGCTTCAACGGCGACATAGACGACAAGCATATCGTGATGGTGGGCGACCTCAAGCGCGGCCGCACGGTGCGCTCGCTCTCCTACCTAATGAAGAACTATAAAAAGATAAAGCTCTCCTTCGTCTCGCCCGCGGAATTCCGCATGGAAGCGGATATCCTGGAGTTCCTGAAACGGCACAATATCCCGTTCCAGGAGACCGAGGATTTCAAGGGCGTGATGAAGACCGCCGACGCCATCTACATGACCCGCATCCAGGACGAGCACGACAAGGCCGGCGAGTCCAAAAGCGTGGACTATTCCCCCTTCTATTTCCGGAAAGAGAACCTGAGGGACATCAAAGATACCTGCGTGATCATGCACCCCCTGCCCCGCCGCCACGAGATAGAGGTTTCCGTGGACGACGACCCCCGCGCCGTTTTCTGGCGCCAGGAGCGCAACGGCATGTGGGCGCGCGCCGCGCTGATGGCCTATATCTTCGGTGTGGACGGGAAAATACGCTGACGGTCAGGGAGCGGCCGGCGGCGGCTGCCCGGCGTCAGGGTCCGGCCGGGCTTTTTCCCGGGCCAGCGCCAGGGCGTTGATGAAAGTCTCGCCCTGGTTCAGGGGCGCTATCTCTATCTTCATGGACCGGCCGGAAGAAGCGCTTATCTCTATCACGTCGCCGATTAGGGACTCCTTCCGGTGCCGGATATCGTCCACCTCCGCCAGCGCGATGGCCTCCGTCCTGCCGTCCTTGTGGTAGATCACGCGCCTGGTGGTCAGTATGGCCGCCTCCGTCCCGTCCAGGCCCAGAGTGGCGTCGTAATACGCCACCAGGTCTTCGGACGGCTCCAGCATCCCCTTCTCGTTCAGGTAATCCAGCGCGTACTTCTCCATCTCGTTGCTCATCTTCACGCCCCCGGCGTCGCCCTGGTACATCAGCAGCACCAGGAACAAAGCCAGCACAGCGCAGCCGCCGCCGAGAAGCACCTGTTTTTTAACTGTCATATCGTCCCTCCTGCCGGGCCGGCTTCCGCGTACCGCGCCACAGGGCAGTACCGGTATAATATCAAAAAGCGCCCCGCCCGCGGCGGCCGGGCGCGAAAAAACACCCCCCGGGTCCTCCGGAGGGTGTTCTTACCGCCATCCGTTCCTTTTTAGTCGCTCAGGATGGAGGGGTCGGCGAAGCGGTCGCGCAGTGAGTTGGCGCCGGCCAGGTGCTCGCTGTAGCCCGCCTGCAGGTTCTCGTTGTAGATATTGAAGGTGCTGGCGATGTTCTCCTCGCCCTTGATGCGCTTGTCCGTCTGCATATTGAGGCTGGCGTAGATATCCTTCACGTTCACCAGCTGTATCATGATCTGCATCATCCCCTCGTAGCCCAGGCTGCTCTTGCCCTTGCCGGCCAGGACCCGGGAGAGCCGTTCGGATTTCTCTTTCTGGCCGGCGGTGTCGCGCACGCTGGCGATGTCGGAAACTATGGCGGCGACGTTGCGGCAGAAGTTGTCCACCACGCTGATGGGGTCGAACTGGTCGTCCGGGCGGTCATAGGAGGCCAGGAGCTTGCGGGCGGCCTTCCAGTCGTACTTGACCTTGCCCCCGGCGTCGATATTGAAAAGGTGCTGCACCTTGCTTACTATCTCGCGGTCGATGCCCTCCATCACGTTCAGTACCGCCTTCATTATCGCCATGGCCGGGGCGATCACGATATCGCGCACCGCCTCCTTGGTGAAGACGAGGGAGAAGGACATCAGGGCCGACTTGTATCTCTTGGCCATGACCATCGGGTCGCCGTTGGCGTCGGTGCCGGAGGGGTGCTCCTCCTCCGCCGTCAGCCTCGGGAAAAGGGCGTCCACGTCTATGGTGAACCCGTTGTTGGTCCCGTCCCCCTGGGCGCCGGCGTACTTGAGGATCTCGTTCATGTTCCGCACCATCTCGCGGGCGTCGCGCTCGTCGTGCTTGATATAGCCCTCGTAGCGCTGGTAGACCACCGAGGCGTCGGACACCTTCCCTTCCTTGTCCTCGTAGTTCACCACGTAGAAGTTCTGGTTGGTGTTGTGCTTGAAGACCTTGCCGAGGAAAGGCACGTTGATATTGCTGACCGAGGTGTTCCTGGAGGCGTTATGCACGTGCAGCACCTGGTCGCCGCCGGAGACCTGGTAGCGGTCGTAGCGCTGGCCGGAGCTGGACTCGCGGTGCAGCACTATCGGCAGCACGATGTTCATCGCGTGGGAGGTGCTGTTGAAGTGGTTGGAGCCCGCGAAGGTGGAATTGAGGCCGAGGCCTTCGGCGGCCACCTGGGAGACGCTGTCGAGGGCCTGCTGGCCGGCCGCGGTGTCGTCGAGGCTGGAGAAGTCGTTGAAGCGCACGCCCATCTCTATCAGGCGCTTGATGATGCTGAGGTCGCCTTTCAGGAAGTCCACCAGTTTGGCCACCTGCTCGGGTTTCTTCGTGTCTATGATGAACTCCAGCAGGATCTTCTGGCCCTTGGCGCGGCTGGCGGAGAGGCCGAGGCGCAGCGCTATATATTTATTGAATTCCTTGACCAGGGTCCTGTCGAGCTCCTTCATCAGGAAGTTCTCGGCCTCGGGCAGGCCTATCATGCCGGCGTCGAAAGAGGTGCCCACGGAGGCGCCGGCGCTCTTGACGACGATGCGGTCCAGGCGGATGCGCAGGCGCAGCCTGCTGTCGTCCATCCTGAAAAGGGTGACGGAGGGCTTCAACTCCTTGGAGGCGCCCAGCGAGAAGCCTATGGAGAGCCAGGGCTGCACCGGGTAGCCGAGGCCGCCGCTCACGCCCATGCTGAGCCGGGCGGGGAACTTCCAGATCTCGTTCACCTTCATCTCGCCGATGCGCTTCTCGTTCACCGGCAGGATGGTCTTCACCCTGCGCAGGTCGGCCAGGTTCAGCAGGTTCTTGCAGTACATGGTCTCTTCGGTCTTGCGCACCACCACCGACTTGCCCTCGAGGCCGCCGGAGAAGCCGATATTGAAGGAATTGCCGTTGACGTTGAAGATGTCGGTGAAGGTGTGGGCGGCGTTGAGCTTCACCCCGACCTCGTCTATCACGGCTATCTTATTGTCGGGGAACTGCTTCATGTAGCGCTTGAACTTGCCTTCCACCCCGGCTATCTGCCCGATATCGAAGCCCGCGTCCAGCGGGATCTCCACGTCCTTGCAGATGTCGTCGAAAACGTCGGTTTTAAGGTCTTCCCAGAAATGCAGGAGTTCATTATTGCCGGTATTGGGCTTGGTGGGCTGGGCGTCCGGGGCTTTGGGGTCGGGGACCTCGGCCCCGCCGGAACGGAGGCCGGTCACCAGGTCGGCCAGCGAGCCCTTGTTGGAACCGTCTATGTAGGAGGAGAAGTCGCCGGCCGCCAGGGCCGGGGCCTGCAGTGCGCAGAGCAGCGAGAAGAAGACCATCAGGGTTTTGGAAGGATTATTATTCGTCATTACAGATAGTTTAACGTAAACAGCGCCGCGCCGGCAGAGGCCAAGGGCCCAAAACCGGGAAGTTTTAATGCCCAGGGGCCTGGGCCTGCCCGGGCCCGGAAAAGTAGGCCCTTAGGCCCGGTCCGGCCCTGTATCCAAGTTAACACGCGTTTATATACACAAATAAGTTTGCAAAGTGCTACAATCACCCTTACGTTAACAACCGGGTGCCGGGTCTTTGCTATTCGCCGAGGTATACAGATGCCGTTCAAAAAATCGAGAGCCCTTTACCTTTTTTTGCCTCTGCTGCTGCTTTTCCCCTGGAACGCCCCGGCCGCCGGCCCGAGGGTCAACAAGGCCTCTCAAAGGAATCTCCGCCTTGCAAGCCCCGTCGCCGCCGTAGTCTCCGATCTGAGCGCCGCCGCCCTTTCCACCACCAGCATCCAGTGGTACTGGTCCACGGGGTCCTACACCGGCATAGACGGTTTCTACCTGTATTCCTCCAGCACCGCCGTAAAGATAACCTTAAGCTCCTCCACCGCTCTCTACACGGACGCCGGGCTCGGCGCCGATACGGCGTACACCCGCTGGATAACCGCTTACCAGGGCGCCGACGAGGGCGCCGATTCGCAGCACATGCAGAAGTTCACTTACGCCCTGCCCCCGCCCGAGATCGCCATCTCCTCGGACGCCCCCGTCGCCGCGCCGACGGTCAACCCCCTCAACCTGCCCTGGGCCAGGCGCACCGACACCATCGTCTCCACCAGCGCCTACGCCGAGATACCGCCGGCGTACTGGTTCCCCAACCCGGTGCACGCCGGCGCTTACGCGATGGAATGCTCCACCGACGCCGGGGCTACCTATGTCCGCAACAGGACCTTCTTCGTGCCGTGGGAGACCTTCCCCGTCCTGAGCAACAAGCATTACATGGTCAGGATGGGGGCCGTGAACGGCGACGACGAGCTGACCCCCGGCATCTACAGCGCCACCAGGACCTTCACCACCCCGCCCCTTACCCCCTCCAGCTTCACGGCGGTGGCCATCTCCTCCTTCTCCATCCAATGGCGCTGGGACAAGGACCTGTTCGCGGGGACCGGCATCACGGGGTTCAACGTGTACCATTCCACCCTCACGGCCGAAGATTCGCTCCCCGCCGTACGCGACCCGGGCGTGAGCCTGGCGGCCCTGGGGCCGAACACCAGCTACTGGACCGAGGTATACGTGGACAGCGACACGCTGGCGGCGAACTCGCGCCACACGCGCTGGCTCACGGCCGCGGGCTTCCTGGAGAGCGAAAAGGGCCCGGTCCGGCAGAAGTACACCTACGCCACGGCCCCGGCGACCACCACCGCGGTATGGCTGGACCCGGACCCGTACTGGATAGCCCACGTCGGGGAGGAGACGCTCTCTCTCCACTGGCCGACCCAGGGAGCGTCCACCGCTATCTTCTCCGGAGATTGGCGCCCGGCCATAGCCAGCCAGTACCAGATAGACTATTCCACCACGGCCGGTTTCACGGTGGCCGTTTCATCGAAGATAACGGGCGGGCCGCCGCAAGCGGTGACGGGGCTGACGAACAACACCAAGTACGACCTCCGGATAGGGGCCATCAACGGCGACGGCGAGCAGACGCCGGAGAACGCCCAGAACCCTTTCGCCTACAGCCAGTTCTACAGAGTGATGACCCGCCCCGTCCCGCCGAACGACTTTGCCGGCAGCCCCTGGACGGATACGGCCATGAACTGCACCTGGTCCACCGCCGCCTACACCCACCCGGAATACATCGAAGGCTACATGATCGGGAAACGGAATCTCAACCCGGACGGCTCCGTCTACTGGAACCCGCTGGACACCCTCACGGGCGCGGCCAGCAACCAGTACTACCTCGATTACCTGATGACCAACAGCACGCACACCCTCGACATCTGGGTGACCCAGCAGGACCCCGACTGGGTGGCGGGAAACCCCCATTTCGACGCGGTCCCCAAGCACTGGGAATACTACTACAACAACTACGGCAGCAACGGGCGCACCGACGACGGCTACACCTTCGCCACGCCCCCGAACGACGTGGACTTCTCCACCAGGGCCCCGCACAGCCTGAGCCTGGCGTGGGAAGAACCGGAGGTGCCGGCCACGAAATACCGCGTCGAGCGCTCCACCACCCTGGGAGAGAAAGGCCCGTGGGTATTTATCGCCAGCGCCACCGGCAACAGCTACCTCGACGCCGGCCTCGACGTCTCGACCGCCGGCCTGACGGCTTTCACCACCTATACCTACCGCGTCGGGGCCGTCAACCTGCTGGGGATACAGACCCTCGACATGTCCACGCACACCAGCGGCCACCGCAGGGACTACAGCTACGCGGAAAGCACCATGACCGTGCACGGCGCGCCCGCGCTGTACGCCGTGGCTACCGGCACAACGTCCATTCGCTGGTGGTGGACCGACAGCTACTCCGGAGTGACGGGCTACAATCTTTACACCTCCACCGACGGCCTGCTGGCCGGCGGCCTGGGCGCCGGCGCGACCTATTACGACGAGGCGGGCCTTTCCGGCGCCAACGCCAGGTACTCGCGCCGCGCGCGCTCGGTCACCGCCTACGACGGCGAAGGCGATCACGGCGAGGCCTCCGCCTCGACGCTGGTCAACGCGCCGGCCTCGCTGGCCATAACCAGCACCGGCTCCTACAAGATGTCGCTGGGCTGGCCGGCCGGCGAGGGCGTCCGCTACAAGCTCGACCGTTCCACCGACGGGCTCAACTGGACCGGCCTGAAGTCCTGGAGCGACGTCCAGGTCTCCACCTCTCTCGAGGTGACAGGGCTGCGCTACGCCGCCACTTATTATTTCGCGGTCGGCGCCTACAACGACGACGGGGCGGTCTCCCTTTCCAGCGCCGTCACGTCCGGAGTCACCCTGCCGCTGCCTTCCATATATACGGCCGTCTTCGCGACCGACGCCGCGAAGAACGTAACGGCGCCGCTGCCGGGCGCGGGCCTGATAACCGTCACCATCCCGGCCGGCACGCCCGACGGCTTCTTCTGGCTAAGCACCAGCGCCGCGGCCGCGCCGGAGGACGTCTCCATCAACGACCTCAACGACGCCACGGCCAGGCTGACCGACGCCATCCTTATCCCGGGGAACATAGTGGAACTTCACCTGTTCGACGTCTTCGGCAACGTTTCCACGGCGGCCCTGCCCTCCCCGGCCAGAGTGGCCATAACCTATCCCGACGCCGCGGACGACGGGATCGTGGACGGGTCCCCGGTGAAGGCCGGAACCCTCAGGCTGTACGACCTGGATACGGCCGCCCTGCTCTGGAACCGGCTGTCCAACTCGACCCTGAACGCCGGCGCGAAGACCGTCTACGCCGACATCCCGCATTTCTCCTTCTACGCGCTGGGCGGCGACGACGCGGCGGATAATTTCAAGGGCGTCGCGCTTTCCACCGCCGGCATACAATGGAGGTGGCCCTCCGTCGCCGGCGTGGACGGTTATTATCTGTACTCTTCCAGCACCCCGGACATAATCACCGTCAGCTCCACCGCGAGTTCCTATACCGATCTCGGGCTCAGGGTCAACAAGGCCTACACCCGGTGGCTGGCCCCCTACACCGGAGCCTCTACGGGCGCGGCGTCGCAGCAGATAACCAAATACACCCACGCCCTGCCGCCGGCCGCTTTCACGCTCAGCTCGGTCACGGCCGTCAGCGCCTACCTGGAATGGAACTTCAGCACGGCCACGGCCTACGCCATCGAAGGCTCCACGGACGGCGGCGGGAGCTATTACCGCATCAGAGATTCCTTCGTGCCGTGGCAGACGGTGACGCTGCTGAGCAACAAGTCCTACCGTATAAGGATCGGCGCGATCAACGGGGACAACGAGCTGTCCCCCGGCTATTACAGCTCGGTCGCGGTCACCACCACCGTACCGCTGGACATGACCATCGCTTCCGCCGTAGCCCTTTCCTCCTATACCATACAATGGCAGTGGTCCACCGGCACCATAGCCGCCACCGGCATAACCGGCTACCGCATCTACTCCTCCACCGGCGGGGTGGTCTATTCCACCGGCTCCGTGGACGTCAGCTCCTGGACGGAAACTTATACGGACGGCGTTACCGCGAATTCCCTGCGCACGCGCTGGATAAAAGCGGTCGGCCTGCTTGAAAGCCCCGGGTATACCGGCTTCAGCAGGTATACCTACGCCATAGCGCCGTCCACCTGCGGCGCCGCCTCCCCGGACTTTAAGAACGTCCAGACCGATTATGTGAACCTTGACTGGAAACCGCGCGTCGCGGCCTCCGAGGCCAGTAAATATATTATCTATTACGCTACCGCCGGAGTGGCTGAAAGCTCGGCCAGTTTCAGCGTACCGTTGACGTCGTCCATCGTCTCCGGAGCGCCCTCCAAGGTAACCGGCCTGGCCGGGAATACAAAGCACGATTTCAGGATCGGGGCCATCAACGGCGACGACCAGCTTACCCCGGACGACGCCCTCAATCCCTTCGCCTACAGCGCGCGGTACAAGGTGATCACCAAGCCGGTGGTCCCCGAACATTCCTGCGAGGCGGTGACGGATAACAGCCTGAAATGGAAATGGTCTACCGGCACCCTCACCGACGCCAGCACGACCTATCTGACCGGCTATTACTTCGCCATAGCCAGCAACACCGCCGCCCTGGGCGATTTCTGGCTGGAACTCGACTTTATCCCCGGCATATCCGCCACTCAATACATATACGCCCCCGCTCCTCCCGCCGAACCCTACCTGCTTACCAACAGCTCGCATACGCGGGCCCTGGGCTTATATCAATCCTGGAGCCCGGATTGCTTCTCTTCCCCCGGCGACCCCGCCTGCTACTATTTTTTCCACAGCAACGCCGCCGGCTCCAGCTGCTCGACTTTCGCCACGCCGCCCAATGACGTTGTTTTCGACACCGTCGCGGCGCGCAGCGTCGGCCTCTGGTGGAAGGAGCCCCAGATCCCGGCCACTCAATACGAGGTGAGGCGCTCCACCAGCGTCGGCGAGCAGGGGAACTGGGTTTTTTTGTCCAGCGTGACCGGCACCCATTACCAGGATACCGGGCTTACCCCGACCACCACCTACTCCTACCGCATCGGCGCCATCAACCGGGACGGCGTCCTGACCGCGGGTTTGGCGGCGGCCACCGACGGCAACCGGCGCGACTACAGCTTTGTCAGCAGCACCCTCACGAAGCATATAGCGCCCATACTGTCCGGTTACGCGACGAGCACCACCTCCGTCAACTGGTCCTGGACCGACCTCTCTCCCGGAGTGACGGTGCAGGCCTACAACCTTTACACCTCCACCGAAGGCCTGGTCGCGGCCGGCCTCAGCGCGAACACGTCTTTCTACGTGGAGGTCGACCTGTCCAGCGCGAACGCGAGATACACGCGCTGGGTGCGCTCCGTGGCCTGGAACGGCGTAGGGGACTATACCGAGAAAGCCGTCTCGACGCTGGCCAACCCGCCGGGCGCGCCGGTCATGACCAGCTCCGGGGTGCATACCCTGTCGCTGGGCTGGACCGACAACGGCAGCAGCCGCTATAAACTGGCTCATTCGCTGGATAAGAACAACTGGACCGACCTGAAAAGCTGGAGCGATGTTCTTGTCTCCACCTGGTTCAACGACACCGGGCTGCGCTTCGCCTCCACCTATTATTACGCGGTCGGCGGCTATAATTACGACGGCATCCTTTCGGTCTCCAGCTCGGTCTCCGCGGCGTACATGACCCAGCCGCTGCCGGCAGCCTACACCGCGGTGTACACCACGGCCGCCGCGGCCCTGAACGTGACGGCGCCGCTGACGGAGCCGGGACTTGTGACGGTGACCGTGGCGATCCCGGCCGGTTCGCCCGACGGTTACTTCTCCGTCAGCACCAATGCGGCCGCGAGCCCCGTGGATATCTCCACGGCCAGCCTCGCCGCCGCCAAGACCAAGCTGACCAGCGCCGCCCTGCTGGACGGGTCCATAATCGAAATGCATATGTACGACGTTTCCGGCTCGCCGGTAGCGTCCGGCCTGACGGCCCCCGCCAGGATCACCATAACCTATACGGACGCCGGCGGCGACGACATCGTGGACGGCACCCAGTACCAGGTCACCTCGCTGAGGCTGTTCAACCTCGACACGGGCGCGCTGGTCTGGAACCAGCTGGCGAATTCCGCGTTGAACAAAGGGGCCAGGACCGTGTACGCCGACGTGCCTCATTTCTCCTTCTACTCGCTCGGCAGCGTGACTTCGGCCGTCGGGACCATCGCGGACGCCTTCGCCTACCCGAACCCGTACAAGCCCGGCAGCGGCGGGGTTTTCGGCGAATCCGTGTACGGCGAAGGCATAGTCTTCGAATCCCTGCCCGCCCGGTCCAAAGTAAAGATCTACAACCTGGCCGGCGGCCTCGTGCGGGAACTGAGCGACGACGACGGGGACGGGCGCTGCCTGTGGGACGCCCGGAACAAGGACGGCGCGCGCGCCGCGTCCGGCGTCTACCTGTTCCTGGCCACGGGCCCGTCCGGCGGCAAAAAAAGCGGCAGGATAGCGATCATTAAATGACCCGGCTTATTCTCCGGAGGAGCGGTCTTATGCTGAAAATCTGTTTTCTCACCGTCTTTTCGCTCGCCGCCGCCGCCGCCGACTGCGCGGCCGCGGGCAACGAGGGGATCTCGGGCGGCCAGTTCCTGCGGATAGGCGTCGGCGCCAAAGCCGCGGCCCTCGGCGAGGCCGCCTCCACCATCTCCGGCGTGCAGTCGATCTTCTATAACCCGGCCGGCCTGGCGGCTGTTTCGGAGATGGAAGCGTATTTCTCGCAGGTCAGGTGGATACTGGACGCGAATTACTCCAACCTGGCTTTCGCGAAAAGGGCGGGCGGCGGCGTTTTCGCTCTCTCCGCCGGCTACCTCTCCATTCCGGACACCGACAAGTACGACAAGTTCGGCACCAAGCTTCCGGAAACCTATTCGGCCTCGGACATGGCCGTCACGCTCTCCTACAGCGCCCGGCTGGCGCCCAGGGCCAATTTCGGGCTGAGCGGGAAATACATCTCGAGCAAGCTGGAAGACGAAGCGGCCACCGCCATGACCGCGGACGCCGGCTTCAAGTACGCGGCCGTTCCCGGGAAGCTCGTTTTCGGACTGGCCCTCCAGAACCTGGGCGGAAAGCTGACCTATATCAGCGAAGGCGACTCCCTGCCGCTGAACCTTAAATTCGGCGGGCAGTACGCTTTGAGCCTGGACAAGAACACCGCCACGAAGAAGGACCTTACCATCTTCACGGACGTGAACAGCATGAAGGACTCGGGCGCCTACGCCAACTTAGGCGCGGACCTGACCAGCGCCTACGACAAGGACACCACCTTTTCCGTGCGGGCCGGTTACAGGACCAATGCCGGCGGCTCCGCCGGTCTTTCGGCGGGCCTGGGCGTGAACCTGAAAGCCTATATAGTGGAGTACGCCTACGCCCCCATGGGCGACCTCGGCAACGCCCACAGGTTTTCCCTCACTTTCAAGTTCGGCGCCAGAAAGACCGCGGAGTAGCGCCGGGCGCGAAGCGCGTTGTTTCGGGTTTCCGCGGGGGGACGGACAAAAATGCCTAAAATTCTCGCGGTGGAGGACAATCCCGCCATTCTGGACTTTTACAGAGAATTATTCGCGGAAGCCGGCTTCGAGGTCCGGACGGCGGACGACGCCTTGTCGGCTATAAACATGCAGCAGCAGTTCAAGGCCGACCTGATCGTGCTCGACCTGAATATCCCCGCCGGCGGCGGGATGCTGGTCTTCGAGACCCTGAGGACCCGCCTCTTCGACCCCGTCCCCATCATCTTTTCCACCGGCACCCCGGAGCAACTCCCCAACCTGAAGAACCTTCACAACGTAAGCGAGATAGGCAAGCCCGCGGACCCGGAGAAGCTGCTGGCCGAGGTAAAAAGGCTCATAGCCGAAGCCCCGGCCCCGGTGATGAACCCGAACCCGCCCCCCCCGCCTAAACCGGCCGCCGGCCGCAAAATACTCGTGGTCGATGACGACCTGAACATCCTGGAACTGTATAAGGAGATCCTCACCAAGGCCGGCTTCGAGATCCAGACCGCGGAGGACGCGATAGGCGCGGTCACGAAATTCCAGGACTTCAAACCCGCTCTGCTGATCCTGGACGTGGACATGCCGGCCGGCGGCGGCAAAAAGGTCTTCGAACGCCTGCGCATGCAGCTCCTCTCCCCGGTACCGATCCTCTTCTCCACCGCCACTCCCGAAACCGTGGCCGGCCTGGAAAAGAACCTGAACGTCCTGGTCCTGAAAAAACCCCTCACCCCCGGCATCCTGGTCGGCGCCGTCAAAGACCTGCTGAAAATATCCTGAGCGGGCGACTATTGAGCCCTGCGTTGGGTGGCATTAACCGTTGGATCAACAGGTTACGAAAAAAGGGGACAGGCTACTTTTTCGGAAGATCAGGCTAGGGTAGAACATGTCAACTAGAAAACAGCGACCATTTTGGAATATTTGGTCGCAAACAATAAACACCGGCTCGTAAGTGAGAAGAACTTCCCAGGAGCTTGGATTGGGTTTACTGGAAAATATTTTGCCGGATTAAGATAGCGTTGTAGTCGTCAGCCGATATGTGGCATTTGGCAAAATCAAGGACCTGTTTGCTTGAGCTAAATCGCATTTGTCGTTTATGTTTACCAAGCAACCCATCCCGAATATCATACCTGGAGCCGTGCGATAGCTTTGTTTCCACCCCAGTGTAACGCCCATTATATTGATGCCGGTACATGTGATGGTCTGTTTCGTCCGTCACGAACCCTTTTCTAAGCAGGCTCCGTTTAAGCTCTTCGGAATCGACAACCATACATCAATCGAAGAGATTGATATACACCTGTTTAAGTTTTGCACCTAAGCCGATAAGCTTGCTTTCCGGTGTTTTGGAATAAAAACGAAAATCATTCGCAACCGTCTCTTTTGCGTCAGCAATTGCCTCGTCCGGAGTATCGCCAGAAGCCACAACATTCAATGTTTTGTTTTCGGCGATATAAACACCCTCTTCCTGAGTGACCTCTAAAAGTATCGGGCGACGGAGCTGCCTTTTTTCGCTGTCGATTTCGATTTCTGTTATCGGCATATATTCAGAAGTCTCCATAGCATGTACAAGCTGACCATGCTCTTGATTATGCAAAAGCGTTTCTTTTATCGAGTTAACGATTCTTTCATACGTAATGCCCTCGAAGGAAAGCAATGTTCCTACCTGAAATGACGGTTTTGATTCGCAAACATTCATTTTAGCACCTCGCCACGCATAACTTTTTTATAACTATCCGTTACCATGGCCTCGAAAAACAGCTTAATATTTTTATGACCATCCTCTATGTACTTAGGCACGTCCACAGCAATTAAATTCTCTGTTATGTAGTAGTCAAAATCCAGACTAATAACATCCTGGTTGTTTTCTTTACCGGCCTGGATTCTCGTAATCATCGCGCCTGATCCCAGCTTGGTTTCAGCCGCAAAGGCAAAATCAGAAAAGTCAGACCCTGCGGGTGAAGGAAGAACAAAGTCCACCTTCAGAAGATTTTTTAGCGGCAGCTTCGTTCCTTCGCGGGCAAGAGGGAATCTATTAACATAACGCATGCCAAATCTTTTCAGGGTCGTAATCTTAAAAGTATCCGTGAAAAAATTCGCCACAGGAAGCACATGCTCCCTGAATTCCACGAAATGTTTATATTCCAGCGTAGTATACGCCAACATATTTATAGAAGAGATAACAGAACGTTTACCATCCAAAGATTGAAACCTATATGGCGGCAATGGCACCGCGGGGACAGGGGTAGATACATCGGGAAAATCAGACTTAATATGCTCAAAAAACGTGTCACGATGACACTCAATAGCTGGATTACCGGGAAATCTTATCTCGACAACGGCTTCCCGAAGCGGAGCTAAGCTATACTGGAATGGGACATTCACCAGCTCTGAGGTTTTTTTATCACTCATAACACAAGGCCCGGTATAATTGTATTACTGTAACGATAGTATAGCAGTCCCTTTATTGTGTCCGCAAGGGGAGCAGACTTCCCTTAATAACTCCACCGCTCGTGCCTGGCGGGGAGGCGGTTTAAGAGTTCGCGGGTATCGCGCCAGTGCGGCATGGTACGGTCCATCAGGGCGAGGAATCTGGGGCCATGCGTGGGCTCCAGGAGGTGGACCAGCTCGTGAACTACCAGATACTCAAGGCACTCTTTAGGCTTTGTGGCCAAGGCGGTGTTTAAGCGGAGGGTGCGGGCGGAAGGGTCGCAGCTGCCCCAGCGGGTTTTCATCTGCTGCACATAGAACCCTGAAACCGTTACCTTAAGGCGGGGCTCCCAGGTTTTGATTAGTGCCGGAACTGCGTCACGAAGCAGTTGGCGATACCAGCTTGAGACAACTTCTTCCCGCATTGGAACACCAGTGCCTGGGCGAACATGCAGGAGCAACCTGGAATGACGGATTTCTACGCTGGGCGCAGTGTCTTCCTCTACCACTTTTAGGAGATAGCGCTTTCCCCAGACATAATGGCTCTCGCGGTCCAGGTATTCGCGCTGGCCTTCGCGCTCTTGTTCGCGCAGCGTCTTCTGCTGTTGCCTTATCCAGCCAAGCTTGGAAATAGCGAACAACCGTATCGTATGGAGGCTCATCCACGCAGGAGCCGAAATGCGCACTGTGCCGGTGGGCGGATAGACGCTAAGATGGACGTTTTTAATGTCCTTCCGTACCACATCTAAGGTGGTTTCCCCAAGTTCTATGGTCGTTGGCATTAATATTCCGGCTGTTGCTTGATAATATGAAAAATTCGCTCGACTTCCTGTTCACTATTGTTTAGAAGCGGCAGTAAGGCGCGCTTAATAAGCTTTTCGCGGGGGCCATCGTTATCGCGCCAAGCATCTTGCCGTTCCCGCCTCACAACCTCGTCAATGGCCAAAGCGAGGGACAGTTTGGGATCTGGCCCTCCGTAGGTAGCAGAACTATCACTGGCTGGGCTGACCGCGCCGGAATTAGCAGGCAGCAGCAAATTATTATAAAGGGCGCGCAGGCCTGCGCTGTTCTTAAGCGGCTCAGGCGTATCTTCGGCCTGACCACGCTGAACATGCTTTGCGACCTCGGCTATGCGCTTCAGATACTCCTCGTATTCAATGCGCCTGGCTTTCAAGTCGGCAATTATCTCTTCCAGCAGTTTCGACATGCGGTCATAATAGGCGGGGTCATTCAGGTATTAAATCGAGTTATTTTCATTTATTCACAGCAAATCTAGCAGTAATCTAAACTGCATTTACAAGTAGTATACCCTTAAGGGTATAGTCTATCAAGGATAAACACGGCAATCAAGGGACCTGCGGTATTGAAGGATCGGATTGCAACTGCCTATACTTTCCAAGCAGCCAGTCCCCCGCCGGAAATATGGGTATTCCTTCCAGGCCCCTGCCCCCTTTATCCGCCCGGCAAACCCTGACAAGCCGGTCCAGCCTGCCGCTTACAGCCCTAGCCAGGCGTCTTACGGCTGAATCCCCGGACTTGCAATCATAAAGCTGCTCTGGCCGCATATGACACAGCACGAGGTGAATGACGGCCTCTATATCCTCCCGGTCGGCGCCGATACGGCTTAAAAAGGAGCGCGACGGCGCTTCGCCTGCCGCTTCATGGCCCCGCGAAACAATGCGGCCTTCTCGGGTCCGCGTGGTGGCTGGCTTGCCGAGATCATGGCAGAGCACCGCCAGCCCCACCACATAATCTTCATACTCGTCACCCAGACGCTCGGCGGCGAAGGCATCCAGGCAAAGCAGGGTATGCGCCCAGGCGTCACCCTCCGGGTGCCAGACGGGATCTTGCAGGCAGCCCGCCAAGGCCAATAATTCCGGATAGGAAGAAAGCTTGCCCGCAGTTTTAAGCTTCGCTATCTCGATGGATGGTTTCTCGGCGCTGACAAGCAGCTTGCGCCAGTCTTCAGCCTTCCCGCGCCAGGAGTTTTTCTTCATATAAAAAAACGCCCTCCGTTTCAGGGATGGAGGGCTACCTATAGCTATTATAGCAGACGTGTCCGACGGCACTCAACAGCAGTACCTAATGCGTAGTAGTGAGCGGTTGCGAACTTCACATATAAGGAAAGTTCCTGTCCCCCGCTCAAAAATTCCGGTGTTCGATGCACCTACGTGTGCTGGAAATATTTTCATATGAAAATATTTCTTTTCAAACGAGAATATTTTAGCCCCTTTTTCACCACCCTTAAAACCCTGTTCCCCAATGAAAGTCCATAAAACCCAGCCTCATTTATTCATGGCATAAAAAATGCTCCGTAGCGCATGTAGCAAGAAATAAGTCAGGGCCCATTGCCGGCTAGGCCCAAAGGCCCTTCCTGAAAGCGAAGTTCTCTGTAAAACTAGAGTTGTAGTATCCTTGTAATTTGGCGGATTGGCGCCAGAGCATCCACGAACCGACCGTAATCGGTTGTACCCAGGGAGAGCAAAATCAAACTTGCTTTCCCTTTTTTGTTCGGAAGTTTGCGGGAAAGCGGCAAAAATGGCAGAATATAGACGTTAAGGGGAAAACAAAATGACTAATAAAGACAAAATGATAGCGGCCTTCCTGGTTTCAGTCGGGGTATTCTCAGGTGTCCAGGCCAGCCAGTACGTAAGCACACTTAATACTAAAGAAAAGAAGGTTTTATTGCCTGTGGCCAAAGCGAAAGACGGCAAAATACTGCTTTGTAGTGGTGTTGAGTCGTTTATAAAAACCGACGGCGACGGCACGGTTAAATCTGTTTAACCTCTATCTCCCCCCCTGTGGACTTCAGATATTGCGCCCCCAATTCTGATATTTTATGAGAAATAAAATATCAGAATTGGGGGTCGTAGTTGGTTATGCCTGTAATTTTAAATGTGCGCATTGCGGTGTTTCCGGAAAAAAACAATTAAGGCTGACTCGGGCTGAAATAAGCCTGGTGGTGGACAGCATTAACAGCTATGCGATAAGGTCTTTGCTTTTTGTGGGAGGGGAGCCATCCCTATATGTTGAGGATATAAACAGAATTCTTTCCGGTGTTCGTGATCTAAAAAACACAGGCGTCCGAATAACAACAAATGGACATTTCTCTAAGACCAAAGCTTCGGCTATTCAACTTTTATCCAAATTTTCTCGCTTAACAAAGGTCCAACTGTCCTACGATGTTTTTCATAAAAAGTTTCTACCTTTAAGCAGGGTGACAAATCTTTACCAGGCCTGTAGCGCGCTGGGGATCCATTTCAGCGTAGTTCTTTCGATCCAATCGCCTTTGGACCTGGCTTTAATTCAGGATCTCAGGAAAGCGGGGCCTTTTCCTGTCGGTGTCCAGAAAGTCCTCCCCACAGGCTCGGCCAGGGAGAACGGTTTATCCCTGTTATTTCAAAGTTTTGATGCGGACGTGCTTTCGCGCAGGTGCCCGAATCGTGACGGCTTAATATATCTGTGCGGGGAGGGTTTCAGCGTCTGTTGCTCGTCCCTTGTTTTTAACTGCCCGGCAAATAATTATATCCATTCAACTGTCGGAAGGCATCTGAGAAGCAGGTTCTATAAACTGATAACAAAACACCCCTTCCAGGAAATAATCGGACGTCTTGGACTTCCATTGTCGGTGTGCGATTTTAAACCCTGCCATTCAAATCCTTGCGGCATATGCGAGCACATATTCACAGCAGCGGCGCAAAAAAGGGGGGCCGGTGAAAGTATTAAAAGCTGCAGAAAAAGAAATTCTCTTTGAAGTAACGTGCCCTTCCGAGTTTTCACCGGAGGTGCTAAACTCCCTGAAGTGGACGGAAGCTTTGAGGGTAATGCGATTTTATTTGGGACGAAGGGTCTGTAATGAAGAAGATGCCGTGAAGCTTCTGCTTGGAAGTTATCCGACATGGGTGGTCTATTCAGCGGATAAGAATGACTTTTTGTCCGCACCCACGGAACCTCCCGTCCGTTTAACCCCCGCCCCCCAAATGGATTTGGAGCAGTTGCGGCGCGTATATATATCCACAAATGATTCATATCATGACTCGATAGGGAAACCTCTGTCTCCCGCGGAATCCGCAGAAAGGGAAAGTGTATTGTCGGAGTTCCTTCCCTCGGCTAAATTCAGCGCTTTTAAAAACAATGGCGTGGTTATGGCGTTGCTTGTTGTTGTAAAGTGGAAGGATTGTTTTGATAAGCCGGTGGATTGGGTCCCGTGGGTGTGGATCGACAGGTCATTGCTCCCTGGTGAACGGGCGTTTGTGCGTTCAAAATGGAAAGAATGGCTGCGCGGCATTGTCGAGGATAGGGTACAGTGCATTGTGGAAGGCGAAAACATGCGTTCCAGAAAATTTTTCAGGGGAATGGGCTTTCATCCGGAATGCTTAGTAATTTCAAAAAAATAAAATTACCCCTGCTGATCCTGCTGATCTGTGTTCTGGCATTGCTGGGATATAGAAGGGACTCCGCGCATACTTGGGAGGTGCTCACAGGGGGGCTGCCACAGGAAATAAGCACTGCGAAGGCGGCGATAAATTCCGTCTATTACATCCTGAAACAGACGCATGAGCCGCTATTTCGCAAGAATGATGGGCAAAATTACTCCTCGAGACTTTTATCGACCTGGAGCCGGAATATCGATTACTCGTCCTATATATTCTGTCTTAAGCCGGGGTTAGATTTTGAGAACGAAAAACCTTTTGATGCTGCTTCCTTTTCGGAGCACCTTAGAGCTATAACCCAAAACTATGACGCCGCTTCTTCAATTTCAATGGAAGGGGATTGCGCGCGGGTTAAGTTCGGCAGGGGGAGAAGGGGTTTTCTGGATTATCTCACTTTGTATGAGAATGCTCCGACTATCCGGAAAAAGGGCGGGGCTGAGCTCGGTCTTGGGCCGTTTGCAGTGGAAGGCGGTGACAGGGAACAGTTGGTCATGAAACGCAAGGCGCCTGTCTCGCGAGGTGTTGATAAAATAATATTTCATGAGTATCAGGGCGATGGGGATAAGAATTTAGAGAACAGGAACATTTCAGACTTCAACCGCCTTTCCTCTTTTGAGATCCCCGGGTGGGTTAAGGAGAACTACTTACAGTTCGCGAATATCGAGCTGAATTCCGTGGATTTAATTTTAAATCATAAAGATAAAGCGGTTCGTGATGTGCTGTATAATTGCATCGATGTTGACCGGTTTCGGCGCGCGTTTGTACCGCGCAGAGATAAATTCTTGGATATAAAAACTGTTTTACCTGTGGGCGTGCCCGGGGCATCGCCCGGGAAACCGGAGCAGTTGTGCAAAGCCGCTGCCGAAAAGCTGAAAACAGGAAAGAGAATAGTTTTTGCTAATTGGAGGGAGGATAATAAAAAAGAGTTGGAGGCATTTTTCGGGGATTTCTTCCAGAAAACCGGCATCCGCGTCGATGTTGTAAATTATTCTCCGAGCGATTTAATGCGGGTAATGTTCAATAGTCCGAGGCCGTACAACCTGTTGGTCGTTGTATTCGACGCGGTACGTCCTGAAGAAAATGTTTTTTTAAATTCTTTCTTTCGCAAAGAAAATTATCTCGATTTTTCTCTCCCGGGGATATCCCCTCTCTATAACAAAATGATGTTCGAGGACGACCCTGTTGTCCGTATGCGGTATGCGAAGGAGATTTCCCTGGAATTGGGAAAAGAGCGGGTTGTATTGCCGCTCTATCAAAGTCTTGGGGTCCTTTATTATCCTCAAAATATTAGGAATCTGGATGTGGGGATCGGTTTTATTGAATACCCTGAAGTTGCGGATTTAAGATGGTAAAAATTCTGAGCAGAGCGTTTTCCTATAATTGGAAATACTACGCCGCGGCGGTGGCGGTGTTCGTGGCTTTCTGGCAGTTGTTCTCGGTCTTCTCAGCCGTGCGCGTAGCGGACGACAAATTGCTGACCGCCATGCGGCAGAACGCGGCCTACTTCGAGAAAGCCTTCCTGGAGGGCGACGTCTTCGAGACCCAGCGCATAATGTGGCGCGTCAAGAACGAGAATATAAAGCGCATCACTTTCCATCCTATAGAATTTGAAGGCACAAAGTGGATATTCAAAGAAGCCATAGTCGGAAATCTTTACGGCCGGCCGCGCGCGCAGCTTAACCGTGAAGTGCCGTTGATCTCCAACGGGGTCGAGCTGGGCCGCCTGGAATACGTGATAGACCTGGTGGACGTGAACTCCGCGGTCTTCGGGCAGAACTATGCGCTGTTCATAACCGTGGTGTTCTTCTTCATGGGCCTGCTGGCCCTTTCCAACATCGGGGCCATAAAGACCATTTTCAGCATCGAGCGCTGCGTGGACGAGACCAATGCGCTGGCGGCCTCGGGCGAGCACTCCAAGATCCGGGATTCGATACAGCGCAGCATCCAGTCGCTTCCGGCAGGTCTGCGCAGCACGCCTTTCGCCGTTTTAATCGGGCGCCTGGCCGAGGTCCTGCAGAAGGCCTCCCGCCTTGAGAGCGAACTGGCCGTTTCAAAAGCCACGTCCGACCTGGCCGCCCAGGTCGCCCACGACATCCGCTCCCCCCTAGCGGCACTGGGCGCAACCGCCAAGGGGTTAACCCTCTCCGACGACCAGCGCACGCTGATAGACGGCTCTATAGGGCGAATGCAGGGCATAGCCAACGATCTGCTGGCCCGCTACCGCGCTCCGGGCGCGGCGGTGCCGGCCAGGTCCGAAACCTGCGTGCTGGCCCCTCTTATAGAGCAGGTCCTGGCCGAGAAGCGCCTGCAGCACCGGGACAAGGCCGGTGTAAAAATAGAATTCAACCAAGGCGCAGACGGCATTAAAGCCGCGGTAGATCCGCAAGAACTTCAGCGCATTATCTCCAATCTCGTGAACAACTCGGTTGAAGCCTTTCCCGGCGCGGGGACCGTCTCCGTGAGCCTGGTGGCTTCAGACGGAAAGGTCTTGATCGAAATACGGGACAACGGCAAGGGCATCCCTCCGGGGATCCTGGCGAAGCTCGGCCAGAAAGGCGAGACCCATGGCAAAGCCGGCGGCACCGGCCTCGGGCTCTATCACGCCCGCACGACCGTAGAGAACTGGGGCGGCAGCCTGAAGCTAAGCTCCGAGCCCGGCAAAGGCACATCAGTCACCATAGAGCTGCCGCGCATCGAGGCCGCCAGGCCGGCCGCCGGCGCGGCCATTCTGTTGGACGACGACCCACTGGTCCATATGAACTGGAAGCTGGCCGCCAAAGCCGCCGGCGCGGACCTGAAGGCCTGTAAAGCCCCGGCAGACCTCGATGCTGCAATAGTAAACCTCCCCAAAGACACGCCTGTCTATATAGATTCCGATCTCGGCGACGGCCTAAATGGCGAGACCATCGCCGCCGACCTGTATAATAAGGGATATTCCAATATCTCCATGGCCACCGGCCACGGCCCGGAAAAGTTCGCCCACCTCCCCTGGCTAAAAGTCGCCGGTAAAGAGCCCCCCTGGTCCTGACGTTCCCCCCAGCACCCATCTTTCCTTTTCATTTGAAAATAATTATTTTCAAATGAAAATATTTCCCCCATAGAATCCGCCAAATCCCGGTCGAAACCCCGGTTTTTAACCTAAAAAC
>JACQPH010000091.1 GCA_016207645.1 Elusimicrobiota bacterium
ATACACTGGTACGCTTCGCTCGACTTGCATGTGTTAGGCACGCCGCCAGCGTTAACTCTGAGCCAGGATCAAACTCTCCAAAAAATCCGTAACCGCTAATAGCCGGCGTTGCCGCCCACCATTAACAATTAGCATTTACGGAGAAGTTCTAATTAGCTCTAATTACTTTGTTATAACCAACTTAGTTATCACACCATTAGGTAATTGCTTTGTGTTCATTTACACCATCAACATGTTACGCAGGTTCCTTCAGAAGTTCAGACGAGTTTTGACGCCCGGCCTCTTTTGAGATCCCCCGTTTCGCACGTTCAGGGTGCCCATTCATACATAATTTTTTAGAGAGCAAACCTTATCCAGCTTTGTGGGATCCACTCCACTGGTACAGGTCATTTGTCACGATCAAGGCTTGTGTACTTGACCGTGAGGAAATCTTATCACAAAACCGCGAACCTTGTCAACTATTTTTTTCTCGTCGGAGAAAACGGTTTTTGGAACGTCGCGTTCCAAAATTATCGGTTCTGACTCACTGATGTTCTTGCTTTTAAAAAGAGCTCTGGACTTTGTCCGTGCCGTATCAGGAGCTATGCTCATCGAACGGCCAAGGTTGCTGATTTCATTTCCCTTTCGGGCGCTGCTGTTTCCGACAACATAATCAGTATAGCACAAATAAAAAAATCCTGTCAACTGTTTTTTAATGCCATGCCCCCCTCTTCTGGAACTCCTGGGAGCCTGGCCGGCCGGGCTCCCGGCGCCTCTTAATATAACAATACAGGGCAGCAACGGTCGGATTATCACATTTTTCTTGGTTTTGCTCCTTGGATTTTTTTAAAGGTATTATAAGTATATTTATAAATATATATTTATTACAGGCCCATTTTACCGCTCATTTTGAGGGCGGCGTCTATGGCGTCCATACGCCTGGCGATGACCTCGAAGGCCGCGTATTTCCCCTCCAGGGCCCGCATTTTTCTTTCGGCCACCACCGTATAATCTTCCGAGAGCCTGATCATGTTCTCCCGCAGCCACTTCACCTGGCCGTCCAGGCTCTTCAGCTCGGGCTCCACGCTCTTGCGCAGGCGTTCCTCGGCCTCCGTGAACATCTTCTGGTAAAGCACCTCGCCGGAAGTCATCCTGCCGGACAGCTCCGCCAGCCCCGCGTGCATGGCCGTCTCCACCTGCGCCAGCTTGTCGCCCAGCCTGGCCACGGACTCCTTCAGGAAATCGTCGAATCTGGCCTCCAGCGGCTTCTGCCCGGCACTCTTCGCATAGCCCCGCATCTCGCCCAGCGCCTTCCGGCACTCGCTCTCCACTACCGAAAATTCCTCCGCGTACTGCGTAAAGCGCTTCTTCATCTCCTCCTGCGCGCCCAACGCCCCCGAAACGTTCACACGCAGCGCGTCCACTTCCTCCTTCGGGGCCAGCGCGTCGAGCTTCGTCTTCAGCAGCGCCTCGCGCGACGGCAGCGCGGCCCTGACTTCCGCCAGGGCGCTTTCCGCCTGCTCCAGCCTTGCCGCCAGTTCCTTCTCGCGCGCGAAAGCGCGCCCCAGCCCCTCGTAGGAAGCGGCCAGGTCGGACAGCCGCAGGTCCAGATTTTTCAGTTCGTCCTTAGAGGCCGCTTTCGCGGCGCGGGCCGCCTCGCTCTCCTCGCCCGCCGCCGCGCGGCGGCGCAGGTCCTCTATGACCGCTTCCGCGCGCTCCAGCCTGCGCAGCAACTCCGCGTTCGCCAGCGGCGGAAGCGGGGGAGGAGGCAGCGGCCGGGGCGGCGGAGGAGGAGGCGGCTGGGCGGCCGCGGAAATTTCCGGGTCTTTCTTTTCTGGGTCCATATAGTTAAATAGTATCCGATACAACGCCGGAAAATATTGCGTAAAAATTAAATTTATATTGCCAACCCGCTTTCATCTTTAGATATAATTAAAATAATCTTTCGGGGAACGGAGCTTTCATGAGCATACATCACAACCAGCCTAAGGGCCTTTTTCTTTTGTTCTTCGTGGAAATGTGGGAGCGCTTCTCTTATTACGGCATGAGGGCGCTCCTCGTGCTTTACATGGTGAAGTACCTGATGTTCTCCACCGAGAAATCCGGCCAGATCTACGGCTGGTACACCGGCATGGTCTACTTCACCCCGCTGCTGGGCGGCTATATCGCCGACCGCTACCTCGGCCAGCGCAGGTCCATCATAGTGGGCGGCACGCTGATGGCGCTCGGGCATTTCGCCATGGCCTTCCCCCCGCTGCCGTTCTTCTTCTCCGCGCTCATACTGCTGATAATGGGCAACGGCTTCTTCAAGCCCAATATCTCCACCGTGGTAGGCACGCTCTACGAGGAGAACGACCCGCGCCGCGACGCCGGCTTCACCATTTTCTACATGGGCATCAACCTCGGCGCCTTCTTCTCCCCGCTGGTCTGCGGCACGCTGGGCGAGAAAATAGGCTGGCATTACGGCTTCGGCGCCGCCGGGGTAGGCATGGTGCTCGGGCTCGTCATGTACCTGTGGGGACAGAAAGCGCTGCTGGGAGACAAGGGGCTGAAGCCCGCCAACCCCAGCGACAAACTTTATGTCCCGTTCGTGCTCGTAGGGGTCGTGCTGCTCTTCCTGATAGCCAGCGCTTTCCAGTTCAGCGGCTATGACATCAAAGGGCTGATCCCCAATTACGTTTACGCGCTGTTGGGCGTGGCGCTGCTGGGCGGCATCGCCTACTCCTACGCCGCCAAGCCGGAGAAGACAGGCCTTACCCGCGTGGAAAAACAGCGCGTGGCCGTTATCTTCGTGATGGTCTTCTTCAGCATCTTCTTCTGGTCGGCCTTTGAACAGGCCGGCAGTTCGCTGACGCTCTTCGCCGACCGGGAAACGAACAGGGTCATCGGCCTTTTCGGCTGGTCCTGGACTATGCCCGCCAGCTATTTCCAGTCCATCAACCCGCTGCTGATCTTCATCCTCGCGCCGTTCTTCTCGAAGATGTGGGTGAGCCTGGGCGAATCGGGCAAAGAGCCGTCCAGCCCGGTCAAGTTCGTGATCGCGCTCGGCCTGCTGGCCATAGGCTTCGTCGTGATGATAGCGGGCGCGGCGATGTACGAACAGAGCGGCCCGGTCAGCGTGATGTGGCTGATAGGCGCGTACTTCTTCCATACCCTCGGCGAACTGTGCCTTTCCCCCGTCGGGCTTTCGCTGGTGACCAAGCTGGCCCCGGTGCAGTTCGGCTCGCTGATGATGGGCGTCTGGCTCCTGTCCTCTTTCGCGGCCAACTTCGTCGGCGGCTTCTTCGCCGGCAACTACGACGCGATGAACCACACCCTGTTCTACATGATCCCGACCGGCACCGCCGCCGGCGCGGCGATCCTGCTGCTGCTGATCACCCCCAAGCTGCGCAAGTGGATGCACGGCATACACTGACGCGCGATTTTATCAGAAAGTGTAGACGAAGCCGGCGGTGAGGCCTATGCCGTAGAACTGGGCGCCGCCGGAGAAGGAGCGGTAGCCCTCGGCCAGGGAGTGGAAGCGCCAGTTGGAATTATCGAACTGCCATTCATAGCCCAGGCCCAGGTTCCACGCCGGGCGCCAGCCCGGCAGCGGCTCCCTGAACTCGGACTTTTCAGCCCCGCCGTAAAAATAATGCTCCGAGACGCCGCCGCGCAGCAGGAAATACCTGGTATGCGGCGTGCCCAGCGGGATAAGCGCCAGCTCCAGGCCCACCGGGATCTCCGCGTGCGACAAATGCGCCCTGGTGCCGTCCAGCTTCTCCTGGCCGATGCGGTTGTATTTCAGCCCGGCGTAATAGCGCACCCAGGAGAACACGTGCCCGCCGACCAGCAGCTTGGGACCTAAAGTGGCGGTTTCCGTCCTGCTCCTGCCGCCGCCTATGTCCAGGATCATGGTGTCGGAGACCAGAGCCAGCGAGGCGTAGCGCGCTTTTGAAGGGGCTTTCAAACCTCCGCCGTTGCCGGACGCTAGCTGCTTCACCTGCCCGGCCGGTATGGGCTGGTTGGACTTGAGAAAGCCCAGGAATTCCTTCTTATCTTTCTCGCTCCAGGCGGCCTGGTTCCTCAGGTTGGGCAGGTTTTCGGCGCGCGCGGAGGCCGCGCAGCAGAGCAGGAAACAAAGGGTGAGGAGAGCGGTCTTCATGTTAAAATTTTCGGGAACTATGTTATATAATACATAAATCATGCGGTTGAAAAAACTCGTCTTTTTCCTGCTGCCGGCCCTCGCGTCCTGCCCGGCGGCCGAGGCCAAGACCATAGCCGACGCCCGGGGCGAGGTGGTGAAAGAGACGATGACCTATCTGAACACCCCCTATCTCTGGGGCGGCATGCACCCGCTCACCGGCATGGACTGCTCGGCTTTCGTGAAGCTGGTATACGCCAAGGCCGGCCTCGGCCTGCCCCGCGTGGCCAGGGACCAGTTCGCGCAATCCCTCCAGCTTTCCCCCTCCGGCGTACTGCCCGGGGACATGATCTTCTTCGCCATGAAGAATCCCGGCACGGCCAAAGTGGACCATGTCGGGATCTACGTGGGCAGGGGCTTCTTCGTCCACGCCTCCTTCACCAACGGCGTACACATAGACTCGGTCACCAACCCCTACTACTACGCCCGCCTCGTCAGCCTCCGCAAATACCGGGGCTTCTGAGCTCCGGAGTCAGCGCTTCCACAGCCTCGTGCCGGTCTTCGCGCGGAGCTCTTTGAGAGTTTCCCGCGCGGCCGCAAGGTCTTCCCCGGTGCGGGGCCGGCCGGCGTAGCGCTCCAGGTAATGTTCCTCGGCGAGCAGCTTTATGCCGGAGAGGTCCGGGCGCTTCTCGGCCACGCGGGCGGCGTACTCGCGCGGCGTCCAGCACGGTTCGCGCCGCAGGCCGGCGTTCTCCAGCGCCGCCTGGGCCTGGGAGAAGATATCGCGGGCCGCCTGCCGCGCCCGGCGGCGGGGCCAGGCCAGGAAACCGGCCCGCAGCAGGAAAGCCGCCACGCAGGCCGCCGCCAGCCAGGCCAGCGTGCGCGCTATGTTCCACCTCGAGACGGCCAGGCCCAGGCGGTGGAAAGTGTTGCGCTGGGCGTAAGTGTCGTAGCCGATGACGTGGCGGTACCAGCGCACGTTCCCCGCCTCCAGCCAGCGCGCGGCCCTGCCCATGAAGCGCCTGCCCCAGGCCGGCGCCGAGTCCGAGGCCGGAGTGGGGTCCAGGCGGACCCAGCCAGACCCGGCTATATACGCCTCCAGCCAGGCATGGGCCTGGTTCTGGCGCACGTCGTAGAAGCCCCCGTACTCGTTGAATTCCCCGGCCAGGAAGCCCGTGACGAGCCGGGTCGGTATCCCCGAATGGCGCAGCAGCAGGGCCGCGGCCGAGGCGAAGTATTCGCAATTCCCCTGCCGCGAGCCGAACAGGAAATCCGCCAGGCCTCCGCCCTGCCCTTTCGAGAAGAGGGAATAAGTGTAGGTCGACCTCAAATATTTTTCCACGGCCCGCGCCTTGGCCAGGCCGCCGGCCTGGTCCCGGACTATTTTCCGCGCCAGTCCGGCTATGCGCGGGTCTTCGCCCTCAGGGACGCTCAGGTACAGCCGGAGCAGGTCCCCGGCCTCTTCCGCCAGCGCCAGGGCACCTTCGCCCGGCGGGCCGGGACGCCCGCGGACTATATACCTGATACCGCCCAGGTAAGGGGCAGCGAAATAGGCGCTGTCAGTGTAGTCGAAGAAGGCCGCGCCCCCGGCCTGCTCCACGGAGAGCGCCGGATAGGCCGAGAAGATGACGGCCAGGTTCATGGGATAGATGGTGTATTCCGCCGCCGGTCCCGGCGCCGCGGCCCGCACCCCGGGGAAGAACAGCTTATCCCCGGACCGCCGCAGCGGGGCGCTGCCGTCCTTGCTCCAGTACAGGCGGCCGCCCAGCCGGTAGCGGAGCCTGCTCCCCGCCTTGCTCCACCGGCGCCCGTCGAAACCGTCGAAGGCCATGCCCCGGACGTAAAGCGCCGGCGGCGGTATGACCGGCGCCGGCAGCAGCCTGACGCGCATCACGCGGGCGCCGGAGCGCCTGAGCTCCCCGAAGAAGCCGAGGGAAACGTTCTGAGTGAAGCCGGTGACCGGGCCCGCGGCGGCGCTCAGCTTGTTCAGCCCGAGCGAGGCCACTATCGGGTTGCGCTGGCCGAGGGGCTCCACGCGCGGTATCGCCGCGAAGGCCAGCGCGGCCAGGAAAACAGCGGCCGCCAGCAGCGCGCCCAGCGGGCGGGGCCAGCCGCGCCCGGGCCTGAGACCGGCTCCCCATTCCGCGGCCAGCCAGGCGGTGAAGAAAGCCATGAAAGCTATATAGGCGGGAAAATACCAGAAGCTGATGGTCTGCCCGGAAACGAGGAAGAAGCCGAGATAAAAAACGCTCAGGGCGCGCCTGCGCCCGGCCCGGTCCGCCGGGTTGAAGGCGAAATAGACCAGCATATAGGCCACCAGCCAGGTGTTGGCCACCATGATACCGGCCAGGCGCCAGTGCAGGAACACGGCATTGAGCAGCACGGCCAGCGTGGCCGCGTCCCAGAGCCGCTTAGGCTGCGGCGCCAGTCCGCGCTCCCGCAGGAAGACGGCGGCGGCCAGCGGCGCGGCCAGCAGGAAAGCCGGGACGGTACGGAACTCCTCCACCAGGAAAAGGCAGGCGTAGCCGAGCCAGCAGCCGGCCAGGGTCAGCCGGCGCCAGAGCGTTTCGTCCTGGGGCTCCGCCTCCGGGGCCGGGTCCGCATGCGCCGAAGGGCGCGCCGCCGCGCCGTCGCCGGAGAGGGCCAGGGCGCGCAGCAGCCGGTCGAGGTGCAGCAGGCCGCGGCCGTAATCCAGCTCGCCCTCCGGGGTCACCAGCCTCACCTCCGCCCCGGCGTCTATGAAGAAGCGGCAGGCGCCGGCCGCTTCCTCCGCCCGCCTTTCCCCGTCGGGGCCGGCGGCCCGGCCCTCCAGCCGCACCGTGACGCGCGAGCCCGCCGCTTCGGCGTATTCCACGGTCATCAGGCGGCCGGTCTTGGCCGAAAGCTTCCAGTTGACGGACCGGATATCCTCGTCGGCGCGCATCTCCCGCACGCCCCAGATATCCCCCGAGCGGCCCCGGCGCTGGGCGGAAGAGACCAGCACCTCCACTCCCCCGCCCAGCTCGGAGGCGGAGCGCAGCTCCGGCGTGCGCGGCAGGGCCGTCAGCTCCCGCGCTTCCAGCCGCCGGACATGGCGCAGCAGCCCGAAAGGGAAGTCGCTCTCCAGGCGCAGGTCCTCCACGCTGTTAAGCCCGCGGTGCGGCAGCAGGTAGCGCAGTTCGGCCTCCGCCGTGCCGCCGGCGGGCAGGCGCTCCAGGGGCGGGCGCTGGCCGCGGCAGGACAGCCGCAGCCCCAGCGAAGGCAGGCGGCCCGGATTGGAAAGAAGCACCTTCAGGGAGAACTCGCCGCCCCGGAAGACCTGCTCCGGGGGCAGGAGGCCCGGGACGATGCCGCGGAGATTCGCCTTCCCGGCCGCCCAGGAGAGCAGGAAAGCGGAAAGCAGGGTCGCGAAAAGGAGGTAAAGGAGATTGTTGCCGCTGGCGCCGGCGGCCAGCATGGTGATGAAAGCCGCCGCCAGGGCCCCGCGGCCGAGCGGCGTCAGGTACGCGCCGCGGCCGGAGTTCATGGGCTGGGTACGGTTTCCAGGAGAGCCTGCACGGCGTATTCGGATTCCTCTATGCGGGCCAGGCCGTAGAGGTTGGAATCCGAGAGAAGCCGGTGGCTCATCACAGGTACGGCCACGCGCTTGATATCGTCGGGGACGCAGTAGTCCCGCCCGGAGACCAGGGCCAGGGCCTTGGCCGCGGTGGAGAGGGCCAGCGAGCCGCGGGGGCTCAGGCCCAGCTTGATGCCCTTGGCGGAGCGGGTCGCCCCGGCTATGGCCACGATGTAATCCAGCAGGCTGTCGTCGAGCCTCACCCTGTCCGCCTCTTCCTGCAGCCCCAGCACCTGCTCCACGGAAAGCACAGGCTTCAGGTCCTTGAGCCGCTGGGCCAGGTCCCCTTCCTTAAGTATGCGCTTCTCGAAGCCGGCTTCGGGATAGCCGATGCGGATGCGCAGCAGGAAGCGGTCCAGCTGCGCCTCGGGCAGCGGGAACGTGCCGTGGTATTCCACGGGGTTCTGGGTGGCGATGACCATGAACGGCACGTGCAGGACATGGGTACGGCCGTCCACGGTGACCTGCAGGTCGTTCATCGCCTCCAGCATGGCCGACTGCGTCTTGGGCGTGGCGCGGTTCACCTCGTCGGTGAGCACGATATGGCTGAAGATGGGCCCCGGCTTGAACTCGAAGGAATGGTCCTGCGGGTTGACCAGGGTGATGCCGAGGATGTCGGAGGGCAGCAGGTCGTTGGTGAACTGGATGCGCCTGAAACTGGCGTCCACGCACTTGGCCAGGGCCTGGCCGAGCAGGGTCTTGCCTATGCCCGGCACGTCCTCTATGAGCAGATGTCCCCTGGCCAGCAGCGAGACCACGGACCAGAGCGCGGCCTCCGGCTTCCCGACGAAAACCTTCTGGATGTTCTCGAGCAGGTTGTTCAGTTTTTCACGCGAGTCGCTCATAGGTCCCCCTTCGACATGATACAAAAGCCGGCGGGCGCGGGAAACTAGGCCCTGTCCGCCAGCGCCGCTCTTATTTTTGCGCGCAGGAAATAGCCCATCAGCAGTACCTGCGCCAGCGGCCCGGCCAGGTTGGCCGCCGCACCCAGGTCGCCGTTCGTGTAAGGTACGAAGAGCGGCAGGAAGCCGGTCATTTTCGTCGGGCCCAGCATGATGAGGGGCAGCAGGTAGGCCAGGGCCAGGTAAGCCAGCGCCATCATTTCCGGCCTGCGGCCGGCCGAGAAGCGGCACCACTGCAGGAACAGCAGGTCCCTCAGCAGGAAAAGCGGCAGTATCAGGTAGATGCGGCCGTAGATCCTCCCTTCGCCGGGCGCATCCAGGCCGTAGACCAGGAAGAGCGCCGCGGCTATGACCAGCATAGCGGCGCCGCCCTTCAGCCAGGCCGGGCTGTCGTCCAGCCGGCGGGCCGGCTCTTCGGCGGCCAGCCAGCGCCGCCAGTATTCCCGCCGCTCGCAGGAAAGGAAGGCGGCGATGTAAACGCCCAGCGCCGGCAGGAGCAGCGCCGTCAAAGGCGGCACGCCGGTCCGCGAGGAGCCTTGCTCAAGCCCGGCCGTATACCAGGCGAGGAAAACGAGGAAGGCCGGCAGCCGCCAGGCGCGGCGCTTCTCCAGCAGGTCCCGGCCTATGCGGTACCTGGCGCCGAGGAAGGCCCAGGCCGCGAAAGCCAGGAAGCTCGCCGTGAGAAAAGCCACGCCGGAGACCGGGCCCAGCTGCGAGCCGTAGAAAGTGACCGGCTGGTAATAAGGGCGGGCCAGCGAGTCCGAATATCTGAAGGCGGTGTTGAGCGCGCCGGCCCCGGCCAGACCGATAAGCGGCCCTGAAAGATGCCCCATACCGCTGCCGCCGGTGTCGTCGTAGGAGGAGGCCAGCAGCCCGACGGCCATGGAAAGCAGGGCGACGGAGAGGCCCAGCGCGTACCGGCACAGGAGATCGCCGTAAACTCCCGGAGAGAAAAGAAGGCAGAGCAGCTCCGCGGGCAGCAGGCAGGCGAAAAGGAACCAGGGGAAGACCGGCGCCCCCAGGAACTTGCCGGCCGCTATCCCGAAAGAGGAAAGCGGCGTCAGGCGCTGGAAGTCCCAGGTGCGCTCGGCCCTTTCCTGCGTGACGGCCCTGGCCGTGCAGAGCGCGCCGTAAAAGGCCAGCATATTGAACTGCATGAAGGTCAGGACGGAGAGATAGTCCCCCCACGAGGCCGTGGTCCCGTACACGGAGTAGCCGGTGGCCGCGCAGAGGGCGAGGGCCGCCGCCAGGCTGGAGACAAGCTTCACCCTGCCGGTCTCCTGGGCGCGGTACCGGAATATTTCCGGGAACCGTTCGGTGAGCGCGGTCATATTTTCTTCTCCAGGGAAGCCAGGTAAGTGTCCTGGATGCCCCCGCCTTCCTCGCCGAAATGCAGCACCTTCACGCCGCCGTCCAGCAGGCGCTTCAGCACGGCGGCCAGGTCGTCCTCGCCGCCGGAAAATTCGAAGAACAAGCTGCCGCCCTCGGCTGCCGCGCTCCCGAAACCCGCCGCGCGCAGCGCTTCCAGCGCGCCCTCCTGGCCGCCGGCGGCGCGCAACCGCACCCGGCGCTTCCTGCCTACGGACGCCCGCACCTCGGCCAGGCTGCCGCAGGCCACCAGGGCGCCCTCGCGCAGGATGGCCACGTGCGTGCAGTAATCCTCCAGCTCGGTGAGGATATGGGAGGAAACCACCAGGGTCTTGCCGGCTTTCGCCAGCCGGATGAAAAGCTTCTGCAGGTCGTGCCTGGACTCCGGGTCCAGGCCGGAGGCCGGCTCGTCCAGCAGCAGCAGCGGCGGCTCGTGCAGCAGGGTGCGGCCTATGGCCAGGCGCTGGCGCATGCCGCGGGAAAGCGCCCGCACGCGCGCTCCCGCCTTGCCGGCCAGGTCCACGTCCGCCAGGGTCCGGGAGATGACGGCTGCGCGGCCGCCGGCGGGTACGCCGTAGGCCCTGGCGAAATACTCCAGGTATTCCCCAGCGGTCAGCTCCTCGTAAAGGCCGAAGAAATCCGGCAGGAAGCCCACCGCGGCATGCACGCCGCGCGGGTCCTCGTTTATGTCCACGCCGTTCACCAGGGCGGTGCCGCGGGTTGGCTCCAGCACGGCGGAAAGCAGCTTGAGCAGCGTGCTCTTGCCGGCGCCGTTCGGCCCCACCAGCGCCATCACGGCGCCGCGCGGCACTGAAAGATCCATATCCTTAACGGCCGTCACTTCGCCGTATTCCCGCCTGAGGGCGGAGGTCCCGACTATCTTTTCTTCCATATCTTTCCTTAAAATGCCGTACCCCGTTAAATATATCAAATTATCCCGAAGGGCTTTGGTATAATTTAACGGCGGGAGATATCTTTCCTGGAGGCTATAGATGAGCGCAGCTCAGAACGCCGTTCCTGCCGTTTTCGCGGAGCCCACGCCCCTGGGCCTCATCGGCCTGGCCATAGGCTGCGCCGCGCTGGCGCCCATAGCGCTGGGCGTCACGCTGACGCCGGCCGCGCTGAGGACGGCCGCCATGTTCTGCCTGCTCTTCGGCGGGGGCTGCCAGTTCCTGGCCGGCGTCATGAGCCTGGCCAACAGGAACCTCTACGGCGGCACCCTGTTCACGGCCTTCGCCTTCAACTGGGTGATGAACTGGTGGCTGCTGAACGCCGTGGCCGGCGGCGTGATGCCGGACCACGCGGTGCTGCTCTCGGCCGATATCTGCTTCCTGCTGATCTTCGCCGCGATGACCTACGGCTTCGGTTTTTTCAGCGGCCTGCTTTTCCTCTTCCTGCTGGTCATAGACCTGATGTACGTCTTAAAGATCATAGCCGGCCTCACCGGCACCGCCGCGCTGGCCCTGCCCATAGCCGTTCTCACCATCCTGCTCGGCCTGCTGGCCCTGTGGATAGCCTTCGCGCTGCTGCTGAACCCCGTGGCCGGCCGCCGCCTGTTCTGGTTCCCCGGCCCGGTGTTCAAGCCCGCCCTCCCGACAGTACAGTAGAAAAGGGGACAGGCTGCTTTATTCAGGGAATTCCCTGATGAAATAAAGCAGCCTGTCCCCTTTTCTTTCCTAGAATTCGTTGAAATACGAGACCTGGGTATTGCCCTCGCGGTTGATGATCCAGTGGTCCACCTTGCTGCCGCGGCTGTCGTCCGCTATCACCACTTCGTACTTCTTCGCCGCCCGCTCCAGCAGGGCGGGATCCTCGGGGCAGGCGACGGCGCGGTCCTTGTTCGCGCTCTGCAGGGCTTTCATCCCCTCCTGGAACTTCCTCGCGCCGGCGGCGGTGGCGAACTTGGAGCAGTTCATGCTCTCCTGCATGGTGGGGTCGATATAAGTGCGGAAATCTATCGGGCGCTCCTCGTTCTTCACCCATTTCCCCTCGCGGCAGGACAGATAGGGCCCCGCGTTATGCTGCGGGCCCAGCACGTCGTCGCGCTTCTGCAGCATGTGGTTCCAGAAGCGCATGCCGTTGAAGTTCGCCGCGAGGTCGGCGTAGGAGAACACGCCGGTGGCCAGCATGTTGCCGCCCAGGAAGGTCTTTTCCTTGAAGATGCCGTTCTTGAGCACCGGGACCAGTGGCCGCTCCTCCAGGTAATGCTTCTTGAAATAGACCCGCCCCATGCCGAACATATGCTCCAGCTTGTCCACGCCGATCACGGTATTGCCTATCTTGATGAGCGGGAAAAGGGCCAGCGGGCTTTTGGCCGCGCCTCTCCGGCCCAGCAGGAAGCCGTTCCAGATGCTCCACTCGCTGTAGATGGATTCTTTCAGCGGGATCACGGTGCGGGGGAGATCGCCGCTGATGATGGCGTTCACCAACTGGCCTTTCTTGTGGTTGGAGAAAACGTCGGTGAGGCGCTCGTAAAGCAGCTCCTCGCTCTTCCGGCTGTCGTCGCAGCCGCCGGCCACGTTCAGGTCCTCTATGGCCCGGCCCAGCCCCTGGTCGGCCAGCTTGTTCACCTCGGCGGTAATGTCGGCTATGCGCCCCTCGGGCAGGGAGAAATGGTCGGCCTCGGCGGCCCAGGCAGGCGCCAGGGAGGACAGCAGCAGGATGGCGGCGAAGATATTTTTCATTCAGTTCTCCAAGTCGGGCTTAATAATGCCCGCTTAGATTGTAACAGTATAGTCCGCCCGGCGATTGAGGCTTTGGTCCCCCGTTCCGAAGGATTAGGGCCCAGCGCCAGGTAGGCAGAATGGCCGGCCCGCCCTGGGCCCTATGCCCGTGGGCAAAAAAAGCGGGCCGGGCTATAATAATTTATACAGGAGTTCCTC
>JACQPH010000092.1 GCA_016207645.1 Elusimicrobiota bacterium
AACCCTTGCGTCGGTTTCCCCCCGAAGCGGGGCCCCCCGTCCGCAAGGGGTTCGCGAAACAAAACCCCTGCCAACCCTCCACCACCTGGGTAGTTACATAATACAATGATAATGACCGGAAAAACCGCGAAAAGCGGCAAACTTATCCTTTTCAGCCTCGCCCTTTTCCTTTCGGCGGCGCTCCTGTTCGCGCTGCAGCCGATGCTCGGGAAAATGCTGCTGCCGCTGGCCGGCGGTACGCCCTCCGGGTGGATCGTCGCGATGGCCTTTTTCCAGCTCATGCTGCTGGCCGGCTACTTCCTGGCCCATCTCCTCGCGCGCTTCACCCCCCGCGCGCAGGGCCTGCTGCACCTGTTATGTCTGGGCGCCGGCTGCTTTTTTCTTCCCGTCGTCCTGAAGGGGAACGCGGGCCCCTCCCCGGGCGCGCTGGAGGTTTCGCTGCTGCTGGCGGCCGCGGCGGCGGTGCCGTTCATCGCGCTTTCCGCGACGTCCGCGACGCTCCAGCGCCTGTTCACCACTACGGGCCACGCCGCCGCCGGCGATCCGTATTTCCTTTATGCCGCCGGCAATGCCGGCAGTTTCACCGGCCTGCTGCTGTACCCTTTTCTGATAGAACGGAACTCCGCGTTAACGGCGCAAAGCCGCGGCTGGCTCCTGGGCTATCTCCTGCTGATCGGCGCGGCCGCGCTGTGCCTGCTGGCGTCGGGCAAAGAGTCCCGCGCCCTTCGGGCGCAGGCGCCCGGCAGGCCGTACGCCCCGCCGGGAGGGAAAAAGCGCCTAGAATGGCTCTGCCTGGCGCTGTTCCCTTCGGGCATACTCCTCGGCGTAACCGCCCATATCACCACCGACGTTTTCTCGGCGCCCATGCTGTGGGTGCTGCCGCTCGGGGTCTACCTGCTGACCTTCGTCGTCGCCTTCAGCCGGAAACCGCTCATCTCCTACGCCCTGCTCCTGAAGGCGCAGCCGGCGGCCGTTTCAACCGCCCTTGCCCTGACTTTCCTGGCGGCCGGCGCCTTAGCCCTGTCCTGGTACGCCCTGCTCCTGCACCTTGCCGCCTTCGGCACCGTAGCGCTCATGTGCCACCTGCGCCTGGCGCGCGTCCGCCCGCTGGACGAACCGGGGCAGCTGACGGATTTCTACCTGATGATAGCGGCCGGCGGCGCCCTCGGCGGCGTCCTGAGCGCTTTTATAGCGCCGCTTCTCTTTAACACCCTGGCCGAATACCCGCTGCTGATGCTGGCCTCCGTTCTTTTGAACGAGGATCTCAGGTCGAAAGTGACCCGCCGCTACGCACCCGCTTTCCTGGCGGGACTGGTCCTGCTCGGCGTCTTCGCCGCCCTGAACGCCTTTGCCGCGCCGGCGGGGCTCGTCAACGGCTTTTTGCTGACGAGCGCTTTCGCCCTTCTCACGCTCCATCCGAAAGCGTCGCTGGCCGGGGGCATATTGCTCTTCGCCTCCGCGGGCTATAACGGGCTGGCGCGCCCGGACGTGCTGACCGCGCGCAATTTTTTCGGCGTTATCAAGGTTTTCGACAGGACCGAACCTTTCGGCGGCGCGAAAGCGGTCACCTTCCGCTATATGCAGCATGGCTCCACCCTGCACGGCAGCCAGATGCTCGGCGCCGCCTATGAAACGACCCCGACGGCCTATTATACGCGCGAAGGCCCGCTCGGCGAAGTGATCTCCCTGCTGAAGCCCAAAAGCGTGGCCGTCGTAGGCCTCGGCGCGGGAACTATCAACTGCTTCGCGGCGCCCGGCAGGGAGCTCTCTTTCTTCGAGCTCGACCCGGCCGTGGTCAGAATGGCGGAGGAGAAATTCACCTATCTGTCGAAATGCGGCCCGGCGCCCCGCATCGTAACGGGCGACGCGCGGCTCCAACTGCAAAGGGAAGTCCGGAAATTCGACCTGCTGATCCTGGACGCCTTTTCGTCGGATACGGTACCGGCGCATCTGCTGACCAGGGAGGCGGGCGAGATCTACCTGCGGCGCCTGGCGCCCGGCGGCGTGCTCCTGTTCCATATCACCAACCGGCATTTCCACCTGGAAACCCCGCTCATCGCCCTGGGAGAGGCCCTGGGGCTGAAGAGTTTCCTGGTGATGCGCGCGTCTCCGCCCCAGCCCTACGCCAAGCCCAGCCGCTGGCTGGCGCTCGCCAGCCCGGGCGCCGACCTGCGGCCGCTGGCCGCCAAAGGCTGGGGGCAGGCGCGGCTGCTGGAAAAGACCGGCCCGTGGACGGACGAGCGCACCGACCTTTTAAGCGCCCTTGAATTTTAGCCTATTGCCAGGCTTCCTTGCGGGCCGCCTTGCTCCTGGTGAGTTTATTGTCGGCCAGGTACTTGTAGGCGGAGAGGGCCGCCAGCGCTCCCTGGCCGACGGCGATGGAGATCTGTTTTTCCTCGGTGTCGGTCACGTCCCCGGCCGCGTAGAGCCCCTTCTCCGAGGTGCCCTGCTCCCGGTCCACGGGGATCTCGCCGACGGGGTTGAGCTTCACTATGTCCTCCAGCGGGGAGCTGTTGGGCGTCAGGCCTATTTCCAGGAAAACCCCGTCCACCGCCAGCTCCAGCTTTTTTTTGCCGTCCGGGGAGCCGAGCCTTATCCCGGTCAGTTCGCCGGCGCCGAGGTACTCGCGCACTTCCATGGGGGAGTGGATGGTGACGGAGGGCGCCTTGGACACTTCCTCCACCAGGGCGGGGTCGGCCCGGAAATCGCGCCGGCGGTGCACCAGGTGTATCTCCGAGGCGAAGCCGAGCAGGTCCCGTACCGAGGTGAAAGCCGAATTCCCGCCTCCCACCACCGCCACGCGCCTGCCCTGGTAGAGAGGGGCGTCGCAGGTGGCGCAGAAGCCTATGCCTTTTCCCACGAATTTTTCTTCGCCCGGTACGCCGAGCCGCTTGTATTCCTTGCCGGCGCAGTAGACCACGGACAGCGCCTTGAACTTCCTGCCGTCTTCCGCCGAGAGCAGGAAGCCGGGTCCGCTTTTTTCTATTTTCGCCACCCCCGCGCCGATGGCCTCGGCCACCGGGTGCCGGGCCATATGAGCGCGGAAAGCTTCGGCCATATCCGCGCCGCTGATATTGGCGAAACCGAGGTAATTCTCTATCCCGGCGGTATAGGTTATCTGGCCGCCGAGCTTTTTGGCCAGCAGGGCTACGTCCAGCCCTTTGCGGGCCGCGTAAATAGCCGCCGACATGGCCGCCGGGCCGCCTCCCACTATCGCCAGCTCGTACAAATGCCCCTCTTCGGCCTTCTTCGTCCTGCCGGCCGCCTGCGCCCCGCGCACCTGCTCCATGAAAGCGCCGTACTGCTCCGGGTCCACGGCCTTGACGATCTCCAGGTAGACCGCCGCCGCCGGCAGCGCGCCGTCGAAGGAACGGGCGCCGTTTATGAACGTCTTGGGCACGCCGGTGACCTGGTATCTGCGGGTAAGCTCCGGGAACTCCGCCGACTCCACCATGTCCGCGCGGATATGCTCGTTGAGGAAGGCGAACTGATGCGCCACGCGCACCATGGCCGGGCAGTACTGGCAGGTCAGCGTCACCATGACCTCGAGGTGGACCGGCACCTTGATCTTCCTGACCATTTCCTCCAGGAGCGGGTCCAGGTCGGTCCGGCCTCCGGAAACGAGCATTATCGCTTCGAGCAGGGAGGTGAATTCGTAACCGGCGGTGAGGCCGTAGAACCGTATGCCGTGGTCCTTTTCGCCCACTACCGCCGTGGCCGGCGTCTTGTCTATCCGGTAGTTCCTGGCCGTATCTCCGTCGAGGACCGCGTCATGCGTTTCCAGGCGCAGCTTATCGGTGAGGGAGCAGAGTTCGCGCAGCAGCTCCTCCTGCCGCTCGCAGGTCGGGCAGTCGTTCCTGCGCGTGAAGAAGAGCAGGCGCACCGGCGACTTCAGCTCCGCCAGAACGGGCTTCAGTTCCTCTTTGATCTTTTCATCCATTATGTCCGGCATATGGCTTATTTTAGTATAAAACCGGCCGGGAAGGGCGCGCCCGCCGGTCAGTCCAGCCTGCCGAGGAGGCGGAGGAGGCCGTCGAGGATAGTGAGCGGGTGGGGGGGGCAGCCGGGGATGTAGAGGTCCACGGCGATATCGGCGGGGATGCCGGGGCATTCCCCGTGCCCGGCGTAAGGACCGCCGGAGATGGCGCAGGCCCCGCAGGCTATGACCACCTTCGGGGAAGGCAGGGCGGCGTAGGTCTTGCGCAGCGCCAGCTCCATGTTCCTCGTCACCGGGCCGGTGACGAGGAGGCCGTCGGCATGGCGCGGCGAGGCCGCGAACTGCACGCCGAAGCGGCCTATATCCCAGCCTATGGTCTGGAGGACATTGCAGTCGGCCTCGCAGCCGGCGCAGCCGCCGGCGCTCACCTGGCGCAGCCTGAAGGAGCGGCCGAACAATTTCCGCAGGTCCGCCCCGAGCGTACCCGCCCTCCCGTGGTCCTTGTCCGTAACTACCAGGGCGTCGCGCGCCGAAGCGCAGAGCCTGTAGTCGCGGGTGAATTCCACCGCTTCCGGCGCGGCCCTGGCGCAGGCCCCGCAGAAAACGCAGCGGCCCAGGTCCAGTCCCGGGTCCGGACCGGCGGCGACGGCGCCGTAAGGACAAGCCGCCGCGGCCTTCTCCAGGCCGGCGGACCTCAGCCTGGGCAGGCCCAGGCCGCGGGGCGGGAGTTCCAGGCCCGCCGCCGGGAAATCCAGGGTGCGGAAACCCTGGCGCAGACGAGCTGTCAGAGCTTTGATCATAGGTCGTGCCCGCAGTAGGAAAGGTTGAAGCTTTTGTTGCAGAGCGGGAAATCCGAGACGGCGCCGCCGCGCAGCGCCATGGCCAGGGCCTGCCAGTTATGGAAGGACGGGTCCACGACCTTGCAGGCGCGCAGTTTCCCGTCCGGGCCGGTCAGGGCGAAGTGGCAGATCTGGCCGCGCCAGCCCTCGATAAGGGAGACCGCCGCGCCCGACGGTTTCAAGGGGCCGCAGTCCGCCTCCACGGGCCCCGGGGGGAGCGAGTCCAGCCAGCCGGAAATAAGCTCCGCCGACTTCTGTATCTCGAGCCAGCGCACATAGGCCCGGGAATAGACGTCGCCGCTGCCGGAAACGCCCAGCGTGAAATTCTCGTAGGGCCCGTAAGGGTAATTGCGCCTGGTGTCTATCCCGACCCCGGAGGCGCGCGCGGCCGGCCCGACTATGCCCAGCCCTTCCGCCGCTTCTTTTGAAAGGAGGCCGGTCCCCTCGAACCTGTCCCGCACCGAGCTCGTCCCGAACAGGAGGGCGACGGCGTTCTCCACGTCGCGGTAGGCCGCGCCGAGGAGCCGCTTCAGGTCGCCGGCCAGCGCGGCGTCCAGGTCGAAGTTCACGCCGCCGGGCTTGAGCATGTTGCGTCCGAAACGGCTGCCGCAGACCAAAGCGGTCATATTAAGGAAATCCCCCCGCAGGCGCCCGCAGAAAGAAGCGGCAGGCAGGTAGGCCGCGTCGCCGGAGAGCGCGCCCAGGTCGCCGGTATGGTTCGCCAGCCGCTCCAGCTCCAGCATGATGCCGCGCAGGGTCTGCGCCCGCTTGGGGACGTTCACCCCGCCCAAAGCCTCTACCGCCCCGCAGTAGGCCCAGGCATGCCCGATCGTGGTATCCCCGGCCAGGGTCTCGGCGTAATGGATGGAACGGGCGTCCGGCCCCCCTATGAACCTCTTCTCCGCGCCGCGGTGCTGGTACCCCAGCATCATCTCGAGGTGGAAGACCTTCTCGCCGTGGCACTGGAAACGGAAATGGCCGGGCTCGATGACGCCGGCGTGCACGGGGCCCACGGCCACCTCGTGCACCTGGCTGCCGTGCACCGTGAAGTGCGCGGCCGCGCCCGGCACGGCGCCGGGGGTATTGAAGCGTACCGGCTTCAGCCAGGGGTGGCCTTCCGGCTTGAGGCCCGCGGTCTCGAAGATCTCCCTCTCGAACAGGTGAAGCTGCGGGAAGGAGGAGGTGAGGGACCTGAAAGGGCCGCCGACCAGGGTAGAATAAACTTCCACGCGCCCGCTCCGGTCGAAGCCCGCGGCCAGGACCAGGCGGTGCGCCCCGTCCTCGGGCAGGGCGAAATAGGCGAGGGCCCTGCCGCCGGCGGCCAGGCGCGAGGCGGCGGTGTCGAAGAACAGGCCGGGGTCCAGGCCGGAGGCGGCGAAATCGAAACTGGAAAAGTGCTCTACGTTCATATATGGTAACTACCCGATAAGTGGAGGGTTGGCAGGGGTTTTGTTTCGCGAACCCCTTGCGGAAGGGGGGCCCCGCTTCGGGGGGAAACCGACGCAAGGGTTTCCATCTTTTCGGGGTTCGCGGGGCAAAACCACGGCCAACCCGAACCCCATAGAGACCTGAGTAGTCATCATATCTGGCCGTTTATCCGGGGTACCGCCGCTTTCAGCAGGCCGTCCAGCCAGCCCGGCAGGAACAGGCCCAGTATAAGTACGAGGACGAAGAAAGCCGCCGCCGGGGCCAGCAGGCCCGCCGGCTCGTCGAAAGGCTTCTCTCCCGGCTTCGCCTCCCGCTCGCCGAAGGTCATCGAGATGAAGAACCTGGCCATGCCGCCGAAAAGGAGGGCCAGGAAAAATAGAGAGGTCCCGGCCAGCCAGTAGCGCCCGAGGGCGAAAGCCTCTTTGACTATGATGAATTTGGCGAGGAAGACGCCCGACGGGGGCGTTCCGGTTATCAGGAAGAACCCGGCCAGCCAGAGCGCGGCGGTGAGCGGCGCGCGGCGCCGGAGGCCGCGTACTTCGGAAATGGACTTGGTCTTTTCGCAGGCCACCACCACCCCCGAAGTGAAGAACAAGCCGGCTTTAACGAGCGAGTGGCTCAGGGCTCCCAGCAGGGCCCCGAAAACCGCCCCGCCGCCCAGGCCGGCGCCCAGCGCCAGTATGCCCATATGCTCGATGCTCGAATAGGCCAGCATGCGCTTGTAGTCCCGCTGGCCCAGCATGAGCAGGGCCGCGGTAACGATAGAAAGCAGGCCGAACAGCACGAGTATGCCGCCGGTGAACTCGCCCAGGCCGGCCGCGGCGCAGACGGCGCCGGCGCGCAGGATGCCGAGGAAGGCGCAGTTCAGGAGCGCGCCGGAGAGCAGCGCGGAAACCACCGAGGGAGCTTCGCTGTGCGCGTCCGGCAGCCAGGTATGGAAAGGCGCGAGTCCCATTTTCGTGCCATAGCCTACGAAAAGGAACAGGAAGGCCGCTTTGAGCAGCGGCTTATCCAGCAGCGCGCCCTTCAGCAGAAGGGCGTCCAGGTCGAGGCCCGCGCCGCTCCTGAGGCCGGCCGCTCCGAGGAACAGGCTCCCCATCAGGGCCAGGGCTATGCCCACCGAGCAGATGAGCAGGTATTTCCAGGTGGCCTCGAGCGAGCGCCTGCTCCGGTGGAAATAAATGAGCGGGGCGCTCAGCAGGGTGGTGGCCTC
>JACQPH010000078.1 GCA_016207645.1 Elusimicrobiota bacterium
ATGTCGAAGGCTTTGTCGGCCAGCTCCAGCGCCCGGCCGGCTTCGGCGGCGCCGGCTTCGCTGAAGCCGGGCTGCAGCTCCTTGCCGGTGGCGGGGTTGACCGCCCTGAATTTGTTCCGCCCCGCGCCGGTGAATTTCCCGCCTATCAGGTGTTTTCCCGTGAAGGTCCCCCTGTCCGCTTCCGTCAAGGTCGTTTCCATGTTCTCCCCCTCCTGGTACTGCTTCGATAACATATTGCCTGAAGTTAGGCGGGAAAAGCCATAGGACTACTCTTTTACGGCTTCCACGGCGAGCTCTATCTTCACCTCATTGCTGACTATCAGGCCGCCGTTGTCCATCAGGTCGCTCCACTTCACTCCGTAATCCTGCCGGTTGAGCTTAAGGCCTGATTCGACGCCTATCCGCATTTTTTTCCACGGGTCCGTGGCCAACTGGTAGGTGAAGGGTAGTTTTATTTCTTTTGTGACCCCGTGCATCGTAAAGGAGCCGAGCGCTTCGTAGCCGGACCTGGTTTTCCTGATCTTTTTGCTCTTGAAGGTCAGGGTGGGGAATTTCCCGGCGTCGAAAAAGTCGGCCGACTTGAGGTGCGTATCGCGCTTCTCATTGTCGGTGTTGATGCTGTCCGCGCGGATCTCCACTTCCACCGAGCAATCCGCCAGGTTCTTCTCGTCCACCAGCAGGAAGCCCGAGAACACCTTGAATTTTCCCTTCACATTGCTGATCCCCAGGTGCTTCACGGAAAATCCGATATCGGAGTGGACGGTGTCTATCACATATTTGTCGGCGCAGAAAGCCCGGCCCGCCGAAAATATCCCGGCGGCGAGCGCGAAGAGAACGCTTCTAGTGAATTTCATGATCTATCTCCTTTATTCCAAGTCCAGGCGCGCAGGAAAGCGACCCGCGGCAGCGCCTTTGCCAGCTATCTTATGACTGTAGGGCTGCTATTGTCAAGCCTATGGCTGTGCCGCATTAGGGCTATGCCCATGCCGTAACAAGCGCTATGCGCTTCAGACGGCCAGGAGCTATGCTCATCAAGCGGCCAAGCATCGGCCGTAACTTTTCTTTTTAGTATAATTTAATGAGGGGATGGACCTGGCCCCCTTTTCTTATGGACAACACCGTTATCCTTAAAAAAACAGATTCGATAGTGGCTAAATACGGGACTAAAAAAGGCTCCCTGATAGCCCTTCTTCAGCATATCCAGGCCGAATTCGGCTACCTGCCGAAGCCGGCCATCGAGCGCCTGGCCGAAAAGCTGAAGGTCTCCCCCGCCGAAATAATAGCCGTTTACTCTTTTTACGCCCAGTTCAGGACCAAGCCGGTGGGCCGCCAGCATATCAAGGTCTGCCACGGCACCGCCTGCCATGTCTCCGGCGCCGACAAGGTGAGCTATGCCTTCAAGGAAGAACTCGGTATCGGCCACGGCCAGACCACGCAGGACGGCGAATTTTCCGTGGAGGACGTGGCCTGCCTGGGCTGCTGCAGCCTGGCGCCGGTGGTGATGGTACAGGACGAGACCTATGGCGGCATCAATTCCGACAAGGTAAAAAAACTTATCAAAGAAAGGCGCGCCGCCGCCTGTCGCTGCGAACAAGAAAAGACCGCCGCCCACGCGCATAAGGCCCCCCACATCAAGCCCGCGCCCGGCGTGACCCTGCTCCGCCTCGGGATGGGTTCCTGCGGCATAGCCGCCGGCGCGCGGAAAACCCTGGCTGCCCTCACCTCGATCACGAAAGAAAAAGGCCTGGCGCTCGAAGTAATGTCTACCGGTTGCAACGGGATGTGCCATGAAGAGCCGCTGCTGGAAGTGGTCCAGTCCGGCCAGTCGTATTTCTATGGCAAGGTGACCCCCGAAGCCGCCGGCCGCATCCTCGACGAGCATGTCCTGGGCGGCAAGCCTGCCCACGGGCACCTGATCATTTCCCCTGAAAAGCCGCTGGAAAAGAACCCTTACTACGCAAAGCAGAAGCGCATAGTGCTGCGGAACTGCGGCGTCATCGATCCCGATTCGCTGGAGGCTTACGTGGCGGCCGGCGGCTACGGCGCTCTCCGCAAAGCCCTGACCGGCATGAAGCCGGATCAGGTGACGGCCGAGATCTCGGCTTCCGGCCTGCGCGGCCGCGGCGGGGCCGGTTTTCCTACCGGCACCAAATGGAAATTCGCGGCGGCCGTGGCCGGCCCCGAAAAGTACGTGGTCTGCAACGGCGACGAGGGCGACCCCGGCGCTTTCATGGACAGGAGCGTGCTGGAGAGCGATCCCCACGCCGTCCTTGAAGGCCTGATGCTGGCCGCCTACGCAGTGGGCGCCGTGAAAGGCGTTTTCTACGTGCGGGCCGAATATCCGCTGGCCGTACGGCGCATCAACCGCGCCATAGAGCAGGCGGAAAAGAAAGGCCTGCTGGGCGACAATATCCTCGGCGCCGGTTTTTCTTTCACGGCCTATCTCAAGGAGGGCGCCGGCGCTTTCGTCTGCGGGGAGGAGACGGCCCTGATAGCTTCCATCGAAGGCAAACGCGGCATGCCCCGCATCCGCCCCCCCTACCCGGTGCAGAGCGGCATCTTCGGCCACTCCACTACGATAAACAATGTCGAGACCCTGGCCTGCGTCCCCTGGATACTCGACAACGGCGCGGCGGCCTTTAACAGGTACGGTACCGAGAAGAGCAAAGGCACCAAGGTTTTCGCGCTGGCCGGCAAGATCAAGCGCGGCGGGCTAGTGGAAGTCCCGATGGGCCTCACACTGCGCGAGGTGGTGAACGAGATCGGCGGCGGCGTCCCGCACGGCCGCAAGCTCAAGGCCGTGCAGATGGGCGGCCCCTCCGGCGGCTGCATCCCTGAAAAACTGCTGGATACCCCTATAGACTACGATTCGCTCAACGCCACCGGCGCGATCATGGGCTCAGGGGGCATGGTGGTGATGGACGACAGCACCTGCATGGTGGACGTAGCGCGCTTCTTCCTGAAATTCACCCAGAACGAATCCTGCGGGAAATGCACTTTCTGCCGCATCGGCACCAAGCGGATGCTGGAGATGCTAGAGCGCATCTGCGACGGCAAAGGCAAAGCTGCGGACATGGAGACCTTGCGAAGCCTGGGCGAGAGCATAAAGAAGTCCTCTCTCTGCGGCCTTGGCCAGACGGCCCCCAACCCCGTCCTCACCACGATGCGCTACTTCGAGGAAGAATACAAAGCGCATATCCACGACAAATGCTGTCCCGCCGGGGTCTGCAAGCCCCTGATCACCTACCGGATAAACGCGGGCTGCACCGGCTGCACCATCTGCGCGAAGCGCTGCCCCGTGGCCGTAATAAGCGGCGGCCCGAAGAAGCTCCACGTCATAGACGAAGCCAAATGCACCCGCTGCGGCGTCTGCAAAGACGTCTGCCGCTTCAAAGCGGTGGACATAGTCTCCTGCGCGCCCGCGCCCGCCGCCGCCGGAAGGAGGCCGTCATGAACAAGATCACCATAAACCTCGACGGCCGCCCCGTGAAGGCCGCACCCGGCTCCACGCTGCTGGAGATAGCCCGGGGCGAAGGCATAGAGATCCCCACCCTCTGCTACGATCCGCGCCTGCCGCCGTACGCCTCCTGCTTTATCTGCATAGTGGAGGTCGAGGGCCGGAAGGGCGTGCTCCCGGCCTGCGCCACCCGCGCCGAGGAAGGGATGGTAGTGCGCACCAATACCCAGGGCATACGCGAGCTGCGCAAGCTCGGCCTGGAACTGCTGCTTTCCAACCACCACGGCGACTGCACGGCCCCCTGCAATATGATCTGCCCGGCCGGCATAGATATACGCTCGTACCTCTCGGAAGCCAACCGCGGGAATTTCACCGACGCGCTGCGCATCATCAAGGAGCGCAACCCTTTCCCGTCGGTCTGCGGCCGCATCTGCCCGCATCCCTGCGAGGACCATTGCCGCCGCAAGCTGGTGGACGAGGCGGTCTCCATCAACCAGGTCAAGCGCTTCCTCTCCGACAGGGACCGCTGCTCCGTGGACGCCTGGAAGCCCGAAGTCGCGCCGAAGAACGGCAAAAAGGTGGCCGTGATAGGCGGCGGCCCCGGCGGCATGAGCGCCGCGCACTACCTGGCCGTCCTGGGCTACTCGGTCACAGTTTTCGAAGCCATGGAAAAAGCCGGCGGCATGCTCCGCTACGGCGTGCCCGACTACCGCCTGCCGCCGCTGGTTATAGATTCGGAACTCGAGCAGATCCAGGCTCTCGGTGTGGAGCTCCGCACCAGCAAAGCCTGGGGCAAGGATTTCCACCTGGACGATCTGCGCAAGAAAGGATTCTCGGCGATAGTAGTGGCCATAGGCGCCTGGACCGGCCAGGCTATGGGCGTGGAAGGCGAGGACCGCGAAGGCGTCTGGTCCGGCATAGCCATGCTGGAAAGGGCCAATAAGGGCGAGCAGCTCGACCTCGGAAAAAAGGTCATTGTGGTGGGCGGCGGTAATACCGCCATAGACTGCGCCCGTACCGCCCTGCGCCTCGGCGCCGACGAGGTTTCGATAGCCTACCGCAGGAGCCGCGCCGAGATGCCGGCCAATCCCGAGGAGATACACGAGGCCGAAGAGGAAGGCATAAAGATGCTTTTCCTCACCGCCCCGGTAAGTTTCTCCGGTTCCGGCAGGCAGCTTACGATGAACTGCGTAAAGATGAGGCTGGGCGAACCCGACGCCAGCGGCCGCCGCCGCCCCGAGCCGGTGCCCGGCTCCGAGACCGCTCTGCCCGCGGATTCCGTGATAGCCGCCATCGGCCAGAAAGTCCGCTGGGACGGCTTCGACGCCGACGGCTTGAAGCTCACCAAGTGGGGCACCCCGGAGGCCGACCCCAAAACCCTCCGCTCGCCCAGCCATCACGACGTCTTCGTCTGCGGCGACTGCCTGACCGGCCCGGCGACCGCGATCGAAGCCATAGCCGGCGGCCGCATAGCGGCGCTTTCCATCCACGCCCAGCTCAGCGGCTTGGCGCAGGACCTTTCCCCCCATCCTTTCAATATCCGCAAAGGCGCCCTCAAGGACCTCTCCCCGGAGGAATACGCGCATCACCCTAAGAAGCCGCGCGCGAAAACGCCGCAGCTCGACGCTTTCAGCCGGGCGAGAAGTTGTAACGAAGTTTCCAAGACCCTGGCAGAATCGGAGGCCGTAGAAGAAGCGGGCCGCTGCCTCCTGTGCGGCTGCCAGGAAGTGGAGACCTGCCAGCTCCGGCGCTACGCCGAGCAGTACGGCGCGAAGGGCGAGCTTTTCCCCGGCGAGAAAACCCCCGGCGTTAAAATGCCGGACCATCCTTATATAGCCCGGGACCACCAGAAGTGCATCCTGTGCGGACGCTGCGTGCGTGTCTGCTCGGAACTTCAGGGCGCCGGGGCCATCGGCCTCGCCGGCCGCGGCTTCGTCAGCGAAGTCACCCCGGCCTGGAGCTCCAAACTTTCAGAGTACGCCTGCAAATCCTGCGGCCAGTGCGTGGCCGCCTGCCCCGCCGGGGCGCTCTCCGCCAAGTTCCAGACCGGCCAGGTGCCCGCCTGGCGCGCCTCGAAGCACAGCTCGCTCTGCCCTTACTGCGGCGCCGGCTGCGTTCTGGATTACTCGGTGGCCGACGGCAAGGTCCAGCGCCTCAACAACAAGATAGACGCCAACCCGGCGAACGCTCTGGTCTGCTCCAGGGCCTTCAGCGGCTTCGACCTGCTCGAGCTGGGCAACCGCCTGAAAGAGCCGCTGATAAAGGAAAAAGGCTCCTGGCATAAAGCCAAATGGGACGAAGCCATGAAAGCCGCCGCGGAAGGCCTGAAGAAAGCCTCCGGCAAAAAGGCGGCCGTGCTGGGCTCGGCCCGGCTCACCAACGAGGCCCACTACCTGCTTCAGAAGATCGGCCGCGCCGCGCTGGGGACTAACAATCTCGGCGGGCCCGGCATCGGCGGAGAGCTGGATACCGCCGCCCGCGCCTTCGGCTTCAACGCCTCCACGGCGTCTCTCGAAGATATAAGGAAGGCCGACCTGATCATAGCCGCCATCCCCGACCTGGAAGCCGCTTATCCGTCCCTCGCCGCCGAGCTCCGCGGGGCGGCGCTGAAAGGCGCGAAGGTGCAGGTGCACTCCCCGGTCCCCACCGGCCTGGACAAATGCGCTTCCGGCATCCTGCGCGCGGCTTTCCCGGGTATCTACGAAGTTTATCTGAGCTGGCTGCAAGCGGCTATTGAAAAGAGCGCGGACCGCAAGCTGAGAGGTCTGAAGGAACTTCAGGCCTCACTTGGGAAGCGGAAAACCGGGAAGCTCCCGGCCGGGCTGGATACCGCCGAGGCCGGCCGCCTCGGGGCCGAGCTCCTGGCGGCGAAGCGCCCGCTTATTATCGCCGATCCGGCGCTTATCCCGCCCAGCGAACTGGCTGCTCTCGCCGACCTGCTGCTCCTCCTCGGCAAACCCGGCTCCCTCCTGCTGCCCCGCGCCGGTTCCAATTCGCAGGGCGCTATCGATCTCGGCCTGGACGGGGGCCGGTTGCCCGGTCACCACCCGGTTTCGGACAAGGCGGCCCGCACGGGGCTCGAGAAGCTCTGGGGCCATGAACTCCCTTCCTGGGAAGGGCTGAGCGGGCCGGCTATCGTGGAACTGGCGCGCGACGGCGGCCTGAAGTCGCTGCTGACCTGGGGCGATACCGGCCTGGAAGGGCTGGAACTGAAAGGCGTTTTCGCGGTTTCCGGCGAATGGGCCGTCCCCTCCAAACACCACCCCGCCTCCTTAGTGTTCCCGGCCGCGCTCTTCACCGAGGATACCGGCACGCTCACTTCCTTCGACAGGAAAGTGAGGCAGGCGCAGAACTGGCGCCCCGAAGGGGCTCCGCAGCCGAACTGGCGGGTCCTCTCGGACCTGGCCAGTCACCTCGGGCTTAAAGGCGCCGAGGACCTCTCCTCACTGCGCCATGAGATCAGCGCGGCCTGCCCCTCTTACCGGAAGCTCGGCTGGGAGAAGTGGGAAGGCGGCGGGCACTGCGCCGCCTGGGAACCGGAGCTCTCCCCCGCCCTGCTCCTCCCCGAGCTGGAGGATTCGCGCGCCCAGCTGCGCCTGCTGGAGTACCTTTCCGAAGGCGATATGCTGGACAGGTTTATACGCGCCAGGCTGCGCGAAACGGCTTACGTCAAAAAGAGCCGCGCGGGGAAACACTGACAAATGGGAATTACTACTCAGGTCCGCTATACGGGGTCCGGGTTGGCCGTGGTTTTGCCCCGCGAACCCCGGAAGATGGAAACCCTTGCGTCGGTTTCCCCCCGCCCGGCGGGG
>JACQPH010000079.1 GCA_016207645.1 Elusimicrobiota bacterium
CGGGGGGAAACCACGCAAGGGTTTCCTCTTCCGGGTGCGCGGGGCAAAACCCCGGCCGCCCCCGAACCTGAGCGGTTATGTCTATGCGCGGCAAAATACTCCTCGTGGACGACAACAAGGACCTGCGTACCGATTTCAGGCTCTGGTACGAGGAGTACGATATCACCGAGGCGGCCTGCGCCCAGGCCGCCCTGGACATCCTTAAAAGACCGAACGAGCTGGACCTGATAATCCTCGACGTGCAGCTGCCGGGCATGGACGGCCTGGCCGCCCTGGAAAAGATAAAGGCCCTGGCGCCGGACAAAAGCGTGATCATCATGACCGGCTTCAGCACCAAGGACACGGCCATCCACGCGCTGATAGCGAAAGCCGACAACTATATCGAGAAGCCTTTCGACATCAAGGTGATGCGGGAGGCCATCGAGAAAGAGCTCACGAAAAAAGCCGGCCCTCCTGACGAGATGGACATAGCCGGGAAGATAGAGCATGTCAGGTGGTTCCTGGAAGGCAACTGTTTCAAGAAGATCACCCTCCGGGACGCCGCCCAGACGGTCTACCTGAGCCCCAAGTACCTGAGCCGCCTGTTCCGCGAAAGGACCGGGATGGGCTTCAACGAGTACAGGCTGAAAGTGAAGATGGCGCAGGCGAAGAAACTGCTCAGGTCCTCCGCCGTCAGCGTCAAGCAGCTCTCCGCCAAGCTGGGCTACGCCAACGCCGAATCCTTCATCAGGCAATTCGAGAAGATCGCGAAGACCACCCCTTCCCGCTACCGCGGGAACTGCAAAAAACGCCGTTGATCCCCCTTTTTCCGAGGTGGATAATAGTCAGCAGAATAGGGAATCCGCCAATTGTAAAACCGGGTTCCCGGCTATATACTATTGGTAAGAGAATAGCAACAATTCCGAAATACGCCTTTACTACAATTTCTCTGTGGACTGAGCGGTGGATTACGAGGGCGAGGTTATGGCGACGTATATTCCGAACACTCCCGGAGCGGGAACGAACCCGCTGCCCAGGGGCCCGCAGGCCGGGGCGCAGCAGCGCCCGGCGGCCGCGGTCAGGACCGTGCTGGTGGTGGACGACAATAAGGATTACAGGGAACTGGTCAAACACCTCCTGGGCGTGAACCATTACAAGGTCCTGGAAGCCGGCGACGGGAGGGAAGCCCTTTCCGTGATCGGCAGGACGGTACCGGACCTGGTACTGGTGGATTTCAACATGCCCAATATGAACGGGTACGAGCTGATCCAGGAAGTGCGCAGCAATTACGAACTCCGCAGTATGCGGATAATAATGTTCACCGGGGCCACCAACAGGCAGCATCTGCGCACCCTGAACATGGATATCTCCGATTTCCTCGAGAAGCCGGTCTCGAACGCCAAGCTGCTGGAAAGCATCTTTAAAGCCCTGCAGCCGGCGCGCCCCCCCGTCCCGGCGGCCGCCCCCGCTCCCAGGCCGGCGCCGGGACCGCGGCAGCAGGCTCCCGGGCCCCGGGCCGGCCCCGCCCCCTTCGAGATAGAACGTTTCGAACAGGCCGCTCCCGGCGCCCAGGCTTTTTACGAACCGGAAATACAGGCCCGGTCCCCGGAACAGGTAGTCCCGGTGGAACTGCCGCCCGAAGCCCTGCGGCAGCCGGAACCGGCGCCCGAGCCGCTGCCGGAACCGGCGCCGGAACCCGAGCCCGCTCCGGAACAGGTACCCGAGGTCACGCCGGAACCCGCGCCCGAACCCGCGCCGGAGCCGGAATCGGCGCTTCCCGAAATGAACATGCTGATGACCGACAACGAGCAGGAACTGGAGATCCTGGAAAGCGGCGCCCCGCGCAAGGAGGAACCGCAGAGCGCGGTGGGCCTCGAGAACCTCGCCAGCGATTCGCCGCTCATACAGCGCGTGAACAAGATCCTGATGGCGGCCGTGGAGATGCGCGCCTCGGACATCCATATAGAGCCGTTCGAGGACCGCGTACTGGTCAGGGTCCGCGTGGACGGCGTCCTGAAACAGCTGACCACACTGCCCATCTCCATCCACCCGCGGCTGACGGCCCGCATCAAGATCATGAGCAGCCTGGTGATAACCGAGCGGCGCCTGCCGCAGGACGGGCAGTTCCGGGTAATGATAAAAGGGAACAAGATAGAGTTCCGGGTCAGCACCCTGCCCTGCATCAAGGGCGAAAAGATAGTGATGCGCATCCTGGGCCAGAGCAAGCTCAACAGCGACCTTTCACAGCTCGCCCTGACGCCGCGCGAGCTGAAGGCCGTGCAGGCCTCGCTCAAAGGCTCGAACGGGCTTATCCTGGTGACCGGGCCCACCGGCAGCGGCAAGACCACCACGCTTTATACCATGATAAACGTGCTCAACCGCCCCGACGTGAACATCATGACGGCGGAAGACCCGGTGGAGTACGAAGTGCCGAACGTGAACCAGGTCAAGATCCTCTCGTCCATAGGCCTGACCTTCGAATCCACGCTCAGGGCTTTCCTGCGCCAGGACCCCGATATCATGCTGGTGGGCGAAATACGCGACGTAGAGACCGCCGAGATCGCCATCAAGGCCTCCATCACGGGGCACCTGGTCTTTTCCACGCTGCACACCAACAGCGCGCCGGCCACCATAGTCCGCCTCACCCATATGGGCGTCGCCCCGTACCTGGTGGCCGCCAGCGTGAGACTGGTGATAGCCCAGCGCCTGGTGCGCACGCTCTGCCAGAAGTGCCGGGCCCCGGGCGCGCCGTCCGCCGAAGACAGGAAATTCCTGAATCCCAAAGAGATAGAGCTTTTAAAGACCGTCTATCATCCCGTGGGCTGCCAATCCTGCAGCCAGGGATATTCCGGGCGCAGAGCCGTTTTCGAGGTGATGCCGGTGGAGACTTCGGCCATGCGCCAGCTCATCACCGCCAGCAACAACGTGGACCTGCTCACCGAACTGGCCGTCAGGGAAGGAATGACCACCATCCGCCAGTCCGCGCTGGAGGCCGTGAGGCAGGGGCAGACCTCCCTGGCCGAGGCGTTCAAGATAATGATGGGGTGATCTATATGGAACCGACAGATCGGGAAATCACAGGGGAAGGCGGCGGCCAGTATACGCCGGGGAACCCGCGCTTCGCGCCCACCTACCCGGAGCTCTGCTCCGAGTTCCTCACTACCCTGGCCAAGGCCATAAAGAACACCGCTCTGTATACCCTGAGCCATCCCATGGTGCTGGAAGCCCTGCGCAAGAATTGCGCCCTCCTGGGCGCGCTGTTCGACGCTAAAAAAGAAGCCTCCATCACCCTCACCTTCGTCAACGACAGCTGGCTTTTCAACGACACGCCGGTCCCCGCCGTCACCCAGGAATCCCAGAACCTCAACGCTTTTTTCAAGGCCCACCGCCTGCAGGGCCTGACCTTCACGGACGGCATTCAGCCCTTTGAAATGGGCGCCCTGTGCGAGGTACTGGCCGCCCAGGCCAGGAACAGGCCGCCCGGTTTCATGGAAGAATTCTTCGCGGGGAAGGGAGTCAACAATATCCGGCCTGAAACGGTGCATTATATAAAGGAAGGGGGTTACACCCAGGCTTCCGGCGGAGCCCCCGCCGCCGCGCCGGCCCCCAGGCCCGCTCCCGGGTCGGGGGCGGCCAGGCCGGTACAGGAGATCTTCCCCGAATATCAGGCTGCCCCGCCGACAGCCAGGCCGCCCCAGGCCGCGCCGCAGGTCCGCCAGCTGCCGCCCGTGCAGGCGAGGCCGCCCCAGGCCGCTCCACCGGTGCAGCAGTCCCCTTTAGCGGCGAGGCCGCCGCAGACCGCGCCGCAGGCGCAGCAGCCGCGCCCCGCGGTACAGGCTAAGCCGCCCCAGGCCGTACCTCCGGCACGCCAGCAGCCCCCCGCCGCCGCGAAACCTCCGCAGGAGGCTAAACCAGCCCCGGCTCCGCTCAAAAAAACAGATCTCGACGCCATGTTCGGGCCGGGGCCCGGAACCGGCGCGCCAAAGCCGGCGGAGAGCAAGCCTGTAGGCAAACCCGCGCCGGACTCCCTGTTCGGGCCGGGGCCCGGAGGAGCCGCACCCGGCGGAGGCAAAGCCGGCGAAGGACCAGGCGGAGGCAAAGCCGGCGAGGGGACCGGAGGCGGCAAGTCCGCCGAAGGACCAGGCGGAGGGAAAGCCGCGGAAGGTCCCGGCGGCGGCGCGCCGCGGGAAAGCCCGCTGGGGAACATGAGTTTCGGCGGCATCCTGAAGGGGCTTGTGGAATCGGCCGTTAAGGACCCCAAGGACCGCATCCGCGCCTACGAAGACGCTTTGAAGACGCTTAAAGATACCATGGAACAGCAGATAGCGGAATCCACCAGGGCCCTGGCCGCGGAAAAGGAAGCGGCCCTGAACACGCGGGCCCGCACCGAACACGTGCTGTCCCGGGTGGCCGACGGCAAGGTCATAGTGGACAAGGACGGGAATATCCTGATGATGAACCCGGCGGCCGAGGAGATAGCCGGCACGAAGCTCTCCGACGCCGTGGGCCGGCATATCACCGAGCAGCTCAGGCCCGGCGAGCATATCCTCACCCTGTCCAGGGACATGGACCTTTCCAACGGCAACGTCGTTTCCGGCGAGGTGGACATAAAAGGCGACGAGAACATGGGGCGGGCGATGCGCCGCTCGGTGGCGATGCTGGTGGACGCCGACGGGCGCGTGGTCGGCGAACTCAGCACCATGCCGGAGATCACGAAGTACAAAGAGGCCCAGCGCATGCAGGAGGAGTTCCTTTCCCGCGTGACCCACGACCTGCAGTCGCCGCTTTCCTCCATCTCCTCCGCCCTCGAGATGCTCACCGAGGCGGCCGCGAAAAAGCTGGACCCGATGGAGAGCAAGTTCCTGGACATCAGCATCAGGAACAGCCAGCGCCTGAGCCAGATGATACGCGGCATACTGGATTTCTCCAAGCTGCAGTCCGGCAAGATGGAGCTGCGTCCGGTACCCGCGTTCTTAGGGAGCATACTGGCCGAGGCCGTGGAAGGGCTGATGCCCTGGGCGAAGACGAAAGGGATAAACCTGGAGCTGCGGCCCGTGCCCGAAGGACTGGGCGTGCTGGCCGACGCGCCGCGGATAGTGCAGGTGGTCACCAACCTGATCTCGAACGCCATCAAGGCCACCCACGAGGGCGGCTCGGTGGTGGTGGCCGCCGCCCCCTCCCCCGAGCGGGACGGGAACGCGCTGATAGGGGTGAGGGACACCGGCCACGGCATCCCCAAAGAGGACCTGAACAAACTTTTCCGGAAATTCGTGCAGCTGGAGTCGCGCCAGTCGCAGGAGGGCGTCGGCCTGGGCCTGGCCATCGTGTACGACTTCCTGAAGCTGCACAACGGCAGGATCTGGGCCGACAGCGAGCTGGGCAAAGGCTCCACCTTCTACTTCACCCTGCCCCTGGCGGAAGTGAAACCGGAGCTCTGATAATTACCCGCAGGCGCTCTTGTCGAACCTGATCTCGGAATTCTCCCCGACGTTAAGCTGGTCCCTGCGCCCTATCACGGTGGCGCCCGGGCCCACCAGCGAGCCGTGCAGGTTTATATTCCTTATCTCGGCGTTCTCGTTCACTATGGAGTCGGAGATGATCGCCGACTCTATCCTGGCCCCGTCGCCTATCGAGGCGTAAGGCCCCACTATGGAGCCTTCGACCCTGGCGGCAGGCGAGATGTAGACGGGCGGGATTATCAGCGAATTCCCGGCCCTCGGCGAGAACTTCTTCCTGTCCAGGATATGGCGGTTGGTCTCCAGCAGGGTCTCGGGCTTGCCGCAGTCGTACCAGCCTTCTATGGGCACGGGCCTTATCCTGTGCCCTTCCTTCACCATGAGCGCCAGGGCGTCGGTGAACTGGATCTCGCCTTTGGTGGTCAGCCCCGATTCCACCACCCGCTCCAGGCTGTTGTAGAGCAGGAAGGAGTTACGGAAAGAGTAAATGCCGACTATGGCCAGGTTGGTCTTCGGCTTTTCCGGCTTCTCCGCCATCGCCGAGATATAGCCGCCCTTTACCTCCACCACGCCGAAGCGGCGCGGGTCCGCCACTTCCTTGACGGCCAGGCAGTCCTCCTTCGAGGCCATGAACCCGGAAAGGTCCGCGTCGATGATGGTGTCGCCGAGCAGCACCAGCACCGGCCCGGTCACGCAGCGGCGGGTGAGCCAGATGGCGTGGCCCAGGCCCTTCTGCTCGCTCTGCTCCACGTAGGTAACGTCGAGCTGTTTGTAATTCCCGGTTACGTAGTCCTTTATCTTCTCGCCCAGGTAACCGGTGACCATGCAGACCTTCTTGATCCCCGCCGCCGCCAGCTCGTCGAGGATATGCCCTATTATGGGCTTGTCCCCCACGGTGAGCAGCACCTTGGGATAGGTGTAAGTGTGCGGCCGCAGCCGCGTCCCCATCCCCGCCACCGGCACCACCGCCGTAAATTCGGTCTTCTTCATAAAGGAGTCTCCCCTTGACCCGCCTCTCAGTCCTGGGTCATCTGCCACATGACTTCCCCGTGGTCCGGCGGTTTTTTCAGGCCGGCCTTCGCGTATTTTCTGGAGTCCCAGAAATTAGGGCGCGTCAGCACGGTCTTATAATCGGACAGCGCCGTCTCCCGCAGGCCGGCCAGGTCCTGGGCCTGCGCCCGCCGCAGATAGCAGTAAGTCACCCAGCCCTTTTCCGGGAAGCCGGTCTTCTCTATGCCGCCGGACAGCCAGACTATGGCCTCCCCGTAGCGCTTCAGGCCTATCAGCGCGTCGCCGGCGGCGAGGTAGACGGAACCCAGCTGCTGTTCAAGCCCGCGCTGGGGGCTTATCTGCCAGGCGCCCAGGAAACTTTCAGCCCCGGCCAGTACGCCCGGCCAATACTGCGCCTTTAAATAGGCCATCAGCTCCGCCAGGCGGAAAAGCATGTTCGACGGGTCCTGCGCGCGCAGGGCTTCGCATTCGGCGAAGGCGGCTTTATAGTCGCCTTCATGCCGGGAGTAGATCTCTATAAGGAAGATGCGCGCCTCCAGCTTGAAGAAGCGGCCCTTGTCGCGGGCGAGCTTAACATACTCGATGCCCCGCGCCCTGTCCCCGCCGACGAACAGCTGGGCGGCGAAGCCCAGCGCGCCGGGCAGTGTGGCCGCGTAATAATCGAAGATGCCCAGCCCCAGGTAGGCGTCGTACACCGCCGGGTTGGTCTCCACGCATTTCTTCAGGAACTTGCGCGCCTTCTTGCCGCGGCCGTAGGCTTTGAACCAGCTGCGCTGCACGGCGTACCAGCGGCCCTGCAGGCCGTAGGCGCTGCCCATGAAGAAATAAGCCTGGTCCAGGTCGCGGCCCTCCCGCACCATCTTTTTCGAGAGCTCTATGACCTTGTCCGAATTGTGGAGGAAGTCCTTTTCCACGTCGCTGAGGCTGTGCTCCATGTCGAAATTCTGGGAATAGCGCCACCAGGAAAGGGCGGCCAGCGCGCAATAGCCGGCGGGGCTCGCCGGGTCCAGCGCGGTGATCTCGCGGAATTTCGCCTCGGCCTTGTCGAAGTCAAGCCGGTACATCAGGGCTATGCCGATATCGTAGCGCTCGTCGGCGCCGGCGCTGAGCGTGAAGGGCCGCGTGGAGGCGCGCAGGTCCACCAGCGCCGGGCCCAGGTCGTCGTCGTCGGACAGCCCGGCCTGGGCGGCGGCGGGGGCGCAGAGCGCCAGTAAAAGGAGCAGGAAATATCTCATTGTCTTCATTTACACTGGCTTTATACTACCTAAACTAATAACGACACGGCAAGGAGACCCAGCACCACGAAAGAGGCCAGGGCGAAATAATTCTCGCCGCCGCGCAAGTAGCCGTAGACCAGCATCGCCACGCGCGCGGCCGGCGTTAGCAGGAGCGCCAGCACCCCGGCCCTGAGCAGGCCGCCGCCGAGCGGGGAACCGGCCAGGGAAAGACCGAAGCCGGCGAAAATCAGGAACAGGCTCAGGAATACCCCGGCCAGCAGGGTGCGCTGTATCAATTTCGCAAAATCTTTCTCGCTGAAACCTTCCATTACATCGCCCTCATCAGCATCTTTACCCCGACGAGCAGGGTGAGCGCGGAAAAGACCAGCTGCAGTTTCTCCGACCTGGCCCTGTACAGGGCGTAGATGCCGAGGAAAGAGCCGAGCAGCACGCCCGCCACCATCACCGCCGTCAGTTCGAAGGGGATAAGCCCTTTCCGGAAATAGACATAGGCGCTGGCCGCCGCCGAGACGCCGATGATGAAATTGCTGGTGGCGGCCGCGGCCTTCATGGGCACGCCGCAGAGCAGGTTCATGACCGGCACCTGCACTATGCCGCCGCCGATGCCGAGCAGCCCGGAAAGGGAACCCGCGAAGAAGGAAACGAAAGAAGCCGGCGCCATGTTCCTCACCCTGTAACGGGTATGCGCTTCCAGCGCCGGGTCGAAAAAGCCCGAATCGAAGGAAGTAGCCGCGCCGTCGGCGGCCGCGGGCGTTCCCCGTCTTTTCAGGGAGCCCCTGCCCTTCAGGAACATCAGTATGGAAACGGGGAAAAGCATGAGCGCGAACAGCAGCTGCACCGTGCCGCCCGGTATCCGGCTGGCCAGCAGCGCGCCGGCTATGGAACCCAGGGCGGTCGTGACCTCCAGGGTTATACCCAGCCTGATATTGGCGAGCCCGCGCTCGACGTTGACCGCGGCCACGGCGCTGGAGGTGGCCACTATGGCCACCAGCGAGGCCGCTACCGCCTGGTGTATGGGGAGTTTCAGCGCCAGCACCAGGAAAGGGACCATGAAGATCCCCCCGCCCACGCCCAGCGCCGAGCCGAGCAGGCCGACGAAGGCCCCGAATAAGAGCAGGAGGGAGAAATTAAAGGCGGTGAATTCCGTCACGGTCAGCCGTTCCCAGGCTCCAGGTTGCGCAGGAAGATCCTGGCTTCGGCCTCGCCTATGTCGAAGGCCTTCTCGCACCGGGCTCCGTCGAATTCCAGCAGGTTGAGGCCGAGGTCCACCGGCGGCTTTATCAGGTAGACGTCGGGGTCGGAATTGATGAAGACCCGGGATTCGTAGATCTTCTGCGTGTGCATGGCCAGCATCTTGCGGGCTTTGCGCTCGAAGTAGCCGAAGGGCCCGCGGCCGCGGAAATCCATGTCCTCGGGGCGGGAATTGCCTATCATGACGACGGTGCGGCACCCTTCGAAGAGGCTCAGGTTTATGGTGGCTATGCCGATGACGCCGCCGTCCACCAGGTGGTGCCGGCGGCCGTGCTCGACCACCTGCACCGGCGGGAAGATCATCGGGATGGAGCAGCTGGCCACCAGGGCGTCGGTGAAGGAGAGGTTATGGCTCTGCGTGGAGCCGTCGAAGCGGACTATATAGGGCAGCTTCAGCTCCACCGAGTGGCTGATGGCGTAGAACTTGATGTTGCGCTGGAACTGCGGGCCGCTTTTCACCAGCCAGCCGTTGAGCAGGTCGTAAAGCGCCTTGTTCGAGAAAAGCGCGAGCTTGGCCAGGCGGTTCTGGAAAAAGAAATTGAACTTCGTGGCCAGGCTGCCCCCGGCGTGCTGGTAGAGCTCCAGCGGGATATTGAAGTACCTCGGCTTCAGGGTAAGCACCGTTTCCGGCTTCATGCCGCGCCAGAGCTGGCGCAGCTCGCCGGTCTTGTTGTAGCAGTAGGCCGCTCCGTTCAGGGCGCCCACGCTGAAGCCGGCCACGGCGTCGAAATGCAGGCCCTGGCGCACCAGCTCCGCCAGCACCCCCGACTGCCAGGAGCCCAGCGCGCCGCCGCCGCAGAGAAAAAGCCCCACCGGCCGCTTGAACTTGAACATAGCCCTTCTGATATCCTTTTTAAAATAATAGAATACTATTGTAGCACAATAGCCCGCCGGCAGTTACCGGCCGGCCGCTGAGGAGACCCTTATGTCCGACTACCTGATAATAGCGGGCCTGGCTTTGATAATGGGGATGACCCTGGTGCTCCCTTTCTCGGTGAAACGCGTGGAAGAGGACCTGGAAGCCTTCCTTTTCGTCATGGGCCTGGCCGCCGTCAGCATCTCCGGCCTCTGGAGCCTCCACCTTATCAAAGAGGCCCTGAAAGAGCCGCTGGCCATCACCTGCACCGTCGCCGTAGTGGGCCTGCTCTTCAGGAAGGTGCGCCACCGCCTGCAGGGCTGGCTGAACGCGCTAACGGAAAAAATGGGGCTGGGCCTTACCATCTTTACCGTGGTGGCCTTCCTGGGCCTGGGCTCGAGTTTCTTCACGGCCATCGTGGCGGCCATCATGCTGGCCGAAGTGGTGACGCTGCTTAAACTCGACCGCGAATACGAAGTGAGACTTACGGTTTACGCCTGCTACGCCATAGGCCTCGGGGCGGCGCTGACCCCGCTCGGCGAGCCGCTTTCCACCATAGTGGTGGCCAAGCTGAAAGGCCCGCCGCATAACGCGGATTTTTTTTACCTTTTCAGGCAGGTCGGCGCCTGGGTGCTCCCCGGCGTGCTGCTCTGCGCCGCCCTGGCCGCGCGCGGGGCCGGGAAAGTCCGCCCGGACCCCGTCGGCCTGGTAGAGGACGCGCAGGACACCGTCAAGGTGATCTTCCTCCGCGCGGCCAAGGTCTATCTTTTCGTCATGGCCCTCATCTTCCTGGGCGCGGGCCTGACCCCGCTGGCGGAGCGCTTCGTGGCCAGGATGCCCACCTGGGCGCTCTACTGGGTCAATTCCGTCTCCGCCATTCTCGACAACGCCACGCTGGCCGCCGCCGAGATCTCCCCGGTGATGACGGACAGGCAGATAACTTTCATCCTGATGGGACTGCTGGTCTCCGGCGGCATGCTGATACCGGGCAATATCCCCAATATCATCAGCTCGGCCAAGCTCGGCATAAAGTCCGGAGAATGGGCGAAGGCGGCCCTGCCCTTCGGCGGCGCGCTGATGCTCGTCTATTTCATACTGCTGACCATCCTGGCAAAGTAAAGGAGAGAATAAAATATGGAATGGAAATGGAACACTATCATAGAACCTTTCAAGATAAAGAGCGTGGAGCCGCTGGGGCTGACCACGCGCGAAGAAAGGCTGACGCTCCTGGAGCAGGCGCACTATAACCTTTTCAATATCCGCGCCGAGAAAGTGCTGATAGACCTGCTGACCGACAGCGGCACCGGCGCGATGAGCGCGGCGCAGTGGGGCGGGATCATGGTGGGCGACGAATCCTACGCCGGGGCCCGCAGCTACTATAATTTCGAGACCGAGGTGCGCGCGCTGACCGGCTTCGACGAGATCATCCCGGTGCACCAGGGCCGCGCCGCCGAGAAGATCCTTTTCGGCGTGATAGGCGGGAAGGGCAGGTATATAATCTCCAACTCCCACTTCGACACCACCCGCGCCAACGTGGAATTCTCCGGCGCCCGGGCCGTGGACTTCCCGGTGAAGGAGGCGCTGGACTTCGACAAGCCCGCGCCTTTCAAGGGCAACGCCGATATAGCGGCGATGGAGAGGTTCATAAAGGAAAAAGGCGCGAAGAACATCCCGCTGGCCGTGATGACCGTCACCAACAATTCCCTCGGCGGCCAGCCGGTGTCGATGGGGAACCTCAGGGACGTGCAGAACCTCTGCCGCAAGTACGGCATCCCGCTGTTCCTGGACTGCGCGCGCTTCGCCGAGAACGCCTACTTCGTCAAGCTGCGCGAGAAGGGCTACGCCCAGCGCCCCGTGCGGAAGATAGCGCAGGAGATGTTCGAGCTGGCCGACGGGGCCTGGATGAGCTCCAAGAAGGACGCGCTGGTGAACATCGGCGGCTTCCTGGCCATGAACAACCGCGACTGGTCCGCCAGGGCGCGCCAGATGCTGATCCTGACCGAGGGCTTCAGCACCTACGGCGGCCTCGCCGGCCGCGACCTGGAGGCCATAGCCATAGGCCTGCGCGAGGTGCTCGACGAGAATTACCTGCAGTACCGCATCCGCTCGGCGGCTTACCTGGGCGAGGGCCTGCAGGGCCACGGCGTGCCGATCATCAACCCGCCCGGCGGCCACGGGGTCTACGTCAACGCGAAGAAATTCCTGCCGCATATGAAGCCCCGCCAGTTCCCGGCCCAGGCGCTGGCCTGCGCGCTTTACCTGGAAGGCGGCATACGCGGCGTCGAGATAGGCACGCTGATGTTCGGCAAGCGGGACAAGGACGGGAAGTACCTGGCCGCCCCGATGGAGCTGGTGCGCCTGGCCATGCCGCGGCGCGTCTACACGCAGAGCCACATCGACTATGTGATAGAGGTTTTCGGCTTCCTGGCGAAGAACAGGAAAGGCATCAGGGGACTGGAGGTCGTAGAAGCCCCGGAGATGCTCCCGCACTTCACCGCCAAGCTGAAGCCCGCGGAAGAACTGGCTGTCAATAAAGCCTGAATTGGTAATACTCAGGTCCCCTGCGGGGTTCGGGTTGGCCGGGGTTTTGCCCCGCGAACCCCGAAAAGATGGAAACCCTTGCGTCGGTTTCCCCCCGCC
>JACQPH010000075.1 GCA_016207645.1 Elusimicrobiota bacterium
AAAGGAGCCCGCTTTTTGTTATTATAGCGGAATAGGCGAGTTTTTTGAAAAATTTATGCGCAAGGAAGGGGAAAATCTACCAGGGAACTAGCGATAACATGCTTTATGTTTCTTACAGTTACGGGAGGTCTTTGTGAGAATATTTATCATGGCGGCAGCGCTCGCCGCCGCGGGTTCCGTGTCCGCTGAAACGCAGTTGACGATCTACAACCAGAACTTTGCCACCGTTAAGGAGTCGCGCGCGCTCGACCTGCAGAAGGGCGAGAACGAAACGCGCGTTACCGACATCACGGCACATTTGGAACCGGATTCGGTGATCCTGCGCGACATTAAAACGCCGGACGCGATCCGGATACTGGAGCAGAACTACGAAAGCGACCCGCTCAGCGAGGGACTGCTGCTGCGCAAGTCCGAGGGCAAGGTGCTGGATTTTGAGATCACCATGCCGCAGACCGGAGAGAAGAAGCTGGTAAAAGGAAAGATCGTTCGCAGCGCCTATATTCCGCATCAGTCCGCGATGCAGCGTTATGGTCAGCAGTATTATTATGGGCAGATGGCGCTGTCCAGCCCGCAGGGCGGCGGCCAGCCCATTGTGGAAGTGGACGGCAAAACACAGTTCGGCTTGCCGGGCAAACCGCTCTTCGACGCGCTTGATCCGAAGGCTTTCCTGAAACCGACGCTGCTGTGGCGGCTGTGGGCCGCTAAAGCCGGCAGGCACGACACGGAATTCTCATATCTCACAGGCGGAATGCGCTGGGAAGCGACCTATAACGCGGTCGCGCCCGAAAAAGGGGACAGCTTCGACCTCGTCGGCTGGGTCACGCTGGAGAACATTTCCGGCAAGGATTTCGAGCGGGCCAGCGTCAAGCTCATGGCCGGCGATGTGGCCCGGGCGCAACCGGAAGGGGAAATGCGCTCGAAGTCAGGCCTCTACGCAGGCGACAAATCCGGATTCGGCGCGCCTGCCGTCACCGAGCGCGCGTTCGAGGAGTATCATCTCTACACGCTGCCGGGGCCGACAACGGTGCTCGACCGGGAGATTAAGCAGGTTGAGTTCGTCCGCGCCGCCAATGTCCCGGCCAAACGCCTCTATGTTTATGACGGGTTTAAACCGGACCAGCGCTACCGGGGCTGGGATTACAGCAATATCCGCAACAACGCCGATTACGGCACGGCCTGCAATCCGAAGGTCTGGGTGATGCTGGAGTTCCAGAACTCCGAGAAATCACATCTAGGCATGCCGCTGCCGAAGGGCGAAGTGAAGCTCTACCGGCGCGATATTGACGGGCGCAACGAGTTCATCGGCGAAGACCGCATCGACCATACGCCGAAGGACGAAACCGTACGGCTGTACACCGGCAACGCCTTCGACGTGGTCGGCGAACGCCGGCAGACCAGCTTTAAAATCGACGAGCGCGCGCACTGGGTGGACGAGAGCTTCGAAATCAAGGTGCGCAACCACAAGAAACAGGAGATCGAAGTCCGGGTCGTAGAGCACCTGTACCGGTGGCTACAGTGGGAAATACGCAATAACCCGATGGACTTCGCCAAAACCGATGCGCGCACCGTCGAATTCCGCTCAAAGGTGCCGGCTGATGGCGTGGTAACGATCACTTACACCGCGCATTATACGTGGTAGAGCGCCTCAACCGCCGGAACCGCGTCGCAACTGAAACGTTATAGGGGACGCATATGACTATTACTTATTACTAACGCTCCAAGCCGCTTTGTGGACAATAAGTCATAAAGTCATGAACGTCCCCTAATCCTGTAATTATGGGGTAAACTATGGCAACACTTAGACCAAAGAATCAATTCACGCCTGAGGCGGCAAAGAGATGGGTGCAGATCCCCAAAGAGGCACAGGCCAGGATCCTGGCAAATGTGTGGTGCGGCAAGTGCATCGGCTCCGTGGACATCCTTCTTGCGACTGCGGAAATGATAGACAAAGACCTGATCCTAAGGGGCAAATGCAAAGCGTGCGGCAAGAATGTTTGCCGTGTCGTTGAACCAGAAAACGAAGGCTATGCGGGCTTGAGGCCTGGTGGTAAAGAGGTTTCATTTACAATTCCAGGTAAGAGGCCGTTTAAAACTGTTTTTCAGTTTAAAATTACGCTGATCGGGGCGGAGCCGCCGGTCTGGCGGCAAATACAGGTGCCGGGCTCCTACACTTTCTATGAGCTGCATGTGGCCATCCAGAACGTCATGGGCTGGACAGATAGCCACCTGCACGCCTATGAAATACAGGGGAAACGCAAAGCCCGCCTTGAGTCGCCCTATGCGGTAGAGGACATGCATGAAAAGCCGTATGGTTTCACCACGGAAATCATGCTTGATGAATTCTTTAAAAAGGAAGGCGACTGCGCGAGCTACGAGTACGATTTCGGCGACAGCTGGCGGCACGAGGTGCTGCTTGAAGATATACAGCTTAAAAAGGCCGGCATGAAATACCCGGCGTGTCTGGCCGGGCAGCGGGCTTGCCCGCCGGAGGATTGTGGCGGGCTGGGTGGCTATGCTGGCTGCGTGGAGGCGGCGAACAGTAAGGCTATTTCGGATGAGGATGACGAGGCCTTGGCGCTGTTAACCTGGCTGGACGGCTGGAATCCTGAGAAATTCAACCCAAAAGACGTGGTCTTTGAGAGCCCCGCCAAGCGGTTCCGCGACAGTGTTAGGGAAGATTGCTGAGCGAGCCCACGGGAATCTTCTGGGCCTGAAGAGGGCAATGACTGATACAAATGCGTACAAACCGCAGGAGAGACTTTATTATGAAATTTACGCCAAAGTTCACAATTACCAATACGATCACAGCCGGGCTTACAAAAATTGAACGGGCGCGTGGTTTTCTGGATGCCGCCAAGCTTTCTGTAGACTGGATATCCGAAATGCAAAAGCGGGCTTTAGTCCTGGAGGCCCATCACACTACGCATATCGAAGGGACGCATCTTACCCTTGAGCAATCCGAGAAACTGTTGGCGGGTAAAAAGGTTCCCGGCGCTGACCCAAATGACACGCGGGAACTGCTGAATTACCGGAACGCTTTTGATCTGGTTACAGAATACCTTGATAGCGGAGAGCCTATAACGGAAGGTCTGGTGCGGGAGATCCATAAACGTCTTGTCAAAGGCGTTCGTGGTGAAAAAGCTGATCCGGGTACATATCGAAAAGTTCAGAATTACGTAGTTAATTCAAAAACCGGACAGGTCGTTTACACGCCGCCTTCGCCGCAGGATGTGCCGGGGATGATGGCGAATCTTGTTACCTGGCTTAAGTCGGAACATGGCGTCAATCCGGTGTTGGAGTCCGGGATAGCGCAGTTCCAGTTGGTTCATATACACCCTTTTATTGACGGGAACGGCCGGACTTCCCGGCTATTGTCCACGTTGTGCCTTTACCGCAAGGGCTATGACTTTAAGCGGCTATTCACGATAAGCGAGTATTATGACCGGAACCGGGAGCCTTTTTATAAAGCGTTGCAAAGTGTGAGGAAAAACGATCTGGATATTACCTGCTGGTTGGAGTATTTCGTGGAAGGCTTGGCAACCCAAATGCGCGAAGTGCAGGAGCTGGGGCAAATCGTTATTAAACGCGATGTCGTCTTGGTGAAAGCGCGCAAAGCTGGAATAAAAGATCGCCCTTTAGCCCTTTTATCATTCATCCTCAAGCAGGGGAAGGGCACACTTACAGAATGCGAAGCCACTCTAAAAGAGAATCGCCGCACATTACAACGAGATCTTAAAATGCTTGTCGATACGGGTTTTTTACGCGAAGTCGGCAGCGGCCCAACGGACCCTACCAAGTTTTATGAGCCTTTACTGTGACAAGCTGTGACAGACTACTGTGACACTCTGTGATAGGAGCTGTGACAAATAGAAAGCGCTTTCCGGAGGATATGTCCCGCTACTGCCATTTGGTATCGCAAGGTTTGGGCGGGGTAGGGAACGCGGCTTCCTATCCTCCTGATTTTATATGGGCATCGTAATTCCGGGCTCGGCTTTGGGGGACTTCTTCCCTGTAAGCCCTGGTCTCGGGCGGCCGGGGAGATCGGCGGCGCCCGCGAACCCGCCACGCGAAAAGAGCAGAGCCCGCCGGACGCCGATCAGCCGCCCGGGTCTTTGAAAGATAAATGGCAAGGCGGGGAACTGTTTAGTTGTCTCCCGTCAAAATGTTATACAATTATTGTGGTTCAATAATTGCAGTGCAATAATGCCTGGCACAGGATGCCCAAGCCCACGGAGGAAAGATGAAAAACCCGTTCCATTTGAAGGCTTTGCCCTTATCCGTTCCCTTTTGCGACAGGGAGAAGGAGATGAACGACCTGATGCGTTATGCGGGGAATTCCACGAATGTCGTTCTTTCCTCCCCGCGCCGGTATGGCAAAACATCGCTTATTAAACGCGTTCAGGACAACCTCGCTAAACACGGCGCCCTCACTATATATATCGACTACTTTGGAATATCGTCCATTGACGAGTTCTCTGCCAGGTTCGCCGGGGCGGTCTATTCCGTTGTGTATAAGGAAAAGTCTCTTTTTGAAAAAGCCGCCAAAGTGTTCGCAAGCTTGCGTCCGATCATGCGGCCGGACCCGGAAACCGGCATGGCATTCACGGTTGAAGCGGCGAAATCAAAGCCCGGCGGGCAATTGTTGGAAGAAACGCTGAAAGGTTTCGGGGAATTTCTGAAATCAGGTAAAATCTCATGCAATGTCGCCTTTGACGAGTTCCAGGAGATAACGGAGTTGAAAGAGTCGAAGTTTATCGAGGGAACATTGCGTTCATATATGCAGGACCAACAGAATGTCTCCTATTTCTTCGTTGGCAGCCGCAGGCGCATACTCATGGATATGTTCAACGACAAAAAGCGTCCGTTTTACAAAAGCGCCATCAACTATGTTCTTCCCGCGCTCCCCGCCGAAGACACGGCGAAGTATCTTTCCGGGCTGTTCGGTAAAAACGGGAAGAACTGCCCATTACACGTGGCGGCTCGGATACACGCCCTGACCGAGGGATACCCATACTACATCCAAAAACTGTCTTATTTTATTTTTGAGGCGTCCAAAGGCAGTGTTACGGAAGCGTCGCTGCATGATGGCTTTCGACAAATGCTTATCGAGGAAACGCCGCTATTCGAGTTAATGCTTCAGGCGTTGCGGCCACGACAGATCGCCCTTTTGCACGCCATAGCGAAAGAGGCCACAAAAGCGCCATTCGCCGCCGCCTATCTGACCAGGCACCGCCTGGGGTCATTAGGCGGCGTACAAGCCGCCATCAAAAAACTGCCGGAGATGGACTACCTGGAGAGAACGCCGGCCGGCTGGAAAGTAGTGGACCCGATCTTTGCTCACTGGTTGCGCCAAAAAGAAGTAATGGAGTAAAATTTGCGATTAAATACGAGCCCCTGGCCCACGCTTCAAAGAACAATTTCGGCATCTTATGTTTCTTGTTTCTTACAGTTCCAGTTCCGGAGTTATGAAAGAATACACCGAACCCAGGATGCATACTGCGGAGCATATCCTTAACCAGGCCATGGTGCGGCTGCTTGGCTGCAAGCGGGCTTTCAGTTCCCACATCGAGAGAAAAAGATCCAAATGCGATTATAAATTCGACAGGGCCCTGACCGCCGAAGAGACCGCCGAACTGGAGAAGCGGGTCAATGAAATTATCCGCGCCGGCCTGCCGGTCGGCGAAGCTTTCGTCCCGAAGGAGGAAGCGGCGGTTAAGTTCGACCTCGGCCGCCTGCCGGAAGGGACCGGGAACACTTTGCGCGTGATCATGGTAGGGGATTACGACGCCTGCCCGTGCATAGGTCCGCATGTGAAGTCGACTTCGGAAATAGGCCTCTTCAAGATAGCCTCCAGCAGTTTCGAGAACGGGGTCCTGAGGATAAGGTTCAAGCTGGGGAAATAAGCCGGTTAACCCGCTGGCGGTTACGCGGAGCGTCTGCTATACTTGAAAGGCATGATCTATCTCAACGGGAAGCCGGTAGCGCCGGCGAAGAACCTGACCCTGGCGCGCCTGCTTGAATCGGCGGGGCGCGACGCCAGGCTGACGGTGCTGACGGTGGACGATAAGTTCGTGCCGCCGGCGGAGTATAAAAGTTATGTGGTCCCCGACGGCGCGAAGGTGACCGCCAGGGAACTCCTGGCCGGGGGATGAGCGATGGATAAACAGCTTAAAGTCCTGCATGTGGACGCGGCCTCCTCCTTCTACCGCGTGGAGCGCTTTCCGATAGGGCCTTTCTGGGGCCCGGTGGACCTGGGCCTGCACCTGGCGGGCCGGGAAGCGGGGCGGCCGGGCGTGCTCAATTTCGGCACCGGGCTGCTGGCCGGCTCCATCTTTCCCGGGTCCAACCGGCTGATCTTCACCGGCAATTCCCCCTGCTGGGGCGGCTTTTATATTTCCTCGATGGGCGGGGCCGGGCTCATTTTCGACGACCTGGGGCTGAACATGGTTTCCCTGCGCGGCAAAGCGCCGGTCCCGTCCGTGCTGGTGCTGAACCGCGAGCACGGCGAGGAGGTGCAGGTGCAGGTGGTCCCGCTGGACGTCGAGCGCGTCTGGGCGGCCTCCCCCGGCGGGGTCTACTCGCTGATGGACGCCGTCCACTCCCGCTGGGCGGGGGAATTCAAACGGCCGCCCCGCGTGCTGGCCGTGGGCCCGGCGGCGGCCTCCACGGATTTCGGGGCGATAGCTTCGGCCCCGTACGCGGCCGGCAGAACCACCCACGCCGACTGCTGGTCCGGCCGCGGCGGCTTCGGCAGCAAGCTGTTCCGCGAGCACGGCCTCTGCGCCGTCATCTACGGCGGCACCTGCCTGGACGAGGACTTCCGCGACCGGACCGTGGCCGACGAGTGGTTCCGGGCGCGCTACGAACTGAAAGTCGCGGCCAAGGATTTCGAGGCCACCGCCAAGTACCGCTTCGACCCCAAGTTCAATACCGGCGGGACTTTCGGCGTAAACTATGCCACGCTGGGCGGCAGGCTGCTGGCCTTCAACTACCGCACCGTGCTGTGGAGCGAAGAACGGCGCGCGGGGCTGAACAGGAGCCTGGTGACGGACCACTACCTTAAACAGTTCAACGAGGAAACCATCGCCGCCGGGCAGCAGCGCACCTGCGGCGAGCCCTGCGTGGCGGTCTGCAAGAAGCTGAACGGGGAGTTCAAGAAGGACTACGAGCCTTACCAGGCCATGGGGCCGCTGTGCGGGATCTTCGACCAGCGCGCCGCCGAGCGCCTGAACCGCCGCGCCGACGGAGCCGGCTTCGACGCCATTTCGATAGGCGGCGTCCTCGGCTGGCTGATGGAGTGCCTGGACGACGGGCTGCTGAAGCCGGCGGACCTGGGCGTGGGCGCGCTGCCGCGCTGGAAAACGGAAGGTTTCGACGTAGAGGCCGACTCCGCGCATAACGCGGACCTCGGCATAGCGCTGATAGATTCGATACTGCTGCGCCGCGGGGAGCTGGACCTTTCGCTCGGGGCGCGCAAACTCGCGCGGCGGCTGTCGCGCGAGAAGGACCCGGGGATAGGCGGGAGGCTGGTCTGCAGCGCGAACGCGCGCAACGGCTGGATGGTCCCGAACCAGTACTGGAACTCCGGCACGCTCGGCCCGATGCCGATCATGGGCAAGTATTACATGTATTACGGTTTCGACTTCGTGCCGCCGAGGCAGCTGGGCCGCCTGAGCGCCGGCCGCATGGTGCAGGAGCTTATGCTGGACGACCTGGGCTTCTGCCGCTTCCACCGCGGCTGGGCCGAGGAGATGGCCCCGGAGATCGTGGAGCATATCTGGGGAAATTCGGAGCAGTTCCTGGAAGTGCTGAAGGCGACGGCCGGACGGATAAACAGCCGCAACGCGGCGATCTTCTGGGAATCGGAGCGCGACATGGACTTCGTGTACACCGCCCTGAAGCGCCGGCGCGAAGTCGACGGCGACAGATCGCCGGAACTCGGGCAGTGGATCGGCGCCTTCGAGACCGACAGGAAAGCGGCCGCCCTGGACTACTGGTTCGAGATCCGCAAGGGCATTTCCGAAACGCTCACCACACTAGTGTAGCCTGAGCCGGCCGCCGAAAAAAACCGCCGTCCTGAAAAGGGCGGCGGTTTAAAACCGTTAAAGGATTTTAGCTTACCACTTGCCGCCGCCGTAGCCGCCGCCGCCGCGACCGCCGCGATCGCCGCCGCGTCCGCCGCCGCCGCCGGAGCGGGGCTCCATCGGGCGGGCTTCGTTGATGGTCAGCTTGCGGCCGCCGAAGTCGGTGCCGTTAAGCTTCTCCATCGCCGCCACGGCTTCCGCGTCGTTCGCCATCTCGACGAAGCCGAAGCCGCGGGACTGGCCGGACTCCCTGTCCGTGATCAGCTTGGCGCTGGTGACCGCGCCGTAAGTGGCGAACAGGGCGCTCATCTCCGCTTCGGTGGTTGAAAAGGGCAGACCGCCCACGTATATTCTCTTGCTCATTGTGTTGTTCTCCTTGCGACTTTCATACCTGACTCAACTCTCTCTGCTCTATCTTTTCCTGAATGTTGCCCGCTAGAATAGGCTTCAAAAACTTGAGTTCCGGTTTACTACACCTATATTATGACATAATAAACCCGCCGGAGCGGCCTTCAGTTGTAGTGGCCGAAGGGGTCCTGGGGGGGCTTCGCGGAATTGGGGGGGACCACTTCGTAGGGGCAGGCGAAGTCCGGCTTGGTCTTGTCGCCCAGGGGCTTGCGCAGCTTCTCGACCTTGCCGAGGAAAAGGTCGGCCCATTCTTCGGCGGTGTGGTACGGCTCGCGCAGGGGCGCGCGGGCCGCGGTGAAGAGGTCGATGAGCTGGGCGCGGGAGAGCAGCGAGAGCCGGCTTATCATCAGCTGCCTGGCTTTCTCGCCTATCTGGTGCAGGTCGCGGCCGGTGGAGTCTATCCCCGTCAGCGAGCTGGTATGGGTGGAGTTGAGGTGCATGATGCAGGCGCGGGGGTCGTCCCATACTTTCTCTTTCGCCCATTTTTTGAAGTTCATGCGGCTGTTGTGGTAGAGGCCGCGCCCGCCGAAGCTGATGCCCATATCCTGCAGCAGGACCACGGGGTTATTGCAGACGGCTTTCCCGGAGGCGCCGGCCGCTACGTCGTGCTTCTGGCAGGCTATGGCCTGGTTGGGGGCCTTATTGTCTGAGTTGGCCAGGAACTGGGCCATGCCGGCCAGGGCTTCCGCGCCCACCCGGTCGGGAAGGTTGTGGAATTCGTCGAAGCCTATGCCCGTATTGGGCTTGAACTCGATGCGCTCCCCGATCTTATCCTCTATGGTCACCTGCTGGCCCTGCTTCCAGGCGCCGGGGTCCTTCTCGCTCCTGAAAGGGTCCGAGGGGCAGTCGGGGCAGTTGAGCCGCACCGGGTACATCCGGTCGGCGTAGGCGCCGATGGCGGTCAGCACCCAACTGGAGGCCACTTCGGCCATCACTTCGCCGCCGCCGTACTTCACCTTGAATTCCCTGCCCTTGGCGTCGCGGCACTTGAACTTGGGGGACATCCCGTTGGGCTTGCCGGCCTCGTAAGCCTCTTTCATCGGGACGTAGCTGCAGGTCACCAGCTCTTCGGGGGCGTACTTCATCTTCTCGTAGGGGCCGATCTTGAAATCAATGGCCGCTACGTTGAGCGAGCTTTCGGGCCGCCAGAGTGAGGCCTTCGTCACATATTCATCCCGCTCGGCTTTGGAAACGATGCCGAGTTTCAGCTTCTCAGCGGCGGCCCGCGCCGGGAGCGGGACTGCGGCGCCGGCCTGCATTACCCTCAGGTCTGCCGCGTTTAAGCCTTCGAGTTCGAACTGCGCCGCGGCCGGAGCCGGGCGGGCGAGGACCGCGAGCACCGCGAGAATTATCGTCTTTTTCATTTATGCTCCTAATATGTGCTGTCGCCGGGCAGCAGGCGCTGCGGTACATCCTTGAAAGAAGCTATCCTGCCGCGGTAGAGGTCCACTATCCAGGCCCTGTCGTACCTGGCGTCGGGCCACTCTACTGGGAAGGAGATTTCCGCCGCGGGCCCGTAAGGACTGTACTCCGCCAGCTCGCGGATTATGTCAGGGATGTGGCCGTGCTGCCAGGAGATCAGGACCATGCGGCCCGTATACCGCGGGCTCTCCATGATGTCCTTGACCAGTTTATGCGCCTGGCCGCGCGTGAAACCTGTATCGATGGCGATGTTCAAGGTCCGGGCGAGAGGCGCCACCGTCTGGATGGAGCGTATCGAGCTGTCCTCGTTCTTGGGGGCCGTGGCGTAGATGGCGACGGGCGTGCCGTATCGAGTGACGGCCGGTACGGACTGGAAGAACCAGACCAGCGCGTCCGCGCGCTTGAAGCCTTTTTCGCTGAGCTGGTTGCCGTATTCCTGCTTCTCGGCGTGGCGTATCAGTATCACCTGGGCCGGGGCGGCGAAGGCCGAAGCGGCGCAGGCAAGCGCGGCGGCCGCGCAGAGAATAAATATGGATATTCTTTTTCTCATGAACTTCAATATCAATCGTAACATTAGGGCCCGTGCCGGGGTATGAAGCCAACGGCCCAGGCCGGCGGAGTATTAAGTCCCATGCGGCCTGGGCCCTTACGGGTCAGATATCAGCGGGTACCGGGATGCCGCGGGCGGCGCAGAAAGCGCGCAGGTCGGCGGGGAAAGGGGCGGTGAGAACGCGGTCCAGTCCGGCGCTCCTCATGTCTATTTCATAACAGTGCAGGGCCTGGCGGGGAAGCAGGAGTTTCTCTTCCAGCGCCGGGGTCCAGCCGCTGTCTATGAAATCCAGGAAGAGGCGCTCGTCCGGGCCGTAGATCTTGTCCCCGACCAGAGCATGGCCGAGCCATTGGGCATGGGCCCTTATCTGGTGCTTGCGGCCGGTGCCGGTGACTACCCGGGCCAGCGTGAAGCCGCCGCCCTGAGAGAGAGGCTTGAAATGGGTGACGGCGGCCTGGCCGCCGGGCCGCACGGCCGATTTGGCGAAGACCGGGCTGCCCTCGTCGTCGCCCAGCGGCTGGTCCACCGTTACCGGGTCTTTAAGTTCCCCGGTCAGGATGGCAAAATAGACTTTGCCCGCCCGGCGCAGCCTCAGCGACTTCTGCAGGCGGTCCGCCGCTTCGGAGGTTTTGGCGAACACTACCACCCCGGTGGTCTCGCGGTCCAGGCGGAAGACCAGGTGCGACACGCCGAGGCCCGTGTATTCCCGCACCGCGCCGGCCAGGCTGGACCAGGGGCCTGCTTTCGACGGGTGGCAGACCACGTCGCCGGGCTTGTCTATGGCGAGCACCCGGTCGTCCTCGTGGAGTATGCGTGTTTTCAGTTCTTCCGGAGCGAGAAGGCGGGCCCGCGGCTCTTTGAGCCGGCGCGGCCAATGGCTGGCCAGCGAGGGATCGAGCGGCCCCGGAAAGGCGGCGGGAGCCTTTTGAAATATCACCTTAGAATTCGCTGTTGCTGAGCCCGGCGTAGATCAGGGCGCCGCCGTTCAGGGAGGACAGCGCTCCGCGTATTTCCGTCTTGGACACGGCCAGGCAGCCGAAGGAGCGGCCCTGGGTCATGTTCGCTTCCCTCACATAATCGGACTCGTGCATTACCACGGCCCTGGAAAGAGCGTTGGAATTGGTGGCGGACTGGCCGTGCAGGCGCATGGACCTGCCGCGGCTGCCGTTATACAGGGCGCCGGTGACGTAGAACCCCAGGGAGGAAGCCTTCGAGTTGGGCACATTGCTGAACTTGTTGGCGTAGCCGTCGCCGTCGGGGTCGGAGCCTTTGCCGTGCGCGACGCGGATGGCGCGCACTTCTCCGCTCTGCACGTTCAGGATATAGAACCTGGCCTTGCTGGAATGCGCGGCGAAATCCACTATGCCGAGATAGTTCCTGTTCTTGATCTTGTCGGGGTTGGCGTTGAAATACTCCAGGGCTTTCCTCTTGAGGTCCGCGGGGATGCCGTCGCCGCCGGCCTGGCCGCCCTGCGCGGGGCCCGGCTGCTGGGGCTGCTGCGGCTGATCGCCCGGGGTTTCCTGAAGTTCGGACGGGTCCACGGGGGTGTAGGTGGATTCGTCCTTGTATTCTTCTTCGGGCAGGGAGTCGTCCTCCAGGGTCCCTTCCACCTGGGGCGCTTCCCCGGGCCGGGTGGCTATCTCGATATCGCCGTTATCGCCGAAGATAAGCTTCAGCAGGTTGATTATGAGCTGTTCGAAAACAGGGGTGGGCTGGATCTCGTACTGGGTGGTGGCGGAGTTCTTTCTGAGGCTTCCGGTGTCTATGCGTATCTCCTCGGAAGACTTGCGGAGCTGCTCCAGGCTCTGCGCGGCCATGAGCGGTCCGGAAGTGAGCAGTACGGACAGCGCGATGAGCATGATCTTTTTCATAATGTCTCCCTGTCTATAGTCTAACAAATCCCGCCGTCTTTCAAAGGGGAATTGGACCTATGCGCGGCTGGGTCCTATGTCCCGGCGCCTGCTTGCTCTTGAAATTCCGGGTTCCGGAAGCTATACTATATTTAGGAGTAGCGGTGCGGTGCGCTATAGGTGAGTATGGAGCCCATGCAACGACTGGCGGCAAAGGAAAAAGCCGCATAAGCAAGGGAAGCCGGGGGTCGCCCCGGCTTTCTTCGTTCCGGCGGAGACGCCGTTTCCCCGGATAAGCCCGCCGGCGATCGCCGTCAGCGCCTCTCCCGAATAAGCCCTTTTTGGTTCTCCCGATTTATACTATAATTCCGCTATGACCATAATTTCAAGGTTTTTAGCGGTATGTCTTTGCGCCTTCCTGTCGGTCCGCTCGAGCGCGGCCGTTCCCGGTGAAAATTTAATACCTGCCGAGGGGGCCGGCCTGGAGCTGGCGCTGCAGGCCGGGGCTCTCGAAAAAGCGCCGCCCGCCGCGGCGCCGGCGTCCAGGACGCAGGAATATTCCGGTACCGAGGCCTGCTACAGGGCCGCAAGCCCGCTGACCCAGTTCCCGCCCCTGCTCTGCGCCGGCGCTTCTTCCGCCGCCCCGGCCGACTGTTTCAAGGCCGCCAAAGGTCTTACGAATTATCCCGCCATGCTCTGCTCCGGCGCCGTTTCGAACGCGCCGGTGGACTGCTTCAAGGCGGCGAAGGACCTGACCAGGTTCCCGGCCCTGCTCTGCGCCGGGGCCGTGGATCCCGTCTCCCCCGCCGCCTGCTTCAAAGCGGCCGACAAGGTCACCAGTTACCCGGCCCTGCTCTGCCAGGGAGCCGTGTCGGAAGCCCCCGTGGTCTGTTTCCGCGCCGCCGAGAAGGAAACCAGGTACCCCGCCCTGCTCTGCGCCGGCGCGGTGAGCGCCGCGCCGGCCGACTGCTTCAAGGCCGCCAAAGGCCTGACCGATTATCCCGCGCTTTTATGCTCCGGGGCCGCTTCCCTGGCGCCAATAGACTGCTTCAAGGCCGCCAAGGGCCTGACCGATTACCCGGCCCTGCTCTGCTCGGGCGCGGTCTCGAACGCGCCGGTGGACTGCTTCAACGGGCTTAAGGACCTGACGAAGAACCCCGCCCTGCTCTGTTCTCCCAACGGCGCGCTCAAGGGCGTCACGCATCACAAGATCGACCCTTCGTACAGGCACCCGTACCCTTTCCCTTTTCCGAACCCTTACCCGTTCTGGTTCCCTTTCCCGGACCCGAACACGGACCCCGGCCAGCCTCCGCCGCCCGCGCCTACCCCCCAGCCCTGACCAGCCGCGTTGCGTACATTTGAGAGGCCGAAAGAGAGCGGAGCATGCCGGAACCGAGTTTCGCCGTAATACTGTTCTGTTTTATTTCCGGCCTGGCCTTTACCGGGGCGGCTTTGCGCGTCCTGGACAGGAAAGCGAAGATCTCGCGCCGCGCGAAAGCCCGCTTCCCGGACGCCTTCCTGGCCGGCTCCGTGACTTTTACTTTGGTCTATTTCCTGAACAGGCTGGCCTTCCCGGCCCGGCCGAAAGCGACGGCCGCGGCCAACCTGCTCCTGTTGGCCGGCATTCTGCTCTACCCGTATGCCAGGAAGAAGTTCCGCCGCCTGAAGCCCAAAATAGTGAAAAAGCACCCGCTGCAGGACGAGGCCGCGGCCCTGGAGCGGATGTTCGCGCGGGACCCGCTCAACGCTTTCTGCCTGGAGAAACTGAGCGAGCTTTATGAAAAGATGGGGGAGCACGACAAGGCGCTCTCGGCGGCCAACCAGGCGGCCCGGCTGGACCCGACCGTGAAGAACAAGTGGCGGGCCGAGGACCTGGAAAAAGAGGCCCGCGGGAAAAAGCCGGGTAAAAAACGCTGGCCCGGCGGCGGACGGTGAAACCATGAAAATATTGAAATTCGGCGGTACTTCCGTAGGCTCGGCGGAAAGGATGCGCGCGCTGGCCGGCCTGATAAACGACGGCGCGCCCAAGATAGTGGTGCTTTCGGCCATGGCCGGCACCACCAATGCCCTCGTGGAGATAGCCGGCGCGGTCTGCGCGGGGGAGCGGGTGAAGGCCGAAGGGCTGATCGGCGCGCTGGAGGAGAAGTATTCCGCTGTGGCCGCGGAGCTGTACGGCCGGGGGGAAACCCTGGCGGGGGGGAAGGAGCTGCTGGCCTCCCGTTTCGCGGAACTGCGCGCGCTGGCGGCCGGGCCGTTCACGGGGAAAGAGGAGCGCGCCGTGCTCGCCCAGGGAGAGCTGCTTTCCACCGGGCTGTTCCAACTGCTGCTCGAGGAGGGGAAGATAGACTCGGTACTGCTGCCGGCCCTGGCTTTCATGCGCATAGACGCCGACGGGGAGCCGGCTATGGCCTATATCGAGGCTGAAGCCGGGAAGGAACTGGCGAAGCATCCGGGGAAGGAATTGTTCATAACGCAGGGCTATATCTGCAGGAACCCCGCCGGGGAGATAGACAATTTGAAGCGCGGCGGGAGCGACTATACCGCCACCATCCTGGGCGCCGCCATCCGGGCGGAGGAGATCCAGATCTGGACCGATATAGACGGGATGCATAACAACGACCCCCGCGTAGTGGAGGGGACGAGCCCGATAGCGGAGCTCTCTTTCGACGAGGCCGCCGAGCTGGCCTATTTCGGCGCGAAGATCCTGCACCCGACCTGCATCCTGCCCGCCCAGTTGAGGAACGTCCCCGTGAGGCTGCTGAACACCATGCAGCCCGCCGCCAGGGGCACCCTGATCACGGAAAGGACGGCGGGGGACCAGATCAAGGCCGTGGCGGCCAAGGACGGCATCACGGCCATCAAGATAAAATCGGGGCGGATGCTCCTCGCCTACGGCTTCCTGCGGGCCGTCTTCGGGATCTTCGAACGCTATAAGACGCCTATCGACATGATAACCACGTCGGAGGTCGCGGTCTCGCTGACGATAGACGACACGAAGAACCTGGACGCCATCGTCCGGGAACTGAAGGGCTTCTGCAGCGTCGAGGTGGACTACGGGCTCACCATAGTCTGCGTCGTGGGGAGTTTCACCGCCGAAAAAGAGGGCTACGCCCTGAAGATCTTCGAGGCCATGAAGAACATCCCCATCCGGATGATCTCCTACGGCGGGAGCGAGAACAACGTGTCCGTGCTGGTGAAGACGGAAAGGAAGAGCGAAGCGCTGCTGGCCCTGAACAAAGGGCTGTTCTGAGCCGCGCGAAGACCGGGCCGCCGGGGGGCCGGGTCCGTTCTGAGAGGGACCGGCGGGCGCCGGCCCGGGGACTTTTTTACTTGTAGCGGACAGGCCATTTCTGTAGAATCTTAAAATGGGCGAAATCAGGCGGCGCGTGCTCGTGGTGGATGACGACGACGAGATAAGGGACCTCGCCTCCGCCGTTCTTTCCCAGGAATATGAAGTCATGGATGCCGTGGACGGAGTGGCCGGCTGGGAAAAAGCCAGGTCCTGGCGCCCCGCCCTTGTTATCACGGACCTGATGATGCCGCGCATGCACGGCTACGAGCTCTGCAAGCTGCTCCGGGGTCGGGACGGGCTGAGCGGAGTGAAGATACTTGTCGTGTCCTCGAAACCCTTCGCCACCGACAAGGCTCAGGCCCTCGCGGCCGGCGCCGACGATTACCTGGTGAAGCCGTTCGTAATAGACGATCTGAAGAACGTGGTAGGGAAACTCCTCTCCTCCGCGGCGGGCGCGCCGCCGCCGCCGGCGCCGGACGAACCCGGCGCGACAAAGCGCTCCTCCTTCCTCTCTTCCGTGCCGGCGCCGACGGGGGCCAGCCGGATCTATGTGCGTTTCTGGGGGACGCGCGGCTCCTGTCCCACCGGCGGGGTCAAGACCGTGCGCTACGGGGGGAATACACCCTGCACCGAGGTCAGGGTGGGCGACGTCCCGCTGATAATAGACTGCGGCACCGGCCTGCGCGAGCTGGGCGTGGAGCTGACCCGCGAGTTCTCCGGCAGGCCCCTGGTGGGCCATATCTTCGTCGGGCATACGCACTGGGACCATATCCAGGGCTTCCCTTTCTTCACGCCGCTCTACAACCCGCAGAACACCTTCACGGTCTACAGCGTGCACGGGGCGCGCAGCAGCCTGCGGAGCATCTTCAGCGAATCCATGGCCCTGGATTATTTCCCGGTGCCGCTTTCCAGCCTGGCCAGCAAGCTCAGCTTCGTGGAGCTGGAAGGGTCCGTGGACCTGGGCGTGGCGAAGGTGCATTACCATCACCTGAACCATCCGGGGGTCTGCATCGGTTTCCGCATAGAGGCTCAGGGGACGGTCATAACCTACCTGAGCGACCACGAGGGTTTCGTTAAACTCGGGGGCGACGGGGACCTGTCCCGCCGCCAGGACGCCGCCGTTGTGGACTTTGCCCGCGGCAGCGACCTGCTGATAATGGAAGCCCAGTACACGGAGCAGGAATATTCCACGCGGAAGGGCTGGGGGCACGGCACGTATGAGGACGCGGCCGCCCTCGCGGCCGCCGCCGGGGTGAAGAGCCTGGCTCTCTTCCACCACGACCCCTCGCATACGGACGAGATAATGGACGCCAATGTTAAGGCCTGCCGGGACCTGCTTGGCGCGGCCGGCTCGAAAGCGGACTGTTTTGCGGCCTGCGAGGGCTTGCGCATAGATTATCCTTGATATCTATATAAACAGGATATCTATATGAAATTAAATTCCATCTTGTACGTGAAGGACCAGGCTAAAAGCAGGGAGTTCTACGCTATAGCCCTGGGGATGGCGCCCAGGCTTGATGTGCCGGGCATGACCGAATTCGAGCTTTCGCCCGGCTGCGTGCTGGGCCTTATGCCTGAAAAAGGCATAAAGCGGCTGCTGCCGGCCATGCCGGACCCGGAAGCCGGAAACGGCATACCCAGGGCCGAAGTATATTTGACAGTGTCCGACCCGGAGCTCTACCATGCCAGGGCGCTGGCGGCCGGCGCCCGGGAGCTGAGCCCCATGGAGCCCAGGGGCTGGGGCGATAAAGCCGCCTATAGCCTGGACCCGGACGGCCATGTCCTGGTTTTCGCCGCGCCTTCAAAATAAATCCTTTACACCTTCCGGAACCTTTTGTTATAATTAATCCTGTAGTTGATCGCGGCAACGCCGCGGTTTCTTTGAAAAAGCGGTTTTTATTACGCTGTCGCGTTCTTCGGAATACGGGCAGCGGCCCTATAGACGGAGCGGCCTTGATTCCCTCCGCCTGCGGGCTTAATCATAGAAACTTAAAATATCGTATTTGAGAACCGGAGCTGTAAAAGTTCCGGCGCGGTTTGTTCGTCTGTTTTTGCGACCGCGGAGAACCCGGCGTCAGGACCGGGCTTTTCCCGTCGCAGCGGCTAACGCAAGGAGCGGATCGATATGACTGAAGAAAACAAAGAGAACACAGCCCCGGCGGCGAAACCCGAAGCCGCGGTGCTGCCCGTGTCGCATAAATTTCTCGTGGGCCAGAAGGCGGGCATGACCCAGCTCTTCGACGCCGCGGGCAACCTCCACGCCGTCACCGTCGTGAAGACCGGCCCGTGCCGCGTGGTCTACACCCGCACCAGGGAAAAGGACGGCTACCAGGCCGTCTGCCTCGGCTTCGGGCACAAGGCGGAGCACCGCTCCAACAGCGCCGAGAAAGGCCTGGCCAAAAAGCTCGATATGAAGCCCATAAAGCACATGAAAGAATTCCGCGTGGCCGACCTCGCGGGCGCCGCCGCCGGCCAGACCGCCGGCGTGGAGCGCTTCGCCGAGGGCCAGTACGTGGACCTGCAGGGCGTCAGCAAGGGCAAGGGCTTCGCTGGCGGCATGAAGCGCCACGGCTTCCACGGCGGAGCGGCCTCCCACGGCGCCTCCGACAGGGAAAGGGCTCCCGGTTCGCTGGGTTCCCGCCGCTCCCTCGGGCGCGTGCTTCCCGGCCAGCGCATGGCCGGCCATATGGGCGTAGTGACCGTTTCCGTGCAGAAAGTGAAGATCGTGAAGCTCATCCCCCAGGAGAACCTGATGCTCGTGAACAGCGGCATTCCCGGCAGCAACGGCAGCATGGTCTACATAACGCTCACCAACAAGAAGGTAAGCGTGGCCGCCGCGGAGAACCTCAAGGCCAAATCCAAGAAGGAAGCCATAAAGGGCAAGAAACCGGCGGCGGCGCCCGCGAAGAAATAGGGCGCGGTTCTAAGGATAAACTATGGAAACCAGACTTTTAGACCTGAAAGGCAATGAAGTGGGCAAGTACGACCTGCCGGCGCTTTTCTCCGCGAAGCCCGACTCCTGCTTCATCCACGAGGCGATGAAGTATTACCTGGCCAACAAGCACCGCGGCACGGCCTGCACCAAGACCCGCTCGGAGATCTCCGGCGGCGGCAAGAAGCCCTGGAAGCAGAAGGGCACCGGCCGCGCCCGCGCCGGTTCCACCCGCTCGCCGATCTGGCGCAAGGGCGGCGTGGTGTTCGGCCCTAAGCCCCGCTCCTTCCGCCAGTACCTGCCGATACAGAAGCTGCGCGCCGCCCTGGTGGAGGCCCTCTCCGCCCGCGCCGCCGACGGCGCCGTGCTGGTGGTGGAGAGCCTCGCCCTCGAGACCCCCAAGACCAGTTCCCTTAACGCCCTGCAGAAGGGCATTAACGCCAGGAGCGTTCTTTTCGTCACCGACAAGATGGACAAGAATTTCAAGATCGCGGCCAGGAACAGGGCCGACTTCGGCTGGTGCCTGGCCGGCAACCTGAACGCCTACGAAGCCATGCGCAATGAAAAGCTGGTTTTTACCGCGGCCGGCCTCAAAGTCCTGGCCGACAGCGTCGAAGCTATGCACGTGCCGCACAAGAGCTCTGCTCCTCAAGCGGCCAAGGAGGTAAAATGAACTTTGCCGAAGTGCTCGTTTCCCCCATCCTCAGCGAGAAAAGCATGACCCTCAAGGACACCCAGAACCGTTATACCTTCCGGGTCAACCCCAGGTCCAACAAGAGCGAGATCAAGAAGGCCATCGAGACCCTCTTCAAGGTGAAGGTCACCGCGGTGCGCACCGCCAACTATATCGGCAAGCTCCACAAAGTGGGCCGCCACGAGGGCTACCGCTCCGACTGGAAGAAAGCTATCGTGACGGTGAAAGCCGGGCAGAAAATAGACGTGACCGAACTGCCGAAATAAGCGAGAACAGGAAAGAAAATATGCCGATCAAATCATACAGACCCTATACCCCCTCGCGGCGCACGATGCAGATAGCCGATTTCTCGGAGATCACCAAGACCGAGCCCGAAAGGAAGCTGGCGACCGGCCTGCGCAAGCACGGCGGCCGCAACAACACCGGCATGGTCATGGTCCGCCATCACGGCGGCGGCCACCGCCGGCGCTACCGCGACATCGATTTCAAGCGCGAGAAGTACGGCGTGCCCGCCCGCGTGGCCGCGATCGAGTACGACCCGAACAGGAACGCCCGCATCGCCCTGCTGTTCTACGCCGACGGCGACAAGCGCTATATCCCGGCCCCGCTCGGGCTCGGCGTCGGCGCCAGCGTGATGAGCGGCCCCAAGGCCGAGATCCGGCTGGGGAACGCCCTGCCGCTCGCCAACATCCCCGACGGTACTTTCGTCCACGCTATCGAGATGATCCCCGGCAAGGGCGCCCAGTTCGTGCGCGCCGCCGGCACCCAGGCGCAGCTGATGGCCAAGGAGGGCGACTACGCCCTCGTCAAGATGCCGTCCGGCGAGCTCCGCAAGGTGCTCAAGGACTGCCTCGCCACCATCGGCCAGGTCGGCAATATCGAACATAACACCATCACCCTCGGCAAAGCGGGCCGCCAGCGCCATATCGGCGTGAAGCCCACCGTGCGCGGCGGAGCCATGAACGCGGTGGACCATCCGCTCGGCGGCGGCCGCGGCCGCTCCAAGGGCAATAACGTGCCCCGCTCCCCGTGGAACCAGCCCTCGAGGGGCTTCAAGACCCGGACCAAATCGAAGATCTGGGGCTGGATGATAGTGCAGGACCGGCGCAAGTCTACGGCCGCATAAACGGAGGAAATATAAATGAGCAGATCATCTAAAAAAGGCCCTTTCGTAGACCAGAAACTTCTGGCCAAAGTGCAGGCCGCCGCGGCCAGCGGCAACAAGGTCCAGATCAAGACCTGGTCCCGCGCCTGCACGATCACCCCCGAATTCGTCGGGCAGACCCTGATGGTGCACAACGGCCGCAAGTTCCTGCCGGTGTACGTCAACGAGCGCATGGTCGGCCACAAGCTGGGCGAGTTCTCTTTCCCCAGGCTGTTCAAGGGCCACGGCCAGTCGCATACCAAGGAAGCGAACGCTCTTACCTAAAGGGTGGAGAGCCCGAGATCAAGGAACCGGAACGGAGAAATTTATGGAAGCTAAATGTCATCTCAGGTACCAGCGCTTCGGCCGCCGCAAGGTGGCCCAGCTGCTGGACGCGGTGCGCGGCAAATCCCTCTGGGAGGCCCAGTACATACTGCAGAGCCTCCCCAGGATAGCCACCGACATCGTGGACAAGGCCATCCGGTCCGCCGGCGCCAACCTCTCGGTGAAGCTCGGCCGCAAGGTAGACCTTAAAGCCGTCTGGGTCAAGGAAGCCAGCGCCGACCAGGGCCCGATGAAGATGCTGCGCCGCGTGCAGCCCGGCCCCCAGGGCCGCGCGATGCCGTTCAAGCGCAAGATGTGCCACATCAACGTCACGGTTTCGGATACGAAGGAGCGGAAATAATATGGGTCAGAAAATACATCCCCGCGGTTTAAGGCTCGGCTACATCCAGGACTGGCAGTCCCGCTGGTTCTCCCCCAAGAAGATGCCGGAGCTGATAGGAGAGGATTTCGAGATCAGGCGCATGGTTACCGACCGCTTCCAGCTGGCCTCGGTCAGCTGGGTGGACATCGAGCGCGCCGGCGCCTACCTTAAAGTGACGATACACACGGCCCGCCCCGGCGTGGTGATCGGCCGCAAGGGCGCGGACATAGAGAACCTCAAGAAGGACATAGAGCGCCTCACGAAGCGCAAGGTCTACATCAACGTTTCCGAGATCAAGATCCCCGAGCTCGACCCCCGCCTGGTCGGCCAGTCCGTGGCCCAGCAGCTCGAGAAGCGCATCTCTTTCAAACGCGCCATCAAGCGCGCGATGGAGCGCACGATGGGCTCCGGCGCCCTCGGCATCAAGGTGATGGCCTCCGGCCGCCTCGGCGGCGCCGAAATAGCCCGCCGCGAGTGGTTCCGCAAGGGCCGCGTGCCGCTGCAGACCATCTCCGCCGACATCGATTACGGCCTTACCGAAGCCATGACCGGCATGGGCAAGATCGGCATCAAGGTGTGGATCTTCAAGAAGCTGTTCTTCGCGAAGACGCCCCGCGAGCTGCGCGAGCAGCTGATAAAGATGGAAGCCGAGAACCCCACCGAGATACCGGTGATGGACGAATCGGGGCAGGCCCGCAGGGACGCCCAGCGCGGCGCTTAAGCTGTTTCAAGGAGCAATAACCATGTTAATGCCAAAAAGGGTTAAATACCGCAAGACGCATTCGGCCCCGCGCATCAAGGGCATGGCGAAGAGCGGCACCACGCTGGCTTTCGGCGAGTTCGGCCTGAAGGCGCTCGAGCCGCGCTGGATCACCGCCCGCCAGATAGAGGCCTGCCGCGTGTGCATCGTGCGCTACCTGCGCAAGAAGGGCAAGATCTGGATACGCATCTTCCCGGACAAGGCCGTCACCAAGCACCCCGCCGAGACCCGCATGGGCAAGGGCAAGGGCGCGCCGGACCACTGGGTGGCCGTAGTGAAGCCCGGCAGGATGCTGTTCGAAGTGGAGGGCCTGGACCACGTCACCGCGAAAGAGGCTTTCACCCGCGCCGGCCACAAGCTGCCGATCAGGACCCGGCTGGTGTGCCGCGAAGAGAATTAAGGAGCAGCCCCGATCATGAAAAGAAAAGACAAGGAAACCCTGAAGAACATGGGCGACGCCGAAATGCTGGCGCAGGCCGCGGACCTTAAGAAACAGCTTTTCCAGCTTAAGTTCAAGCGCACCACCTCGCCGATAGAGAACCCGCTGGCGCTGCGCACCGCCCGCCGCAAGATCGCCATGATAAACACCTGGCTCAGGCAGCGTGAGCTGGCTAAGTCCAAAACCGCCGCGGAGGCCAAGAAATGACCGAAAAAACCGAAAAGACCGAGACCCGTTCTCCGAGGAAGGTCCTGCGCGGCCTTGTCGTCTCCGACAAGATGGCCAAGACCCGCGTGATCAGCGTGGACCACGTGATCAGCCACGCCGTGTACTCCAAGACCCTCAGGCGCCACCGCAAGTTCTACGCGCACGACGAGGCCGGGGAGTCGAAGACCGGCGACCTGGTGGAGATCACCAGCACCCGCCCCCTGTCCGCGCTCAAGCGCTGGCGGATCAGCCGCATAGTCGAGAAGGCCTCGAAATAAGGGCAAAGGATAAAGGCTTAAGGATAAAGGATAAAAAATTCCACCCTTTAGCCTTCATCCTTTAGCCTTAAGCCTTAGTTTACAGACGGAGAACGATCTATGATACAGTTGAGAACGATCCTGAACGTAGCCGACAATTCCGGCGCCCGCAAGCTGATGTGCTTCCATGTGATGGGCGGCAGCTACAGGCGCTACGCCTTCCTCGGCGACACCGTGGTCTGCTCGGTGAAGGACGCCATCCCGCACGGCGCCATAAAGAAAGGCGAGGTGGTGAAGGCCGTGGTGGTGCGCGTCAGGAAGGAAGTCCGCCGCCCCGACGGCTCCTACATCCGCTTCGACGACAACGCCGTCTGCATCATCGACGAGAACGGCGAACCCAAGGGCACCCGCGTTTTCGGCCCCGTGGCCCGCGAACTGCGCGCGAAGAACTACCTCAAAATAGTCTCGCTCGCCCCGGAAGTGATCTAACAAGGCGGAACCAATATGCTCAAACTCAGAAAAAAAGACACCGTGGTAGTGCTGGCCGGCAAGGACAAGGGCAAGAAGGGCGAAGTGAAGGAGCTCATGCCCGTGGAGCGCAAGGTCGTGGTGATGGGGATAAACATAGTCTCCAAGCACAAGAAGACCACCAAGGAAAAGCCCGGCGGCATCCACAAGTTGGAGGCCCCCATGGACATCTCCAACGTGCAGCTGGTCTGCCCCAAGTGCGGCAAGCCGGCCCGCGTAAAGGTCGCCGTCCAGGGCGGCGAGAAGCTGCGCGCCTGCAAGAAATGCGGCGAAGCGATAATTTAGATTGTGACGTATTAGGGCTATGCCCATGCCGTAACAAGCGCTATGCGCTTCATAACGGCCAGGAGCTATGCTCAGCTGACGGCCTAAAGAGGTAATTTACATGGCGAAGGATACACCCAAAGAACCGAAGAAAGAGCACAAAGAGCACGCTACCAAGGAGCAGCAGAAGGCTAAGAGCAAGGAACAGCACCAGAAGGTGCAGGCGACGGAGGCCCATAAAGGCGCCGTCATCCCCATGCCCAGGGACTACAAGGTCCGCATGAACGACCTGTACCTCAACACCGTGCGCCCGGCGCTGATGAAGGACCTTAGCCTGACCTCCCCGATGGCCGTGCCCAGGATCACCAAGATCGTGATCAATATCGGCGTCAGCGAGGCCAAGGAGAACATCCAGGCGCTCGACCTGGCCAAGGAGGACCTGACGGTCATCTCCGGGCAGGCCCCCCAGGTGCGCCGCGCCAAGAAATCCATCTCCAACTTCAAGCTGCGCGAGGGGATGCCCATAGCCGTGCGCGTGACGCTGCGCGGGGCGCGGATGTACGAGTTCTTCGACCGCTTTGTGACGATCTCCGTGCCGCGCATGCGCGACTTCCAGGGCGTGGATCCCCGGTTCTTCGACGGCCGGGGCAACCTGAACATGGGGCTGAAAGAGCACCATATCTTCCCCGAAGTGAACATGGAAAAATCGCCCAAGGCGCGCGGCATGAACATAACCTTCGTGACCACCGCCGGCGACGACAAGAAGGGCCAGGCCCTGCTGGAGTACATGGGCATGCCGTTCAAGAAGCCCGTTAAGCAGGAAGCGAAGCGCTGAACTCGGACGTTTTAACGATAAGAGGAGAAAGACATGGCTACATACGCTTGGATGGCGAAGATGCGCAAACCCCAGAAGTTCTCTACGCGCTTCCGCAACCGCTGCCAGATCTGCGGCAGGCCGCGCGGCTACTACCGCGATTTCGGGCTCTGCAGGATCTGCCTGAGGAAGATGGCGCACGACGGCCTGATCCCCGGCCTGAGGAAGTCTAGCTGGTAAGTCACGGGCCGCGGGCGGCCAAGGCCCGGGCCTTCGGAAGCTTTCAGAACAAGAGGTGAAAAAATGGACCCTATAGCGAATATGCTGTGCGCGATAAAGAACGCCACGACCAAGAAGAAAGAGCGGGTGGACGTGCCCTTTTCCGGCATCAAGGCCGGGCTGGTGAAGCTCCTCAAGGACGAGGGTTTCGTCTCCAATTTCAAGGTGCTCGATCCCAAGCTGGACAAGACCATAGACAGGCGCGGCGTGATCCGCATCACGCTGAAGTACACCACTGACAAGCAGCCGGTGATCAACGGCATCCGCCGCGTGTCGAAGCCGGGCCTCCGCATCTACAGGGGCCACGACGAGATGCCCCATGTGCGCGCCGCCTTCGGCGTGACCATAGTCTCCACTTCCAGGGGGCTGCTGACGGACGCGGACGCCAAGAAGCAGAAGCTGGGCGGCGAAGTGCTCTGCCAGGTGTGGTAAAAGCAGGGTAGAGGGGTCAGGGTAGAGGGTAGAGTGAAAGCTGATTTAAGAGGTAAAACTATGAGCAGAATCGGGAAAAAACCTGTCGCGCTTCCGGAAAAGGTGAAAGCCAGGGTCGAGAACGGAAAAGTCCTGGTGGAAGGCCCCCTGGGCAAACTCTCCTATTCCCTGCCGGACGGCATCAACGCGGCCGTCTCCGGCGCGAACATCAATCTCAGCATCGCCCAGGGCGCGGCGGACAAATCCGCGCTTTTCGGCACGGCCAGGGCGCGCGTCAACAACATGGTGGCGGGCGTGACCAGGGAATTCGAGAGGGTGCTCGAGATCAGCGGCGTCGGTTTCAAGGGCGCCGTGGAAGGCAACCGCGTCTCCATGCAGCTGGGGTTCTCGCACCCCGTGATAGTGGACATACCGGCCGGGATCAAGATGTCCTTCGACCCCAAGCAGGTGGTCCTTACGATAAAAGGCATCGACCGGGAGGCCGTGGGCAACCTGGCCGCCCAGATCAAGCGCATCAAGCCCCCGGAACCCTACAAGGGCACCGGCATAAAGTACCAGGGCGAGCACATCATCCGCAAGGCCGGCAAGACCGCCGCCGGAGCCACCGCGGGCGCGGGCGGCGGCGCGGCCAAGAAATAACGGGCGCGGAGCAGTTTCAGGAGAAACAGGGACCAATATGATAAGCAAACAAGAACGTTACGAATTCCGCAAGATCCGCTCCAGGAACAGGCTGTTCGAGAACGGCATCCATAAGCTGAGGCTGAGCGTCTACCGGGGCGCGAAGTATATCTACGCCCAGGTGGTCGACGACAAGAAGGGCGAGACCCTCGCCGCCGCCTCCAGCCTGGAGAAGGAGCTGAAGGGCAAGTTCAAGTCGGGCAAGAGCATCGACTCCGCCAAAGGGGTGGGGGCGCTGCTGGCCAGGCGCGCCATAGCCAAGGGCGTCACCGAAGTCTGCTTCGACCGCGGCGGCAGGATCTACCACGGCCGCATCAAGGCCCTGGCCGACGCGGCCCGCGAAGCCGGATTGAAATTCTAAGGGAGACGCTACAAATGCTCAGAAACCAGAAACAACTCAAGACCAGCAAGGAACTCAGCGCCCAGGGCAAGACCCCCGGCGAGGCCATGGAGCTCGACCTCACCGAGGCCAGAGAGGAGAAGGTCGTCACCGTGGTCGTCAACCGCGTCACCAAGGTGGTCAAGGGCGGCAAGCGCTTCTCCTTCAACGCCCTCGTGGTGGTCGGAGACAACAACGGCAAGGTGGGCGTGGGCCTCGGCAAATCCAACGAGGTGCAGGGCGCCATACAGAAGGGCACCGCCGGCGCCCGCAAGGAAATGTTCCAGTTCCCGATCGAGAACTTCACCATCCCGCACGAGATCGAAGGCAGGTTCGGCGCGGGCAAGGTCTGGATGAAGCCCGCCGTGGGCGGCACCGGCCTGATAGCCGGCGGCGGCGTGCGCGCCGTGCTCGAAGCCGGCGGGGTCAGGAACATCCTGACCAAGAACCTCGGTTCCCGCAACGCGTTCAACACGGTTTACGCCACCCTGGACGCCCTCAGGCGCCTCAGGAGCAGGGAAGACGTGATGAAGGTCCGCGGCAAGGAATAAGCCGGGGTCCCAGGATCCCGTTCCGGGAAAAACAGGAGAAACACAACACTATGGTCTCACTCAACGATCTTAAGCCCCATTACGGTTCGGTCCGCAAGCGCAAGCGCCTCGGCACAGGCCAGGGCTCCGGCCACGGCCAGACCTCCACCCGCGGGCAGAAGGGCCAGCATTCCACTTCGGGCGGCACCAAGCCCGTCGGCTTCGAAGGCGGCCAGACGCCGCTGCTGCGCCGCATCCCCAAGAGCGGTTTCAGCAACGTCCAGTTCCGCCAGGAATACGAGTGGGTCAACCTCTCCTCCCTCGAGAAGAACTTCTCCGCCGGCGCCACTATCACCCCCGCGGACATGCTCAGGCGCAGGCTGGTCAAGCACGACACGCTGGTGAAGGTCCTCGGCAACGGGGAAGTCACCAAGGCCCTTAACGTCGCCGCCCATTCCTTCTCGAAGGGCGCGGCCGAAAAGATCGCCAAGGCCGGCGGCAAGACCACCCTGCTCGTCGGGCCTAAAGCCGCCAAACAGGCCGGGGTCGACGCCCGCGCCGCCGCCGGAAAAGCCGGAACGGACAAGAAATAATGCAACAGATAACCGACATTTTTAAGATAGAGGATCTTAAAAAACGGATCTTCTTCGTGCTCGGGGCGCTCGCCGTCTACCGCCTCGGCGCGACTATCCCGATACCCGGCATCAACACCGCCGCGCTGCAGGCCATCTTCGAGGCGCAGAAGGGCTCGCTGCTGGGCTTCCTGGACATCTTCTCCGGCGGCGCGCTCAGCCGGTTCTCCATCTTCTCGATGGGCGTGATGCCCTACATCAACGCCTCCATCATCATGAGCCTGGTGCAGGGCGCGCATATCTTCCCGGTGCTCGACCGCCTGCAGAAAGAAGGCGAGAGCGGCCGCAAGAAGATCACGCAGTTCACGCGCCTGTTCACCCTGTTCCTCGCGGCTTTCCAGTCGCTGGGCCTCACGATCGCGATGACCAAGATGCAGGCCGGCGGCGGCCCCACCATCGTGACCAACCCTACCCTGGGCTTCTATTTCGTGACCGTGCTCACGCTGGTCACCGGCACCATCTTCGTGATGTGGCTGGGCGAACAGATCACCGAGCGCGGCATCGGCAACGGCATCTCGCTGATCATCTTCGCCGGCATCGTGGACCGCCTCCCCGCGGCCGTGATGGACATGGTAAAACTGGTCCAGATAGACGAAATAAGCCTGCTCTCCGGCCTGCTGATCGTGGCCCTGGTGCTCGCGATCATCGGCTTCGTCATCTGGGTGGAGACCGCGCAGCGCAAGATCCCCGTGCAGTACGCGCAGCGCATGGTGGGCCGCAAGATGTACGGCGGCGCCTCCACCTTCCTGCCCCTGAAGGTCGACCAGAGCGGCGTCATCGCCGTCATCTTCGCGGTCTCGCTGATGAGCGTGCCCTATACCATAGGCTCTTTCAACCCCAACGCGGCCTGGGCCCAGAAGCTGATGGCCCTGATGAACCACTCCAGCATCCTCTACCAGCTGGCTTACGTGGCGCTCATCATCTTCTTCTGCTATTTCTACAACTCCGTCAGCATCAATCCGAAGGACCTGGCCGAGAACATGAAGAAATGGGGCGGCTTCATCCCCGGCATGCGGCCCGGCGAGCCGACGGCGCAGCACATCGAGTGGGTGATGAACCGCATAACCCTGGGCGGCGCGCTGTTCGTCTCCCTGATAGCCGTGCTGCCGGATTACCTGCGGGCCAAGTTCAACGTGCCTTTCTATTTCGGCGGCACCTCCCTGCTGATCGTGGTGGGCGTGGCGCTCGACACGATAGCCCAGACCGAGGCGCACCTGGTGATGCGCAACTACGAGGGGTTCTATAAGAACTCCAGGGTGAAAGGGCGCTGGTTCAACGTGGGAAGTTAGAAGATGGTCGCCAGTAGCCAGTCGCCGGTGACCTGGGTGGCTGGAAACTGGAAACCTTTTTCGGAAGCTATATGAATATTATTCTTCTGGGGTACCCTGGTTCCGGCAAGGGAACGCAGGCAAAGGTTCTTTCTCAAAAGCTGGGCATGTTCCACGTGTCCACCGGGGATATTTTCCGCGAGGAGCTCGCGAAGAAGACCCCGCTGGGGCAGGAAGTGGGCGGTTATCTCTCCGCCGGCCGCCTGGTCCCCGACAAGCTGGTGCTCGAAGTCCTCAAAGCGCGCCTGAACACGGAAACACGGGGCCTGCTTTTCGACGGCTTTCCCCGCACCGTGGACCAGGCCGAAGGGCTGGACAACTGGTTCACCGCCCGCGGCCAGGCCATAGACGCCGTGATCTTCCTCAACGTGCCCGAGGAAGAGGTGGCCAGGCGCCTGGGCGCGCGGCGCACCTGCACCGGCTGCGCCAGGATCTACAACACCGTTACCTCGCCGCCGGCCAAGGAGAACGTCTGCGACGCCTGCGGCAAGCCGCTGGCGGTACGCGAGGACGATATGCCGGCGGTCGTGGCGCGGCGCATACAGGTTTACAAGGACCAGACGGAGCCGCTGCTGGCCTATTACCGCTCCTCCGGGAATTTTTACGAGGCCGACGGCGGGCTTCCGCCCGAGGCGGTGGCCGAAAAGGTCGCCGCGCTGGTCAAGCGCTGAGCCGTGATAGAGATAAAGACACAGGCCGAGATCGAGCGCATGCGCAAGGCCTCGCAGGTGGTCGCCGGGGTCCTGCTCAGGCTCAGGTCCCGGGTGAAGCCCGGGGTTTCCACGGCGGAGCTGGACAGGTTCGCGGAGAAGAGCGTGCGCGAAATGGGCGCCGTCCCCGCCTTCCTCGGTTACCGCGGCTATCCCGCCACGCTCTGCGTCTCCATCAACGAGGAGATAGTGCACGGCATCCCCAGTTCCGGGCGGGTGATACGGGAAGGCGACCTGGTGAGCCTGGACATGGGCGCGGTCTGCGAAGGTTTTTACGGCGACGCCGCCGTCACCATGGCGGCCGGGGAGGTCTCCGGCGCGGCGCGGAAGCTGATGGAAGTGACCGGCCGGGCGCTGGAACTGGCCCTCTCGGAAGTGAAGGCCGGCGCGAGGCTGGGCGACGTCTCCCACGCGGTGGAAAAGTGCGCGCTGGAACACGGCATGTCGGTGGTGCGCGAGTTCACCGGCCACGGCATAGGCCGGCGGCTCCACGAGGAGCCCTCCATCCCGAACTTCGGCAAGCCCGGTTCGGGGCCGGTCCTGAAGGCCGGCATGACGCTGGCCATAGAGCCGATGCTCTGCCTGGGCAGGGCCGATGTGGTGATAAGGAACGACGGCTGGACGGCGGTTTCCGCGGACGGCAGCCTGGCGGCGCACTGCGAGCACACCGTGGCCGTTACGGAGAACGGCTGCGATATCCTGAGCGCGGCGCCCCGGCTGAAGAACGATAATTTAGTATAATATACAAATATGTCAGAAAACAGCGAGAAAATAGAGATAGAGGGCATAGTGAAGGAATCACTCCCTAACGCCACTTTCAAGGTCGAGATCGCCCCGGGCAAGACCATACTCGGCATAATTTCCGGCAAGATGCGCATTCACCACATCAAGATCCTGCCCGGCGACAAAGTAAAGCTCGAGCTGTCCCCGTACGATCTCAGCAAGGGCCGCATAGTTTACAGGGAAAAATAAGAGGTGTTTTAAATGAAAGTAAGAGCCAGCGTAAAGAAGATCTGTGTGAAATGCACGATAGTGAAGCGCAAGGGCGTGGTGCGCGTGATCTGTTCCGACCCCCGCCACAAACAGCGCCAGGGATAAAAGCCGGCGCGCGGTCGTTCCGATCAAAAGAGGAGAAAGTATGGCACGTATAGCAGGTGTGGATTTACCCAGAGAGAAGAAGGTCGTCATAGCCCTCGCCTATGTCTACGGCATAGGGCGGCCGATGGCCCAAAAGATCCTTGAGGGCCTCAAGGCCCAGATCAACCCCGGACTCAGGGTGAAGGACCTGACCGAGGACCAGGTGGGTCTGCTCAACGCCTTCATCGCGAAGGAGTTCAAGGTGGAGGGCGAGCTCCGCAGGGAGGTTTCCGCCAACCTGAAGCGCTACGTCGAGATCAACAGCTACCGCGGCTACAGGCACCGCAGGAACCTGCCCGTGCGCGGACAGCGCACCCGCACCAACGCCCGCACCCGCCGGGGCCGCAGACGGACCGTGGGGTCGTCGGCTAAAGCGGCCGCCGCCGCGCCCGCGAAGGCGTAACGGCTCACCCCCCCGCGAAGGCGGGGGGGAAAACTACGGAGGATGATCTAAGACTATGGCAGAAGAAAACAAGACCCAGCAGCCCCAGGAAGGGGCCAGGAAACCCGAGCAGAAGGCCGCGCCCAAGCGCCGCTTCCGCACCGTGGCGTTCGCCCGCGTGTACGTGAACTGCTCGTTCAACAATACGATAATCACCTTTACCGACGAGAAGGGCGGCGTCATCGCCTGGTCCACTTCCGGCGGCAACGGCTTCCGCGGCACCAAGAAGGGCACCCCCTTCGCGGCGCAGATCACCGCGGCCAAGGCCTCGGCCAAGGCCGCCGATTACGGCGTGCGGCAGGCCATGGTCTTCGTCAGCGGCCCCGGCCCGGGGCGCGAGACCGCCATCCGCGGCATCGCCCAGAGCGGCATCCACGTGGTGTCCATCAAGGACATCACCCCGATCCCGCACAACGGCTGCAGGCCGCCCAAGGCGCGCAGAGTATAACAACGGCGGCCGCGGCCGCCTAAACCAGCAAGGAGACTTTTAATGTCGAGATATACCGGACCCAGCTGCAAGAAATGCGTGAAAGTGAGCCATAAGATGTTCCTCAAGGGAACGAAGTGCCATACCAACTGCCTGGTGGACAAAGCGCAGAGAGCCGAGAAGGAAAAGCGCTTTTCCTCGGGCAAGCGGCCGACCAAGCAGTCCGATTACGGCAAACACCTGCGCGAGAAGCAGATAGCCCGCCTGACCGCCCAGGTGACGGAAGCCCAGTTCAAGCGCTTCTTCGCCAAGGCCTCCAAGGACAAGGGCCAGACCGGCGCGGCCCTGCTGCGCTTCCTGGAAGTACGCCTCGATAACGTCGTGCGGCGCCTCGGCTTCGCCGTGTCGCTCAAGGCCGCCCGCCAGCTCGTCAACCACGGCCATATCAGCGTGAACGGCCGCTGCGTGGACATCCCTTCCGCCATCCTCAAGCCCGGGGACGAAGTGGCCATAAACGCCAAGACCGCGGAGACCGTGCTGGTGAAGCAGGGACTGGAGCACGCCGAGAAGGCCAGCCAGCGCCCCAGCTTCCTGTCCTGGGACGCCGGCGCGAAGAAAGGCAAGCTCGTGCGCTGGCCGGACCGCGCCGAGTCGAGCATCTCCGTCGACGAGCAGCTCATCGTCGAATTCTATTCCAAATAAGCGAGGTCACCAATGGCAACTTTCTCAAAACAGCTCGTTATTCCCGAAGCCCTTAACATAGACGACAAGTCGAAGACGGACAATTACTCCCGGTTCACCGCCGAGCCCTATGAAAAGGGCTACGGCCATACCGTGGGCAATTCGCTGCGCCGCATCCTGCTCTCCAGCCTGGAAGGCGCGGCCGTGGTGGCCGTGCGCATCAAGGGCGCCAGGCACGAATACGCCGCCGTCAACGGCGTGCAGGAGGACGTGGTCAACATCGTGCTGAACCTCAAGAAGCTGCGCGTGCGCCTCAAGGGCGAGGGCCCCGAGACCGTGCAGATCTCCGTGAAGGGCAAGAAGGAAGTGAAAGCTTCCGATATCCGCGAGAATTCCAACGTCGACATCATCAACAAGGACCTCGTCATCGCCCACGTGGAATCCGGCGCCGAGTTCGAGGCCGAGCTCGAGATCGCCCGCGGTTCCGGCTACCTCACCTCCGACGAGATCCGCGCCCGGATGAACCTCCCGATGGAATTCATCCCGATGGACGCCATCTTCTCCCCGATCCAGAAGGTCCACTACACCGTGGAGAACGCCCGCGTGGGCCAGCGCACCGACTACGACAAGCTCGTGCTCGAGGTCTGGACCGACGGGACGATGACCCCGAAGGACGCCGTCTCGAACACCGCGGCCCTGCTGCGCCGCTCCATAATGCCGTTCCTCCCCGCCGAAGAAGCGGCGAAGGAGCCGGCCAAGGCCGAGGAGGCCAAGAAGGAGGCCGGCGGCGAACTGACCGGGAAGCTGGACCAGGGCGTGGAGATGATAGAGCTCTCCTCGCGCGCTTCCAACTGTCTGAAAGTGGCCGGCATCCGCACGATCGGCGAACTGGTCCGCAAATCCGAGGACGATCTGCTGGCCGTGAAGAACTTCGGCCAGAAATCGCTCGACGAGATCAAGGAAAAGCTGAAGGAAATGGGCCTTGACCTCGGCATGAAGATAGACTGAGGATTATTTTTAAGGAACCGTTATGATAAACAACCTGGGCGCCAGAAAACTTTCAAGGACCGGCTCTCACCGCCGCGCGATGTTCTCGAACATGGCCACGAGCCTGCTGCTGCACGAGCATGTCGAGACCACGCTGCCCAAGGCCAAGGAACTCGTGAAGGTGGCCGAGCGCGTGATCGCCGACGCCAAGAACGGCCGCCGCGTCGAAGTCCGCCGCGTCGTCAAGGATAAGACGGTCTATCACAAGGTCTTCGACGTCATAGCCCCGCGCTACAAAGAGCGCGACGGCGGCTTCACCCGCATCCTCAAGCTGGGCGCCCGCAGGGGAGACGCGGCCGAAGCGGCCCTGGTGAAGCTGGTCTAAACCGTTCTTACGGGAGCGAAATGGGACTGTTCGATTATTTTTTCAGCCTGTTCTCCAACGATATCGGGATCGATCTCGGCACCGCGAATACCCTTGTCTACGTCAAAGGCAAGGGTATCGTGCTGCGCGAGCCCTCGGTGGTCGCGATAGACAAGAACAGGCGGAAGGTGCTGGCCGTGGGCGCGGAGGCCAAGCTGATGCTCGGCCGCACCCCGTCGAACATCGTGGCCGTGCGCCCGCTGCGGAACGGCGTGATCGCCGACTTCGAGCTGACGCAGGAGCTGATAAAATATTTCATCCGCAAGGTGCATAACAGGCGCAGCCTGCTGCACCCCCGCATCGTGATAGGCATACCGTCGGGTATAACGGAAGTGGAGAAGCGCGCGGTGCAGGAGTCCGCCGAGCAGGCGGGCGCCCGCGAGGTGCAGCTGATAGAGGAGCCGATGGCCGCCGCCATAGGCTCGGACCTGCCGGTGTCGGAGCCGCACGCGAGCATGATCTGCGACATCGGCGGCGGCACCACCGAGGTGGCGGTCATCTCGCTGGGCGGCATGGTGGTGGCGAAGTCCATCGACGTGGCCGGGGACGAGATGGACGAGTGCATAGTGCAGTATTTCCGGCGCAAGCACAATTTAGTCATAGGCGAAACTACCGCGGAAGAGGTAAAGATACAGATCGGCTCGGTTTTCCCTTTAAAAGAAGAAAAGACCATTGAAGTTAAGGGCAGGGACCAGGCCAAGGGGCTGCCCAAGACGATTCTCGTGACTTCTGAAGAGATTAGGCAGGCCCTGATGGAGCCTGTCCAGCTGATAGTGGACGTGATCAAGCAGGTGCTGGAGGCTACTCCGCCCGAACTTTCCTCGGACCTCGTGGACCGCGGGATGGTGCTGGCGGGGGGAGGTTCCCTCCTGCGCGGTTTCCCGGAGCTGATCCGGCAGGAAACCGAACTGCCCGTCCACAGGGCTGCCGATCCTTTGAGCTGCGTCGCCTTGGGCTGCGGGAAGTATCTTGAAGAGCTGGACAAGATCCAGCGCCCCGAGTTCCTGAACTCCTACCGGAGTTAATTCAGGGTAGAGGGTTTAGGGTAGAGGGTTTAGGGTATAGGGCAGGAGTTCCTTGGTTCCGCGAACTCTACCCTCTACCCTGACCCCTCTACCCTGAGGCAAGGCGATGAGCAGAGAAAAGGACGCAGCCAACTACGCGGTAGTTTTTTTCGCCGTCCTGTCGGTACTCCTCCTTATTTTCCCCGCTTCCAAGACGGCGCATACGGCCCGCATCGTGGCCAGCTACAGCCTTTACCCCTCGCTGCATTACGGCGCCAGGTACGGGCATTTCGTGCGCAACGTCCCCGCTAATTTCGTGGCCCTGCTGGAGACCGACCAGGAGAACCGCGCTCTCAGGAACAAGGTGAAGGAGCTGGAAGTGAAGCTGCTCGAAGCTTCCGCTTCGGTCTCGGAGAACGAGCGGCTGGCGAAGGAGCTGAAGCTTTCCCGCTCCCTGCCCTGGGCCGGCTCCTGGGCCAGGGTGGTCAACAAGACCCCGGCCGACTGGTACGGCTCCTTCTTCATAAACAAGGGCTCGGACGACGGCGTGGGGGTGAACGATACCGTGCTCGGCATGCAGGACGGCCGGCCCGGGCTGGCGGGCCGCGTGTTCGAGGTCTACCCGGAATTTTCCAAAGTGCTGCTGCTCACCAACGCCGCCGCTTCCGCGGTCTGCGCCATAGCGCCGTCCGGGCTGGAGGCGCTGGTGGAGGGAAAGGGGACCTGGCTGCTGAAGGTGAACTACGTCCCGGAGCAGTCGGAACTGGCGGTGGGAGCCGAGATCACCACGGCCCCGGGCGGCCTGCTTTTCCCGGCGGGCGTGCCGGTGGGCAAGGTGACGAAGGTCTACCCCAGGGAGTCCTTCATGAACTTCATCACCGCCGACGTGACCCCGGCGGTGGACGTGAACACCCTCAGCGAGGTCTTCGTGGTGAGGCGCCGCCTGCGGCCGGAGCTTATGGCCGAGGCGGGGGCGGAACGCTGATGGCCTTCGTGCTGGAGCTCTTCCTTTACCTGGCCTCCGGTACTTTCTACTGGTGGTGGACGCAGAACCTCGCGTTCTTCGGCCTGGCGCCCAATTTCATTTTCGCGGCCGCCCTGAGCGCGGCCATCCTCGCCGGGCCGGTCAAGGCCGTGGCCTGGGGCTTTTTCCTGGGGATCTACGCCGACATGCTGGGGGTCGGCATGTTCGGGGGCTACGCTCTCACCTATTCCCTGATGGCCTACGCCGTTTACGTCGTTAAGCGCCACTTCGACATGGACAGCTTTTTCTCGCAGCTGGTGGCCGCGCTTTCCCTCTCCTGGCTGGCCATGCTGTTCTACCAGGGGCTCACGCTGGTCTTCTCCAGGATAAACCCCACGGGGCTCAAGCTCTTCCTGGCGGAACCCTTCCTGAACGCGCTGGCCGTGCCGGCGGTGTTCCAGGTGTTCTACCGGCTCAAGCGCCGTACGGGCATCCTATGATAGACCGCCAGATCCCCCAGGAGAGGCTCGATTTCCTCTGGCTGCTGGCTTACGCGGCCGCGCTGGTCTTCATCCTGCGGCTGGTGAACCTGCAGGTGCTGGGCGGCGCCCATTACCGCGAGATAGCCGAAAAGAACAGGACCCAGATCATAGCCCAGGCCGCGCCGCGCGGGCGCATCTTCTCCTCCGACGAGGTGGCCCTGGTCACCAGCAAGCCCTCCTTCAGCCTCATCTATTTCCCCGGCCAGGCGAAGACCGTCCCGGAGATAGACCGCATGGCGCGGGCGCTGGCCAGGCCGCTCGGAGCGGACTACGAGGCGCTGCGCAAGAGCATCTACAAGGCGGCTTCCCGGGAGAAACCGGTACGCCTGGCGGAGAACCTGCCGCCGAAAATAATGCTGGCGCTTTCCGAGCTGAAGGCCGTCTACCCCGGAGTGGACGTCATCGTCGAGGCCAGGCGCTACTATCCCTTCGGCGCCTACCTGAGCCACCTGGTGGGCTACATCGGCAAGATGGACCCCAGGGAATGGGCTTCCCGCTCGAAGGACAAGAACTATTCCATGGATTCGCGGCTGGGCAAGGCCGGCCTCGAGCAGATGTACGAGCGCGAGCTGAAGGGCAAGGACGGCGGCATTTACCTGGAAGTCGATTCCAGGGGCAAGCTCAACCGGGTGCTGGAAAGCCGCAAATGGGTGCCCGGCGCGGATATTTTCCTGACGATAGATTCGAAAGCGCAGGCGGCCGCGGAAGAGGGGCTGCAGAAGTCCGTAAGCGGCAAGGGCGCCGTGGTGGCGCTGGACCCGCGCACCGGCGCGGTGCTCGCCTTCGTCTCCATGCCGGATTACGATCCCAACATGTTCGTGCTGTCGGGCGCCGAAAAGGAGGGGCTGGCGGCGGGGAAGATACTCCCCGAATTCAACGTGGCCCTGCAGGGCAGCTATCCGCCCGGCTCCATCTTCAAGATCGTCACCGCCGCCGCCGTGCTCGAGTCGGGGCGCGTGAGGCCGGACGAGAAGTTCCACTGCCCCGGCTGGTACGACGCCGGCAGCCGCGTCTTCAAGTGCTGGGAGAAGAAAGGGCACGGCGACGTGGCCTTCGTAGAGGGTCTGTCGAAGTCCTGCGACGTGTATTTTTATAACGCCAGCCAGCGCGCCGGCGCCCTGGCGATAGAGAGGCAGGCCAGGGCTTTCAGGCTGGGCCAGATCTCCGGGATCCAGCTGCCCGGGGAGAAGCCGGGGAACGTTTTCGGCCCGAGCCTGCGGGCCGCCAGGAAAAGCTACTGGTTCATCGGCGACACTCTTAACCAGGCCATAGGCCAGGGCGAGACCCTGATGACCCCGATACAGGCCGCCGGCGAGATCGCCGCGGTGGCCAACGGCGGGATCTTCCACCGGCCCTACTACGTGGACCGCGTCGTGAAGAGCGACGGCCAGCTGTTCTACAAGGGAGAGCCCAGGACCCTGAGCCGCGTGGAGCTGAAGGACGGCACCTGGGAACTGATCAGGGAGGGTCTGCGCAGCGTGGTGCTGGAGGGGACTGGCCAGGCGGCGAAGATAGCCGGCGCGGAAATTTACGGCAAGACCGGCACGGCGCAGAACCCGCAGGGCAAGGACCATGCCTGGTTCGTGGCCTACGCCACCGTCAATAACGAGCCGGCGAAGATCGCCGTGGCCGTGCTGGTGGAGCACGGCGAACACGGCGCTTCCGCGGCCGTTCCCATCGCCAAGGCCGTGATAGAGGCCGCGCTGCGCGCCGAGCTGCCCTCCGGGAACAAGCGCGCCGCGGACCCCGGGCCGCCGCAGGGCCCGAAACTTCCTCCGCCCGCGGCCGTTCCGGCAGGCGTCAGGGGGATACTGTGATCTTCACCCCCCAGGGCGGGCTCAGGAAAGGCCGGATAGACTGGGCTCTTTTCCTCGCCGCGCTGCTGCTGCTCGCGCTGGGTACTATCGCTATTTTCTCCTCGGTGGCCGTGCTGCCGGGCCAGGCGCGCATCGTCAGGGTGCAGCTCATCGCCATCCCGCTGGCCCTTATCGCCTTCGGCGCGGCCTGGAGCCTCAACTACCAGGTCTACCAGGACCAGTGGAAGTTCGTCTACGGAGCGCTGCTGGTCTTCCTCGCCGGGGTGCTGTTCCTCGGCGTGGTGGACAAGGGGGCCCGCTCCTGGTACAGGCTGCCGTATTTCTCCGTGCAGCCCTCCGAGTTCGCGCGGGTGGGGCTCATCCTGGTGCTGGCTAATTTCCTGGACAAGCGCATCGGCAAGATCAAGGAGCTGCAGACGGTGCTCGGCGCTTTCGCGCTAGCCGTGCCGGTCTTCCTGCTGCTGATAAAACAGCCGGACTTTTCCGCCATCCTGCTCACTTTCCCGGTTGTCCTCATCATGCTCTTCGCCTCCGGCGCCAGCCTGTTCCACCTGTTCATCATCCTCGGCTACGCCTTCATCTCCGCGCTCTTCCCCATCCTCTGGAGCATCATCACCCTCACCCCGGAGCTGCTGGACAATACGCTGGTGAGCTACTTCTTCCACCTCTCCGATTCCTGGCTCAGCGCCTCCACTTTCATGGCTTTCGTGGTCTTCGGCTCCTGGCTGCTGTGGCGGCTTTCCGTGCGGCTTTACGCCAACGTCTCCGGCGTCTATTTCGCCGGGGCCGCGCTGGTGCTGATGCTCGGCTTCTTCTCCGGCATACTGGTGAAGAACCAGATGAAGGAATACCAGCAGAAGCGGCTGGAGGTCTTCCTCTCCCCGGAGACCGACCCGCGCGGGGCCGGCTACAATCTGCTGCAGGCGCGCATAGCGATAGGGTCCGGCGGCATACTGGGCCGCGGCATCTTCTCGGGCACGCAGTCGCGCCTGGGTTTCGTGCCGGAGCGGCACACGGACTTCATCCTGGCGGTGGTGGGCGAGGAGATGGGCTTCTGGGGCATGCTGCTGGTGACCGGTCTTTACGCGCTGCTGATGCGCAGGATAATGCAGGGGGCGCGCCTGGCGCGCGACCGCTTCGGCTACCTGGTCAACTGCGGCATCTTCGGCATGTTCCTGGTCTACTTCTGCATTAATTTCGGCATGCTGCTGGGGCTCTCTCCGGTCGCCGGGGTGCCGCTGCCGCTGGTTTCCTACGGCGGCTCCAACCTGGTGGCTACGCTGATGGCGCTGGGGATAGCGGAGTCGGTCTACGCGAGAAGATATGCTTTGGTATAGTGTTGCGCGCTCGGGGGCGGCCGGAGAGGCCCTGCGCGCCCGGGCCGAGGAAACCCTTGCGTCGGTTTCCCCCCGAAGCGGGGCCCCCCTTCCGCAAGGGCGCGCAGGGCCTCTCCGGCCGCCCCCTCCGGTCGCTTAAGCGTAATGGCTTTATTATGAACGAAGTCCCCAAGTCCAGGATACGCCTGAAGTTCGCGCGGCTCGAAGCCGCGAAGGACCTCAGCCACCTGGAGCAGATAAAGGTCCTGCGCGCCAGGGCCGCGGCCTGCGGCCTGAAATTCGCCCCGGCGAAAACCGGCGGCCAGGCCGTGCCCCGTATGGCCTTCGGGCCCGCGGTCTCGGTGGGGCACGAGAGCCTGTGCGAATACGCGGACCTCTACCTGGAGGAGTTCGTCAGGGAGGAAGCCGCGGCGGAGAAGCTCCGGCCGCTGGACGACGGGTCTTTCCGCCTGGTCTCGGCGCGGCGCATCCCGGTGTTCTTCCCGTCGATCGAGGCGGCGGTGAACCCGGCGGAATATTTCCTGGAGGCCGATTTCCCCGGCGGCTTCTCGCAGGCCGCGGTGGATTCCTTCCTGGCGCTGAAGAACCTGGCCTATGAGAAGGTGAAGCCCTCCGGGGAGAGGAAGGTCCTGGACGCGCGGACGCCCGTGCTGGCGGCCTCCTTCGACAGGGAGTCCTCGCTGCTGAAGGTCACGCTGAAGCTGGAGCCCGGCAGGAGCGTGAAGCCGGAGATAGTCGCGGAGCTCATGTGCGGGGGCAGGCCCGCTTTCAGGCGCATAGTGCGCAAGGAACTTTACTGGTTCAATTCGGGCGGGAAGCTGGAAGTATTTTAGCCGACGGTTTTAAGGAGAGTTTATGGCAAACGCAAAGTTCAAGAAGGAAATTTTCGCGAACACCTCGTTCGAGGAGACGCGCATAGCGATACTGGAGGACGGCAGGCTGGCCGAGCTCTTCTGGGAGCGCCGCAGCTCCGGCAATATCGTCGGCAACATCTACAAGGCCCAGGTGGAGAACGTGCTGCCCGGCATCTCCAGCGCCTTTATGAACATCGGCCTGGACAAGAACGCCTACATCTATATCTCCGACGTGCTGGGCAACCAGAAGGAGCCGATAGACAAGCTGCTGAGGAAGGACCAGGAGGTGATGGTGCAGGTGACCAAGGACGCCATCGGCACCAAGGGCATGAAGGTCACGATGGACGTGTCGCTCCCGGGGCGCTTCCTCGTGCTGACCCCTTTCCAGGAATTCGTCGGCGTCTCCAAGAACATCGAGGACGCCGAGGAGCGCAAGCGCCTCTCCGAGATCATGCGCAAGATAGCCGACACGAAGACGCTGGGCACGAAGGGCTGCATAGTGCGCACCGAGGCCGAGGGGGCCAGCGAGGAGGAGATGGAGCGGGAGGTGAAGTACCTGCTCAGGATGTGGGAGACGATACAGGGCCGCTACGACACCTCCAGGCCGCCCGCGCTGCTGCACAAGGACATGGACATGACCATGCAGGTGGCGCGCGACATCCTCTCGGCGGACACCACCATCTACATGCTGGACAACAAGGACGACTTCCACAACGTGGCCGAGTTCGCGGCCAAGATCTCCCCGGACCTGAAGGACCGGATCAAGTTCTACGACAGCAAGACGCCCGTCTTCAAGGCCTTCAACATCGAGAAGGAGATAGACGAGCTCCGGCGCGTCAAGGTGCCGCTCCCGAACGGCGGCAGCATCATCATCCAGGAGGCCGAGTCCCTCTGCGCCATCGACGTGAACACCGGCCGCTTCACCGGCTCCAAGTCGCAGGAGGAGACCGTGACCGCCACCAATATCGAGGCGGCGCTGGAAGCGGCGCGCCAGCTCAGGCTGCGCAACATCGGCGGCATCATAGTCATAGACTTCATAGATATGAAGAAGGCCACGAACCGCCACAAGGTGGTCAGCGCGATGGAGGCCGCGGTAAGCCGCGACCGGGCCAAGATCCGCATCCTGCCCATCACCCGGCTGGGCCTGGTGGAGATGACGCGCGAGCGCAAGCGCGAAAGCACGGTAAGCCTCCTTACCGAGGAATGTCCCGAGTGCCGCGGCTCCGGCCGCGTGCTCTCCAGCGAGAGCATACGCATAAAGATACAGCGCGAGATCCACAATATAACCATGGGCCGGCCGGGAGGGAACCTGCGGATAGTGACGCACCCGCTGCTGGCCGAGGTGCTCAGGAAGAAGCAGGGGATGCTGGAGAAGAACGTGCACCGCGGCGTGAAAATAGCGTCCGACCCGCAGCTGACCTGGGAAGACTACAGGATAATCCTGGAGTAGGTATAATAAGGCAGAGGACCGATATGCTTAAAAGACTGCTAGCGTTCATGTTCGTCGCGGCGGCGCTCTGCGCTCCGGCGCAGGCCAGGGTGGACGAGGTGACCTACCTGAAGAACGGCGTTTACGCCGGGAAGATAGGCACCTACTCCCTGAGCGGGGCGGTCTACCTGGACGCCGCCCAGGCCGCCAGGCTGATCGGCGGGAAGATCTACTGGTACCCGGTCTCCGGCAAGCTGCTGCTGCAGATCAAGGGCAAGAAAGTGGTGTTCCTGATGAAGTCGGACTCCGTGGTGATAAACGACGAGACCGAGCAGTTCCCGAACCCGATGATAGTGCGGGGCGGCAAGGCTTTCCTGGCCCTCGAATTCTTCGTCTCGCGGCATTTCTCCGACGCCTTCGGCTTCAAGCTCGATTATAACCGGGCGACCGGCGCCCTGGCCGCGCAGCGCGCGGTCAACATAACTTCGATGAACTATTTTTCCTACCGGGACAAGACGCGCATCGTGGTCTACATGGAGGAGCCGCTGGAATGGCAGTCCTCGCAGAAGGAGAACAACCTCTTCAAGGTGACCATTTTCGGCGGGGTGGTGGGGCGCGAGGAGAAGCTCGCCATCGGCGACGGCGCGGTGCGCGGGGTGGACCTGACGCAGGAGAACAAGACCGCCAACCTGGTGATAAACCCCGACGAGAATTTCGGCAAGGCGAACGTTTTCAGGCTTTCCGACCCCGACCGCCTCGTGATAGACGTCACTAAGCTGGCCGCCCCGGTGCGGCAGAGCATAACCGGCGAAAGCCCCGTGGCGGAGGGCGGGGGCATCACCGTCATCCCGCCCTCGGACGGCGGCTTCGGGCTCGGTACCGCCAGCGCCGCGGTGGCCGCCTCCTCCGCGGCGGGGGTGAACATCCCCGACAAGCTGGAGGTGGGGGCGGGCCGCAAGAAAGTGGTGATAGACGCGGGGCACGGAGGCAAGGACCCCGGAGGCAAAAAGCTTTTCGGCCTCAAGGAGAAGGAGCTGAACCTGCTGGTCTCCAGGGAACTCTATGAGCTCCTGAAAGGCGAGGAGAACTTCGACGTGGTCATGACCCGGAGTTCGGACGAGTTCGTCCCGCTGGCGGACCGTTCGGTCATAGCCAACGACCTGAAAGCCGACCTCTTCATCTCGATCCACGCCAACGCCTCGCGCGACAGGCGCGAAAGAGGCTTCGAGATCTATTTCATGTCGGAGAAGGCCTCGGACCCCTGGGCCGCGGAAGTGGCCGACTTCGAGAACTCCGTCATAGGCCTGGAGGACGGCGGGGGCCAGGCCGACCCGGCGGCGATACTGCTGCATTCCATGGCCAGGAACGAATACATGAACGAGGGCAGCCGGCTGGCGGGCCTGGTCACCGCGGAGATGGAGAAGCGCACTCCCTTCGTCAACCGCGGGGTGAAGCAGGCCGCTTTCTACGTGCTGCGCGGCACCTACTCCCCCGGGATCCTGGTGGAGATGGGCTTCATGACCAATTCCTCGGACCAGAAGAACATGAACGACAAGAAAGTGCGCGCCAAGATAGCGAACGCCATCTACAGGGCCGTGCTGAAATACGCCGAGATGAAGCAGTGGAAATGAACGCCCGATGAAGAACAGGGAAAGGCCGATAGGCATCTTCGATTCCGGGCTGGGCGGGCTGACGGTCTTCAAGGAGCTCCGCGCCCTGCTGCCCGGCGAGGACCTGGTCTATTTCGGGGATACGGCGCGCGTCCCTTACGGGACCAAATCCCCGGAAGCCGTCCTGGCCTTTTCGAAAGAGATAACCGCCTACCTGCTGGAAAAAAAGATAAAATTCCTGATAGTGGCCTGCAATACGGCCTCTTCCCTGGCGCTGGAGGAAATACGCGGGCTTTCTCCCGTGCCGGTGCTGGGGGTCATAGAGCCGGGCGTGGAGGCCGCGCTGAAAGCGGTCCCCGCCGGCGGCCGGGTGCTCGTCACCGGCACCTCCGCCACCGTGAACAGCCGCGCCTATTCCCGCGCGCTCGCGGCGGCGGGGCCGGGGATAAAGGTGGCCGAGAAGGCCTGCCCGCTTTTCGTGCCGCTGGTGGAGGAGGGCTGGTGCGCCAGGCCGGCGGCGGCGATAGCGGCGCGCGAATATCTGGCGCCCTTCAGGGGAAAGGCCGACGTGCTGATACTCGGCTGCACCCATTACCCGCTGCTCAAGAAAGTGATAGCGCGGGTGATGGGCCCGCGCACCAGGATAGTCGATTCCGCGCTGGCGGCCGCGCGGGCCGCCCTGGCGCAACTCTCCGGGCTCGGGCTGCTTAACCCGGCCCGCAGGGGGAGTTCGGAGTTCATCGTCAGCGACGCCCCGGCCAGGTTCTCGGAACTGGCGTACAAACTGCTGAGGATAAGGACCGGCAAGGTGGCGGTCAAGAGGTTTTAGGAATGGCGGAGCGAGATGGAGGCTAAAGTTATGAATAAATATTTGATGGCGGCGCTGCTGGTTTGCGGCGGTCAGCTTTGCGCCCAGGAGCCGGCCGATAAAAAGGCCGCGGCGGAGAAGAGAACGGTGACGGCGCAGGCGCCGGCTCCGGCCGCGCAGCCCAAAAAGGCGCTGAAAGCCGAGCTCAAGCCGGCTGCGGCCAAACAGGAGGAACAGGAGGCCGAGGAGTCGGTGGTGCTGATAGATTCCAAAGGCGAGCCCGAGGCCGGGGAGACCCAGGACCTGTCCGCTTTCGGCCGGGAAACGGAAGAGCGCCTGGCGCCCGGCGGGCTGCCTTCTTCCTACGGCCAGTGCAAAGGCCTCATGAGCGACGCGGGCCGGAACATCCTGATCTTCGAGAGCCCCGACGACGGCGCGCTTTCCTTCGTACAGGTGACGCTCGGGAAGGGCGGGGTTTCCTGGAAGCTTATCGACCGCATACCGCGCAGCGCCGACTGACCGGGCGGGTTTTCCGGCCCCCTCCGCGGAATGCTAAAATATAGCCGGGGCCGCGCGTTCCCCGGCGGCCAAGAGGTGCGAATATGAAAAGAAAGGACCTTGTAAGACATTTGATGGGCAAAGGCTGCGTGCTCTCCCGCGAGGGCGGGAAATATTCCGTTTTCCTGAACCCGGTCACCGGCAAGGAAGTCCCCGTCACCAGGCATACCGAGATAGCGGATTTCACCGTGCGCAAGATCTGCCGGGACCTGGGAGTGGACCAGCCATAAGAAAGGATGAAGGATCAAGGATGAAGGATGAGGGGCGGAAGCGCGGAAAAGCGAAAGTATTTTCTCTGCCCTTCAGCCTTTATCCTTTAGCCTTTATCCTTTCCTCGTGCGCCGCGGCGAAACTGGACGTGATACAGGTAGGTCCCTGGTTCGCCCCGCGCGACTGGCGCGAAGTGGAGGTGTTCTCTTCGCGCGGGGAGACCGGCGCCCCCTGGGGCGGCATAGCCATCATCCACGGCGGGCGGGTCGGCGCGAAGAGCGGCGAAAAGCGCCTGGAGGCGCTCAAGCTCGAGGCCCGGAAAAAGGCCGCCGAAATAGGGGCCGACGGCGTGATCCTGACCGTCAACTCCGTCCCCTCCGGGCCGGAGATGGGCGTGTATCAGGAGCCCGAGCTCTACCTGAGCGCCCTGGCCATAAAATATGTCACAGCAGTCTCCACTCCGCCGGCAAAATAATATTCAAGTAGCGCTGGACCGTTCCGAAGCCGTCACCTGGCGCGGCCGCGGCATAGTCATAGACCTGTTCAGGTTCTCCAATACCATCTGCGCCCTGCTGGAAAGCGGGCGCCGCGACGTGCGGGTCTACGCCAGCCCGGCCATGGCGCTGGCCGCGCGGCTCCGTATCGCGGGCGCGGACATTTTTTCGGAAATAGACCTGGGCCCCGGCGTGGACAAGTACGACAATTCGCCCTATACCGCGCTGCACGGCTCCGACCCCTCCCGCCCCGCGCTGTCGGTCACCAATTCGGGCTCGCCGGCGGCCGCCTCGCTGCTGCTGGCCGAGGAGGTGCTGGTGGCCTGCTTCGCTAATTTCCCGGCGCTGGCCGCCTACTGCCTGGCCGACCCGAAGCCGACCCTTATCGTGCCGGCCTGCCTGTTCTACGACAGCCGGCACGTAGAGGACCTGATCTGCGCCCGCGCCCTCGTCGAAGAACTGGCGGGGCGGGACGTTTTCGAGCGGGCCCTGCAGGAGATCCACGCCAGCGGCAGGGTGCTGGATTTCATGGCCGGCAGGCCGGAAACAGGCAGGCGCGACCTGGACCTGGCGCTGAAAAGGGGCTATATGAAGGCCGTGCCCAGGATAAAATTCAAGGCCGGGGCCGGGCTGGTGGACAATGCCGCGGAGAAGAAGGGCGGGCGATGAAAAAGAAGAAGGCCGTGGTCCTGTTCTCCGGAGGTCTGGATTCCACCACCGCTTTGTGCTGGGCCCTTTCAAAAGGCTACGACTGCCTGGCGGTATCGTTCGCTTACGGGCAGCGCCATTCCCGCGAGAACGCGGCCGCCCGCGCCATCGCCCGCCGCCTGGGCGTAAAGCTCTACGAGATAAAGCTGGATCTTCCCTGGCTCGCCGTCAGCTCCCTGGTCAACGGCGGCCTGAAGCTGCCCGACGTCGAGCTTTCGAAGATAGGCGCGAAGGGGGGGATCCCTTCCACTTATGTGCCGGGGCGCAACCTGGTCTTCGCCTCGGTCGGTTTTTCGCTGGCCGACGCCGTGGGGGCCGCGGCGATCGTGCTCGGGCCCAACGTGGTGGACTATTCCGGCTACCCGGACTGCCGCCCGGCCTTTTACCGCGCCCTGGAGAAAGCCGCGGCGCACGGGACCAGGAGCGGGTCGGGCGGAAAGAAAATAAAGCTGCTAACGCCCCTTATCAGGCTGAGCAAGGCGGGCATAGCCAGGCTGGCGGTGAAGCTCAAGGCGCCGCTGGAGCTGACCTGGTCCTGCTACAGCGGCGGAGCGAAACCCTGCGGCCATTGCGATTCCTGCAAGCTCCGCGCGAAAGGCTTCGCCGAAGCCGGGCTGAAAGACCCGGCCCTGAAATAGCCGCATGAAAGAACTCACAGCCCCCATAGCCGAGATCTTCTGCTCGCTGCAGGGCGAAGGGCTTTACTGCGGGCAGAAGCAGGTTTTCCTGCGCTTCGCCGGCTGCAACCTCGCCTGCGTCTACTGCGACGAGCCCGCGGCCCGGGACGCCGCCGCCTCGCCGATGACTCCCGCGGAGGCGGCGCGGGCGATAATAAAGCTGGCCCGCGCGAAAAAGGCCCGGGCGGTTTCTCTTACCGGCGGCGAGCCGCTCCTGCACTGGCGCTTCATCAAGGCCGCCGCGCCGGCGCTGAAAAAGGCCGGGCTGGCCCTGCACCTGGAGACCAACGGCGTGCTTTACCGCGAACTGTCCAAAACGGCTTCCGCGGCCGACGTGATAGCCATGGATATCAAGCTGCCTTCTTCCACCGGCGGGCGGGCCTTCTGGGCGGAGCACGGGAAATTCCTGGCCGCCGCGCCGGGGAAGACCTTCATCAAGACCGTGGTCACCTCCAGGACGAAGCTCTCCGAATTTAAAAAAGCCGTCGACCTGGCCGTTGCGGTGCGGCGCGGCATCCCATTTTTCATCCAGCCGGCCACGGCCGGGCGCGGGAAGGCCCGCCCTCCTTCGGCCGGGTTCATGGAGGGGGCCCGCCGCTACGCGGCCTTGAAACTGTCCGCGGTGAAAGTGCTGCCGCAGCAGCACCCCTTGTGGGGCGTTAAATAGGAGCTGTTACGCTTATGTCCGAAGGAACTTTTCTCATAGACTGCCCGTGCTGCAAAGCGCGGGTGGAGGTGGATAAAAAGACCGGCAAGGTGCTGCGCCACTGGGAGAAGCCCGTGGTGAAGGAAGGCGGCGACCCCATGCGGGAGGCCTTTAAAAAGATGAAGGAAGATAAAAGCCGCCTGGACAGCTATTTCTCTAACGCCGGCAGGAGCCTGGAAGACAAGAAGAAGGAACTGGACGAGAAGTTTGAAAAAGAGAAGAAGCGCATTAAAGATTCCGGGGACAATTCCAGGCCGGAAACGCCCTGGGACCTTGACTAGGCCCGCGTAACCGCGGCCCTGTTCTTTCATATTCATGCTTACCCGCGTCCGGCAACGCCCCGTAGCAATATGAATTCCGCTTAACAATGTTCAAAAAGCGGGAATGAACCTTATAATATAGATAGATATAATCAAGACGGGAAGGCGTTTAAGCGCCCGCGCGCGCGGGTACATTGCGCGGCCGCGGGTTGGCCTGCCCTTAGTGCCCATATTTCTATGGGTCTTTTTTTAGGGCTTCCGGGCCTTTACGGCCCTTTAAGAAAAGCGCCGCGGGCCGTATACTATAAGCATGACGAATAAAAAAACCGCCCTTACCATCCTAGCAGCCTGTGTCCTGCTCCACGTTCCAGCCTCGGCCCAGACTACCGCCAGGCAGGCGGCTATCCTTGAAAAGTACGGCGCCTCGGCCCCGGGTCTCGGCTTGAACATGGACGGGCTGAAGGCTTCCCCGGTACCGGACCCCAAAGCCCAGCCGATACCCGTACCCCAGCAGTTCTCCACCTACGAAGCCATCTCCTACACCGGCACCGCGGTCACCGCCTGGTACGCGCTGGGCGCCCAGGTAACCGACAACCTGCCCTGGACCAATACCCCCACTTTCGAAGCCATCTCCGACCGCGTGATGCGGGCCTCTAAATCCAAGGCCTTCCCCGCCCGGCCGGCCGGCCAGCCCTCCCTTTTCACCGACGAGGGCTTCATCCGCGAATACGAGCGGGTCACCAACGGCCGTTTCTCCTCCGGCAATTCCGTCCGCTTCCTGATCAACGGCCCCGCCTCCTTCGAGGTCAAGGACGCCCTGATCCGCAGCGCGAAGAAGAGCCTGCTGGTCTCCACCTGGGCCTTCTACGACGATACCACCGGCTACCAGGCCGCGCAGATGCTGATAGCCAAGAAGAAAGAGGGCGTGGACGTGAAGGTGATGCTGGACAAGAAGGTGCTGGCCGGCCACGGCAAGAAGGTGGTCAGGCTGATGACCGACGCCGGCATAGAGGTGCTCAAGTATACCGAGAAACGTGCCAACGATATCTGGCACGTGAAAGTGCTGATAGCCGACGACCAGTACGCGGTGGTGGGCGGCCTGAATTTCGCCGACGTGTACTCGCATAAGTCCGGCACTATCCTCTGGCGCGACACCGACGTGGTCTACTCCGGCCCGGCCGTGCTCGACGCCCGCAAGCTGCTGGCGGACGTCTGGAACGCCAACGCCAAAAAGAACGGCTTCAAGACCATAGACGCCCGCACCACCGGGATGCCCTTCGAGGGCGGCGCCGCCCGCGTGGCCACCGTGATGCAGGACCCGCCCCGGGATTCCACCATCCTCATCAGCATCATCAAGGCGATGTACGCGGCCACTAAGAACATCAATATCGAGAACGCCTACTTCGTCTCCCTGCCCGTGGTGACCCAGGCCGTGCTCGACGCCCGCGCCCGCGGCGTGGAGGTTAACATCCTGACCAATTCCAGGGAGAGCATCGACCCCGAGGGCCTGGTGATAGTGGAGGCGATGTACAAGTGCCTGGTCCCGCTGGCCGAGGCCGGCGCCAGCATCTACCTCTATAACGGCATCCGCTCCCCCGGCGACACCCTGCACTCCAAGTTCATGACCGTGGACGGCGAGTTCGCCGACATCGGCTCCTACAACCTGCACCCCCGCGGCGAGCGCTACGACACCGAGGTCAACGTGAACGTCCTGGACCGCGGCTCGGTGGCGCAGCTGGACGAGGCTTTCTACAAGGACGTGAAGAACTCCCGCCGGGTGAAGACCTCCGCCGACCTGGGCGGCAAGCCCGGCTTCCTGGCGAACATGGCCAACAACTACTTCTACGCGCAGCTCGAGGCCCCCCCGGGGGGCCTGAGCCGGGAGTAAACTCCGGGACCCGGAGAGGAGGAAGCCGGGGGCCGCCCCGGCTTCCTCTTTTTCATTGGTAAAGCACCCTCTAAAAAATCTAAAATATAAATAATGCATAAGGACCTGCGGGAGGTGCTGCTTTCCCGGCCCGAGCTGGAAGCCGGCGTAAAGAAGCTGGGCGAGCGGATCTCCGCCGACTACGCGGGCCGCTGCGTCACGCTGGTGGGCGTGCTGAAGGGCTGCGTGCTCTTCATGTCGGACCTGGCCAAGAGCGTTTCCGTGGACACCCGCATGGATTTCATGATGCTCTCCTCTTATTCCGGCGCGCATTCCACCGGCGTGGTGCGCATCCTGCTGGACCTGAAGGAGAGCATCGAGGACTGCGACGTGCTTATCGTCGAGGACATAGTGGATTCCGGCCTGACGATGGAGTACATGCTGCAGAACCTCAGGACCCGCCGGCCCCGGTCGCTGGAGGTCTGCACGCTGCTGGACAAGCCCAGCCGCCGCCGGGCGCAGGTGCCGATAAAATACGCCGGCTTCACCATCGAGGACAAATTCGTGGTGGGCTACGGGCTGGACTTTAACGGGCTCTACCGCAACCTCCCGTACATCGGCGTTTTGAAGCCGGAGGCCATAGAAGGAAAGAATATATGCCGTTGAAAAAGAATTTAAGGCAGCTGCTGTTCTGGTTCCTGGCGTTCACGCTCTTCGTGGCCGTGTACCAGAACATGAAAGGCGTGGAGCGGGAGCGCCAGCTCCCCTATTCCGAATTCAAGGCCAAGCTCCGCGACAGGCAGATCACCGACGTCAGCGTGCGCCAGGACATGATCAGCGGCAAGCTCAGGGAGGGCGACAAGAGCGTCGCCTTCAAGACCATCCCGATGACCGACGCGAAGCTGATAGAGGACCTGGAGACCGCCGGCGTAACGAACTTCAAGGCCGAGGCCGACCGGGGCTGGATAGCCGGGCTCATCCTCAATATCGGCTGGATCCTCGTTTTCGTCTTCATCTGGTGGTTCCTCTTCATCCGCCAGGCCCAGATGGGCGGCAAGCAGGCCATGGCCTTCGGCAAATCCAAAGCCAAGCAGCAGGACATGAAGAAGCAGAAGGTCACTTTCAAGGACGTGGCCGGCTGCGACGAGACCAAGGAAGAGCTGAAGGACATAGTCGACTACCTCAAGAACCCCAAGAAATACCAGGTCCTGGGCGGCGAGCTGCCCAAGGGCGTGCTGCTCTACGGTCCCCCCGGCACCGGCAAGACGCTGCTGGCCCGCGCCGTGGCGGGCGAGGCCGGCGTGCCTTTCTTCACCGCCTCCGGCTCGGAGTTCGTGGAAATGTTCGTGGGTGTGGGCGCCAGCCGCGTGCGCGACCTGTTCGAACGGGCCAAGAAGAGCGCCCCGGCGATAATTTTCCTCGACGAGCTCGACGCCGTCGGGCGGTCGCGCTTCGCCGGCATCGGCGGCGGGCACGACGAGCGCGAGCAGACCCTCAACCAGATGCTCGTGGAGCTGGACGGCTTCGAATCCAAGGAAGGCATCATCCTGATAGGCGCCACCAACCGCCCCGACGTGCTGGACACCGCGCTGCTGCGGCCCGGCCGCTTCGACCGGCGCATCAACGTGCCGGTGCCGGACATCAAGGGCCGGCTGGAGATCCTCAACGTGCACGCTAAAAAGGTGAAGCTCACCCCGGACACGGACCTGAACGTGATAGCCCGCCACACCCCCGGCTGCACCGGCGCGGACCTGGCCAATATAGTCAACGAGAGCGCCATCCTCGCCGCGAAGAAGGAGCAGAAGTCCGTGGACCTGAAGGACCTGGAGGAGGCCATCGAGAAGATGTTCGCCGGCCCCCAGCGCAAGTCCCGCATCATTTCGGACGCCGAGAAGAGGGTGGTGGCCTACCACGAGGCCGGACATACGCTGGTGGCGAAAACCCTGCCCGGCTGCGACCCGGTGCACAAGGTGACCATCATCCCGCGCGGACCCGCCCTGGGCTATACCATGCAGATGCCGCTGGAGGACAAATATCTCACCTCGAAGACCGAGATCCTGAACCGGATCTGCGTGCTGCTGGGCGGCCGCGCGGCCGAGGAGATAGCCATCGGCGAGATCACCACCGGCGCCCACGACGACCTGAACAAGGTGACCAGCTTCGTCCAGAAGATGGTGCTCGAATTCGGCATGAGCGAGAAGATCGGCCTGCAGTCCCTCAAGAAGGACGAGTCCGAAGTGTTCCTCGGCCGCGACATAGTGCGCCAGGCCGGCTACTCCAACGAGACCGCCCGCCTGGTGGACGAGGAGATCAAGCGCATCATCAGCGACAGCTATATGAAGGCCAAGGCCGCGCTGACCGGCAACCGCAGGGCGCTGGACGCCATAGCCAACCGCCTGATAGAGAACGAGGTCGTGGACGCCTTGGAGATAGACGCTTTGATGGCCGCGGCGAAGGCCGCCTGAAAATAAACGGGGGGGAAAGTAACGGATGTACCTGCAGTACGCCAAGAACCTGGTGGATATCGCGGTGGTATACTACATAGTATACCGCCTGATCCTGCTGCTCAAGGGCACGCGCGCCATGCAGGTCATCTGGGGCGTCTTCATCCTGGCCGTGATCACGGCCGTGGCCAAGTACCTGCACCTCGCCGCCACCGTCTGGCTGATGCAGCAGTTCTGGCTGGCCGGCATGTTCCTCCTGATCGTGGTCTTCCAGCCGGAGATCCGCTTCGCCCTGGCCAATATCGGCTCGAACCCGCTGGGCCGGGTGATGGTCTCGCAGGAGTACCGCTTCATAGGCGAGATGATGGAGGCCATCCGCTCCGCCGCCGCCGAGAAGATGGGGATGCTGATAGTGCTGGAGCAGGACATGGCCCTGCGCGACATCGTGGAGACCGGGGTGCGCGTGAACGGCGAGGTCTCCAAGGAGCTGCTGCTTACCGTTTTCCATATCAACACCCTGCTGCACGACGGCGCTTCCGTGATAGCCAATAACAGGCTGGTGGCCGCCGGCTGCATCCTGCCGCTGACCGAGCAGCAGGAGCTGTCCAAGATCCTCGGCATGCGCCACCGCGCCGCGCTGGGCCTGAGCGAAGTGGCCGACGCCATCATCATCATAGTTTCGGAGGAGACTGGCACGCTGTCCGTGGCCCGCAACGGGAAGCTGCAGCAGGCGGTGGACCCCAAGGACCTGGAGGCCATGCTGTACCAGCTCTACCGCTCCAAGGCCGAGAAGACCCTGCTCAGGCGCGGCGCGCGCCAGGAGGCCGCGCCGTCCCCGGCCGCCCCGCCCGCCGGCGCGCCGCCGTCGCAGGCCTGAGATATGCCCCCTCTTCAACTCCGCCCGGCATCCACGGCCCTCTACCCCCTACCCTCTACCCTCTACCCTTCTTTATGAACATCCAGGAACTTTTCACCCGCAACTGGCAGATAAAACTGCTCTCCCTCATCATAGCCCTGCTGATCTGGTACTTTATCACCGGCGGCGCTTAAGTTACTGCCCGGGTTCGGTGGTGGCCGGGGTTTTGCCCCGCGCACCCGGAAGAGGAAACCCTTGCGTGGTTTCCCCCCGAAGCGGGGCCCCCCATCCGCAAGGGTGCGCGAAACAAAACCCCGTCCGCCCCCTCCAGCACCTGAGCAGTTACCTTTACCTATAAAATGTCTAGGCCCTAAAACAGCCGTTTCAGGGGCCTTTCGACCCTAGGTCCTTTTCGCGATAAAGGGCATAATAATATTAACACGTAAAACTAATGGCCAGGATAACCTTACTTTTAACAGCCCTGCTCCCGCTCCTCCCTCTCCAGGCCGCCTCCGCCGGGGCCCTGCGGCTGCCGGCTCTTCCCTCTTCCGTCGAAGTTCCCGCCGCCGGCCCGGCCGAAGAGAATCCCGGCGCCCTGGAGCTGGAATACGAGGAGTTCTATTCCGCCCTCAGGGTATATTCGGAAGTCGCCTACGTTTCCCCGCAGGACAGCCCCGCTTTTCTGGAAGCTTCCGCCGCCGGCCAGTATCTGCGCGGCCGCCTGGAGGAGATGGGCCGCCGCATCGAGCGCCTTACCGGCCGCGGCTACGCGCCGGTAATGTCGGTAAGGCGGGAAATCTCGTTCAGGGTGCGGAACGAGCTTGACGGCGTTTTCGGCTTTTACGGCTACGGCGCGCTGGAAGACCGGCCCGAAGAGGACCGCGGCGTGGTCATCAAGCAGGGCTACTGCCAGGTGAACTACGTAAAGAACAACGTGCCTTTCCTCGTGCAGTCCGACGCCTTCCTCAGGCAGGGCGAGGTCATACTGACCTTCGACGACGGCCCCGGTCAGTTCACGGAAGAGGTTTCCTCGACCATGAAGGAAGGGGGCGCTCCCTCGGTCTTCTTCGTGCTGGGCTCCAAACTGGGCGCCGCGGGGAAGGAGCGGATACGCAGGGCCGCCGCCGACGGGCACGAGGTGGCGGTGCACGGCTATCACCACGCCACGGAATCCGGGAAGCCTTTCACGGCCCTTTCGCAGGAGGAGACCCTCCGCCAGCTGTCCCTGGTGCGGGGCGCCATCAAGTCCTCCGTCGGCAGGCGGCCGGACTTCTTCAGGCCGCCTTACGGCATAATCTCCCCGGAGGCGCTCAAAGCCGTGATCTCCGACCTGGAACTGGTGCCGGTGGGCTGGACTATAGATACGCTCGACTGGTCCACCAAGGACCCCGAAGAGCTTTTCAACAGGACGGTCTCCATGCTGAGCCGGCGCGGCAAGGGCATAGTGCTGCTGCACGACGTGCACGACCAGAGCCGCCTGGCCTCCGCGCGCCTGGTGAAGTGGCTGGCTGAGAACGGCTTCAAGGCGGTTTCCCCGGAAAGGCTGACGCAGGCTTTCAGGGGGGAGTGAGGAAAAAAGCATCAAAGCCGGGAACTGAAGGGCAAAGACGGGAAAGACAGAACAGCGGGTCCGCGCGGACCCGCTTTTTCGCGTCCAGATTTACTAAAATAAATTCATGCAGCGAATCCAGGTTTACGCGCACAGGGGCGGCATGCTCAGGGCCCCGGAGAACACCGCGGCCGCTTTCAAGGCGGCCCTTTCCGACGGCGCCGACGCCGTGGAGTGCGACATCCGCCGCACCGCGGACGGGCAGTTCGTGGCCTTCCACGACGCCCGCGCGGGCAGGGTCTGCGGCCGGAACTGGAAGATCTCGGAAACGACCTGGCCCCATTTGAAAAGCCTGCGCGTGCTGGGCAGGGAGCCCATCCCCCACCTGGACGATATCCTCAACCTGATGATACTGCGCCCCTCGGCCGAATTTTATTTCGAGCTGGCGCTCGGGAAAGGGTCGGACGCCGCCGACCTGGCCCTCCAGATCAGCAGGGCCGGCGTCCAGTCCCGCGCTTTCATGCTGACCTATTCCTGCAGGACGGAGCTTCTCTCGGCCGCGCGCGCGGCCGTGCCGGGGGTGGGCCTGGCGGTAATGCCGCTTTTCCCTTCCTCCATGCTCGCTACGGCGGTGAAGGCGGGGGCCTCGAAGGTCTGCGCCGGCTGGGTGGACTGGCCGCTGACGAAGCAGCTTTTTTTCCTCGGCGCCTCGGCCTTCGATTTCAGGAAGCAGGCCGAGGGGGCGGCCCTGGCGGGGGTGGAGATCTCGGCCGGCATAGCGAACGACCCGCGCGAAGTGAGGAGGCTGAAGGAACTGGGCGCGAGGGCGGTCTGGACCGACGACATCCCCATGGCTTTAAAATATGTTTAAAAAAATACTGCTAGTGGACGACGACAAGCTGGTGCTCAACTCCACCAGGCGCTACCTGGAGGAGCGCGGCTTCAGCGTGGCCGCCGCCGACAACGGCGCCGAGGCGGTGGCGCTGGCGCGGGAGTCGAAGCCGGACCTCCTGATCACCGACGCGCAGATGAAGGGGCTGGACGGCTTCGCGCTCTGCCGGGCGATAAAGGAGACGGAGGGGTTCGCGGGCATCCCGGTGATAATAATTTCCGGCGCCAAGATCAGCGAGGAGGATATCCTGGCGGGCTATAACAGGGGCGCGGACGATTACATTCTCAAGCCTTTCTCCTTCCCGGTGCTGCTGGCCAAGCTGAAGGCGGTGATGAAGCGCTACGAGGGAGTGGCGGAGAAGACGGAGAAGATAAAGAAGCTCGGCATGGTGATAGACCCCTCCGGCCGGACGGTGACGATAAAGAACGCGGTCATCAACCTGACCCGCAAGGAATTCGACCTGCTGATGGCGCTGATCACGGAAGAAGGCCGCCTGCTGGCCATCCCGCATTTGCTGGAGACGGTCTGGGGCTACGACCCGGCCAGCTACAACGACCCGCATACGGTGGGCGTGCACGTTTCCTCCCTGCGCAAGAAGCTGGGCCCGGAGATCGGCGCGCATATCACCAGCGTGACCGGCCACGGGTATAAGTTCGAATAAATCACACACAAGCAGAAGGGTCCGGCAGCCTCGCCGCCCTACACGCAATGTAACTACTCTGCTCCCCCATCGGGTCCGGGTTGGCCGGTGTTTTGCCCCGCGAACCCCGGAAGAGGGAAACCCTTGCGTCGGTTTCCCCCCGAAGCGGGGCCCCCCTTCCGCAAGGGGTTCGCGAAACAAAACCCCGTCCAACCCTCCAGTTGCACCTGAGCAGTTACAGCACAGCGCAGATTTGACCGAAATTTGATTATTTTTTGCTCTTTACCGTAATTCCCTCTGATAGAGTATTAGCGTGGAGAGGAGGGGTTATGAGAACGATCGGACCGGCTTTCAAACTAACCGTCGCTTCGGCCTTCGCTTTAGCGCTCGGCGTCACTCCTCCCGCCGCGGCGGAGGACGTCTACAAGAAGATGGCGAACGACTTCGCCAAGTACTCCAGCGACAAGAAAGTGAAGAACGTGACCGTGGTGGGCTTCTCGCGCAAAGCCAGGACCTCCCGCGAGGAGAGCGAATATTTTTCCGAGAAGCTGATGTCGTGCCTGGTGGCTTCCGGCAAGGTGCACCTGCTGGAACGCTCCCAACTGGACAAGGTGCTGGAGGAGAGGAAGCTGGCCGCTTCCGGCGTGGCGGAGGAATCGGAGGAGAACTCCGGGAAGAAGATAGACCCCAGCAACGCTATAATAGTGGGGACCATCTTCGGCACCAGCAAGCACCTTAAAATAATAGCCAAGATGGTGGACCCGCTCACAGGCGCGGTGCTGCACACCGTGGAGGGCCAGACCGACCGGCAGTGGGAGATCATGCCGGAGCGGCCCGAGTTCGAGTTCGACGTGCCGGACCTCCGCGTGGTGGCGGCCATGTTCGCCGAGGAAGATATCACCCCGGAGCTGTCCGGCTTCCGCGACGCCCCCGTCAGCATGAACACCGACAGCTGTAATACCCGCCGCGCGCGCCTGGTCTCCATGCAGGCGGCGGCGCTCGAGGCCAAGGCCAAGTACTGGGCGCTGCAGGTGCGGGACCCCGATTTCAAGGCCAGGAAACTTACTCGCAATCCCGGCGGAGAGATAAAGGACAACGACGCCAGGAGGAAGTTCTACGCCCTGCTCCAGGCCTTCCACCGCTCTCCGGAACTCCCGAAGCTTTCCGTGCCCGAGATGAACGCCGTGATCACGGTCATGGACGAAGAGGGCAGGATCTCGGACGAATGCGGGCTGCACTGAAAAGGACCGGGTGCCGCTATGAAGGGAAAGCCGCGCCGGGCAGGGCGCGCTGTTCAGGGTCTTTCTGCCGGCGGTTCAGAGCCGGTCACTTTTTCTATCAGGTCCCTTATTTCGTCTATGCCGAAGGGCTTTATCAGGAAGCCCTCCAGTTCCACGCCCGGCACCAGCGGGGTGGTTATGTTGGAGACCGAGCCGGTGATGGCTATGATCTTCATGCCCGGCAGCATGTCGCGGATCTTCTTTATAACTTCCTCGCCCCGCATGTCCGGCATTTTCAGGTCGCAGATGACGGCGTCGAAATCCTTCCGCCGCAGCAGGTCCAGCGCCGTCGCGCCGTTGTTCGCCTCGCTTATCTCCCAGCCGCGGCTGGCCAGCGCCCGGCGCACGTAGTTGCGCACCAGGTCCTCGTCGTCGATAATAAGTATGCTTTTTCCCATCAGCGTTCAGGAGACCGGCAGGCTGATCGTGAAGGTCGTGCCGCCGCCGGGGCGGCTATGCGCTTTTATCGTGCCGTTATGCCTGTGTATTATGCCCAGGCAGACCGACAATCCCAGGCCGGTGCCCTTGCCCACGGGCTTGGTCGTGAAGAAAGGGTCGAAGATCCGGTCCAGGATCTCCGGCTTTATCCCGGCCCCGGTATCGGAGACGGTGCTCATCACCAGTTCCCTGCCGGCCGGGTCCTTCAGCAGATTGGTCTCCACCGTAAGCTCGCCGCCGTCGGGCATGGCGTCGCGCGCGTTGCTGAAAAGGTTCAGAAAGATCTGCATCAGCTGCTGGAAATCCCCGGTCACCAGAGGCAGGCCCTGCGCGAAGTTCCTGTCTATGCGCACGCTCTTGAGCTCCATCTGCCGGGCGCAGAGGGTCAGGGTCTCCTCTATCACCTCGTTCACGCTCACCGGTTCCAGGCGCGTTTTTTCCTGCCTGGCGAAGGAAAGCAGCGAGACGATTATCTTCTTGCAGCGGAAGACGGCTTTTTCTATGTCCTTCAGGTCGGTGTAGGTCTGGCTGTCCGGCTTCGCGCTCTCCAGCACCAGCTGGGTCAGGCCGAGTATGCCGGAGAGGGGATTGTTGATCTCGTGCGCGAGCCCGCCGGCGAGCTGGCCCAGCGCCGACATCTTCTCGGCCTGGATCAGCTGCGACTGGGTCTCCTGCAGCTGCCGGTAGAGGTTGGAGTTCCGGAGCGCCAGGTTCACCAGCGAGCCGAAGATCTTCGCCCGCTGCAGGTCGGCCTCGGTGAAATATTCGCCTTCCTGGTCGCGGTTTATGCTGATCAGCCCGGCGGGCCTGTTCTCCTCCATCAGCGGCAGGAACAGCGCGCATTTTATCTCGCCTATGCCGGGCAGGTCCGAGAAGGTCTTATCCCTGGCGGGCTCGTCCACCAGCAGGAAGGACTTCGCGCCCCCGTCAAGGCGCTTCATCATCCTCTCGCAAAGGGTCAGCCTGGAGTTCAGCCGGGACTCCTCGTCCAGGCCTTCGGAGACCGCCACTCTCAGCTTGCCGTCCTTGTCGGGCAGCACCAGCAGCGACTCCTCCGCTTTCAGGATGCGGGTCACGGAGTCGAGGGTGACGCGCAGCAGCTCCTCCGGCTTTATGGTGGAGAAAATGGCCTTGGTGATGTCGTTGAACTTTCGCTTCTCCAGCGCTTTTTCAACTACGGCCAGCAGTTCCTTGATCTCGAACGGTTTATGCAGATAGTCGAAGGCGCCCTTGCGCATGCTCTGGATGGCCGTGCCCATGGTGCCGTGGCCGGTGGCGATGATGACCTCCACCTCCGGGTCCAGCTTCTTCATCTCGCCCAGCGCGGTGATGCCGTCCATGCCCGGCATCTGTATGTCGGTGATGGCCAGGTCGAATTTTTCGGAGCCTATTTTCCTGACGGCCTGCTCGCCGTCGTAGACCACCGAGACCGAGTAGCCGTTCGCCTGCAGCGAGGCCGAGATCATCTCCGCTATCTGCGGCTCGTCGTCCACCACGAGGATATTGGCCTTGGTCGTCATGCCTAGACCAATTGTATAAAATAAAGCCTCGCGTATTCGTGCCGGGTGTACCGCAGGCCAGTACTGCAAGGCCACCTTACACGGTCCGAATACGCTGAGCGTAAAACCCAATTGGTCAATGAGAAAAAGGAAATTGAAAACAAACTCGCAGCTTTTGCCCGGCAGGGAGCCAATCGGTTCGAACCGGAAATAGAACTGTACCGCGAGGCGGTTCACGTCGGAGAACTGGCGGAGAGCGGGAAAGCGGAGGAAAACCGGGAAAAGTTGAAAAAGATCGGTTCGAACTTCCGTATAGGCAGGCGGCGGCTTTCCGTTGACTTCAAAAAACCTTGGGAATTACTACTTAATTTTAATTCTGCGCGCGCGGAAAAGAATTATTTTTCGGCAGAATTTTTTAAAAGCAAAAAAGTTCGGAGAGGGAGGGATTCGAACCCTCGAGGGTGTTACCCCTACAGGTTTTCGAGACCTGCTGTTTCAACCGCTCACACACCTCTCCACACTATCGCGCCCCGTATGCACGGAGCGGATAAGCATTATATTATCTCAAATTTTCGGAAGGAGTGGGATTCGAACCCACGGTACGGATTAACCGTACACCGGTTTTCAAGACCGGCGCCTTAAACCACTCGGCCATCCTTCCATGCCGGGTGCTTACCGCGCCCGTTCAGTAATGATATAATATAAAATTATATAAAGCACTTTAACGGCGGCCGCCCTGCTAGCATAGCTCTTATGGCGGCACAAGAAAGCGGCGAAGCGGCACTGGCATAGCTTCGGGGCTTATTTAAATGGGCAAACTATTCGGCACCGACGGCATACGCGGCATCACCTGGGAGCATCCCTTCACGCCTGATTTTATCCGCAAGATAGGCTACGCGGCCTCGCTGGTGCTCCCTAAGTATAAAAAAACCGGCTCCGGCAAGTCTGTGGTACTGCTGGGCATGGATTCCCGCGCCTCCGGCCGGCTGATAAAAAGATATCTGGTCGAAGGCCTCGGCGCGAGCAAGTTCAAGGTTGTGGACCTCGGCATCATCCCCACCCCGGCGGTCTCCTACCTGGTCAAGCGCGAGAACGCCGATTTCGGCATAGTCATCTCGGCCAGCCACAACCCGCCCGAATTCAACGGGATAAAGTTCTTCTCCGGCGACGGGCTCAAGCTCAGCGAGAAGATAGAGGACAAGATGGAGAAACTGCTGCTCGGCAAAAAATCGCTTTCCTTCAGGCCCTCCCATCCCGGCCTGCATAAAAAAGATTTCACCCGCGATTACGAGGCCTTCCTGAAAAGCACGCTGCCGCCCGGCTTCACCCTGAAGGGCGTGAAGATCCTGCTGGACTGCGCCAACGGCGCCGCGTACAAGATAGCCCCGCGCATCTTCAGGGACCTGGGCGCGAAGGTGAAGGTCATAGGCGACAAGCCGGACGGGAAGAACATCAACGCAGGCTGCGGCGCCCTGCACACGGAGAAAATGGCCAAGGCCGCCGCCTCCTGGGGCGCTTTCTGCGGCATCAGCTTCGACGGGGACGCCGACCGCTGCATGTTCGCGGACGAAAAGGGCGCGCAGTTGGACGGGGACGACATAATTTCGATGATGGCGCCTTATCTCAAGGAGCGGGGCCGCCTCACCAATAACGGGGTTTCGCTCACCTTCATGTCCAATTACGGCCTGCTCAAATATCTGGAGGGGCTGGGGATAAGCGTCACGCAGGTGCCGGTGGGCGATAAGAACGTCACCGACGCCATGGAGAGGGGCGGCCTGAAGCTGGGCGGCGAGTCCAGCGGGCATATAATTTTCCGCGAGTTCGCGCCCACCGGCGACGGGGTGCTGACCGCGCTGCAGACCCTGGCCGCCGTGCTGGACATGGGCAGGCCTTTCAGCTGGTTCCGCCGCCACTGGAACCGCTACCCGCAGGTGGTGGAAAAGGTCAAGGTCTCGCATAAGCCCGCTTTCAAGAGCGTCACCGGCTTCAGCGACAAGGTAGTGAAATTCGAGAACGACCTGAAGGGCAACGGGCGCATCTTCATCCGCTACTCCGGCACGGAGCCGCTGCTGCGGCTGCTGGTGGAAGGCGAATCCCGCGCCGAGATCAAGGCCATCGCCGACGAGCTGCTGGAGCATTACAGGAAGCACTCCGGCGCGGTGGCGGGCAAATGACCGTTTTATCGTTCAGTTCGACCGGAGGAATTCATGAAACATGTTAAGCTGGGAGTAAATATAGACCATATCGCCACGCTGCGCCAGGCGCGCGGGGAGAAGAACCCGGACACCGTGGAAGCCGCCCGCGTGGTGTACAGTTCCGGCGGGGACATGGTGGTCATGCATTTGCGCCAGGACCGCCGCCATATTCAGGACTCCGACCTGGAGCGGGTCCGCCACGATGTGAAGGGCCTTGTCCACCTTGAGATGGCCGCCGTTCCCGAAATGGAGAAGGTGGCGCTGCTGGTGCGCCCCGACTCCGTCTGCCTGGTGCCCGAAGGCCCGCGCGAGCTCACCACCCAGGGCGGGATGAAGCTGGACCGCAGGAATCCCGAGCTGGAGAAGCTGATAAAAAAACTCTCCGGCGCCGGCATGGAGGTCAGCGTTTTCGCCGATCCCGAGCCGCAGGCCATACGCACCGCCCACAATATGGGCGCCGACAGCATAGAGCTCTGCACGAAGCAGTACGCCGAGTCCTGGGGCAAGAAGCTGCAGGCCAAGGAGCTGGAGAAACTGCAGCTCGCGGGCTTCCTGGTGAAGGAGCTCAAGATGGACCTGCACGCCGGGCACGGCCTGGACTACTACAACGTGTCGCCGGTGGCGCGCATCGAGGGCATGGACTGCCTGAACATCGGTTTCTCGATAATTTCCCGCGGCATGTTCGTGGGGCTGAAGACCGCCGTCGCGGAAATGAAAAGGCTGATACAATAACGACGCTGGTATGCCGGTAGGCTGGCAGGCTGGTCAGCTTTTTTCTGCATGCGCGCACCGGCATACTGGCGTGCTTGCACACAATAAGACACAAGGAAATCCTTAATATGTGCGGAATAACCGGCTACATCGGCGACAATAAGACCACGGACATTCTCATAGACGGCCTCAAGCGTCTCGAGTACCGCGGCTACGATTCCTGCGGCATAGCCGCCGTGGATTCTAAGAACCATCTTTACCTCAAGAGGGTGAGCGGCCGCGTGGACCTGCTGGACAAGCTGGTGGCCGAAGAGCCGGTGAAAGGCGCCCACTCCGGCGTGGGGCATACCCGCTGGGCCACGCACGGCGCGCCGTCCGAGGACAACGCCCACCCGCATACCGACTGTTCCTCCGAAGTTGTTGTGGTGCATAACGGCATCATAGAGAACTACCTGGACCTGAAGGAAAAGCTGCTGGCCGCCGGCCATAAGTTCAAGTCCGAGACCGACACCGAGGTCATCGCCCACGTGCTGGAAGAGAAGCTGAAGAGCCTGCACGTGCAGGCCTCGGCCGCGCGCGCAGATATGCTGGAGCCGGTCTTCTTCGAGGCTTTCCGGCGCGCTATCGCGGACCTGAAGGGTTCTTTCGCGCTTTCGGTGGTCTGGGCGAAATGCCCGGGGATGCTGCTGGCCGCGCGCATGCACAGCCCGCTGGTGGTGGGGCTGGGCAAGGGCGAGAATTTCATAGCCTCCGACGTCTCCGCTTTCCTGAAGTACACCAAGAAGGTGGTGTTCCTGAACGACGGAGAGATGGCCGCCGTGAAGAAGGACGGCGTGGATTACTACACCTTCCAGGGCAAGAAGACCGACAAGGAGTTCATGACTATACAGTGGGACTCCACCATGGCCGAGAAGGGCGGCTACAAGCATTTCATGCTGAAGGAGATCCACGAGCAGGCCCAGGCGGTGGAGGACACGCTGCGCGGGCGCCTGCTGCCGCTGGGCGGCGACCTGCTGAAGGCCGAGCTGGGGCTTTCCGCCGAGGTCATGAAGTCGTTCTCCTCGCTGCAGTTCATAGCCTGCGGCACGGCCTATCACGCCGCCCTGGTGGGGCGGGTGCTGTTCGAGAATTTCGGCATTGCCGCGCACGCCGACGTGGCTTCGGAGTTCACCGACCGGGCGAAGCTGATGGCGCCGAATACGCTGGCGGTGGCCGTTTCGCAGTCCGGCGAGACCGCCGACACGCTTTTCGCGGTGCGCGAGGCCAAACTGTCCGGCGCGAAGGTGCTGGCCATCACCAATACCGTGGGCTCCACGCTGACCCGCGAGGCCGACTTCGTGCTCTATACGCACTGCGGGCCGGAGATAGGCGTGGCTTCCACCAAGGCTTTCCTGGGCCAGCTGGCCGCTATCTATCTGCTGGCGGGGCATTTCGCCGCCGCGAGGGGCCGCCTGCCGGGCCCCGACGCGAGGCGCTACGCCGAGGAGCTGCTCAAGATCCCCCGCCTGATCGAGGAGATCCTGCAGAAGGAAAAAGAGATAGCGAAGGTGGCGGACAATTTTTCCTCGAGCGAGCATTTCCTGTTCATCTCCCGGCATATCAACTTTCCTATAGCGCTGGAGGGGGCGCTGAAGATAAAGGAGATCGCCTACGTGCACGCGGAGGGCTACGCGGCCGGCGAGATGAAGCACGGGCCGATAGCGATGATCTACAAGGGGATGCCGGTGCTGGCGGTGGCGCCCTCGGGCCGGGCGCTGGACCTGATGGCGGGGAATATCGAGGAGGCGAAGGCGCGCGGGGCGGAGGTGGTGGCGATAGTGGACGCGGCTTCGCAGAAGACGGTGAAGGCCTCGCGCTATATCGTGCTGCCGGCCACCGGCGAGCTTTTTACCCCGCTGCTGACGGTGATACCGCTGCAGCTCTTCGCCTATTACGTGGCGCTGGCGAAAAAGTGCGACATAGACAAGCCGCGCAACCTGGCCAAGAGCGTGACCGTTAGGTAAATAGCGCCGGGCTTTTACAATGCCTGCAAAAATAAAAAAGCTGCCGCCGGCCGTGATCGGGCTTGGCGTGGACCTTGTCGAGGTTTCGCGGGTGCGCGGCATGGCCGCGCGCAGCCCGGGTTTTTTGAAAAGGGTGTTTACGGCGGGGGAACTGGGGTACGCTTTCAAGAGCAGGAATAAATTCGAGCGGCTGGCGGCGCGGTTCGCGGTGAAGGAAGCGGTTATCAAGGCGCTGGACGCCAGGGACCTGCCGCTTAAGAGCATCGAGGTGAAAAATACCGCGGGCGGCGGACCGCAAGTCGCAGTGAAAGGCCGGCCCGGTCTGCGCTTGCTGGTCTCTATCTCGCATACCAGCACCCATGCCGTGGCTTCCGTGATAGCGTTCTCCTGAATGCTATGAAGATAAAGACCATAACTTCCTCGTTTTTGAAGCCGCTGCTGCCGGCGCGCCGCAGGGATTCCCATAAGGGGGATTTCGGGCGCTTGCTGGTGGTAGCGGGTTCGCGGGGGATGGCGGGGGCGGCGGTGCTGGCGGTGCGCGCGGCGCTTAAGGCGGGGGCCGGGCTGGTGACGGTGGCCTGTCCGGAAAGCGAAAGGAAAATTATAGCCTGCGCCCTGCCGGAGGCCATGACCTTCGGCGCGGACTCGGCGGGCGGGGCTTTTTCAGTTAAGGCCGCCGCGCAGGTGGCGGCTTTCGCCAGGCTGAAAAAGACGGACGCTCTGCTTCTCGGTCCCGGGCTGGGTTCTTCGGCGGGAGCCCGCGCTTTCGCGGTGAAGCTTCTGAAGACTTTAGCTCTCCCGGCCGTGATAGACGCCGACGGCCTGAACGCTCTGGCCGTCGCGGGTCTGCGCTCCTTTAAATTCGCCGCCGGGCCGCTGATCCTGACGCCGCATCCCGGTGAAGCGGAGCGGCTGCTCGGGAAGAAGCTCAAGGACAGGCCGGCGGCGGCGCTGGAACTGGCCGCCCTTTCCGGCGGCATTGTCGCTTTGAAGGGGGCGGGCACCCTGGTCTGCGGCGGGAAGACCGTGCTGAAGAACCCCACCGGCGGCCCGGCCCTGGCCAAGGGCGGGTCCGGCGATGTGCTGGCCGGTTTCTGCGCCGGCTTTTACGCCCAGGCCGGGCTCAGGCGCGGTTTCAACGCGGTGACGGCCCTGGAAAGCGCCGCGCTGGCGGTTTACCTGCACGGGCTTTGCGGGGACCTGGCCGCGGAAAAATTCACCGAGCGCTGCGTGCTGGCCGGCGAGCTGCTCGAGCTCCTCCCGGCGGCGATACGGAGCCTTAAGAAATGAAAAACAGGAAGACCGGAGAAGCCAGGCTGCTGGAGCATATAGAAAAGACTTTCCGGTTCCCGCTGGACCGCCGCCTGCTGCTGGGGCCCGGCGACGACTGCGCCGTGCTGCGGCACGCGCCGGGCAAGGACCTGGTGATAACCACCGACGAGCTGGTGGAAGGCACGCATTACCTCGCGCGCTTCGCCGCCCCTGAGGACCTGGCCAGGAAGCTTATCCGCATCAACCTGAGCGACCTGGCCTCCATGGGCGAAGTTACTCCCGTTTCCTGCGTGGTGGGCTCGGGGCTGCGGAAGGATACGCCTGAAGATTTTATCCTGCGCTTCATGAAGGAGCTCAAGGCCGAGGCGCTGCGCTTCGGCATCTCCATAGCAGGCGGCAATCTGGCGGGGGCGCGCGAGAACCATTTCTACATGACGGTCTGGGGGGAATCCGGCGGCTCGGAACTCGTGACGCGCTACGGCGCGAAACCCGGCGACCTGCTTTTCAATTTCGGCCCGCTGGGCCTGGCCGCGGCGGGACTGGAAATACTGCTGGGCGGCCGGGCGGCGGAAAAGAAAAAGTTCCCGGGTCTGGTAAAGGCTTTCTGGCGGCCCGAGCCGCTGCTGAAGGCGGGCGCGCTGCTGGGCAGGACCGGACTCGCCTCGGCCATGCTGGACAATTCCGACGGTCTGGCGCGGAGCGCGGCGATAATCTCGGAACTTTCACGCTGCCGCGTCCTCGTCAGCCCGGGCGAGGGCGCCTGCCCGCCGGAGCTGAGGGCCTACAGCGCTTTGAAGAAAAAGCCCTGGCGCCATTATGCCGTCAACGGCGGGGAGGACTATGGCCTTATCTTCACCTCTCCCGCGAAGGAACTGGCCCGGATCAAAGCGCTGCTCCCGGGCGCGCTGGTCGTAGGGCGGCTGGAAAAGGGTTCCGGCTCCGAGCTGGAGAATTTCAATGGCAAGGTCGAAAGCTTCGAGCACTTTTAGCGTAAGCAGTTCCTGTCCCGCGGACACGGCGCGGCTGGCGGGGCTGTTCGCCGCCGGTCTCAAAGGCGGGGACGCTGTTTTTCTGGAGGGGCCGATAGGCTCCGGGAAGACTTTTTTCGTGCGGGAGCTGGCCGCGGCGCTGGGCGCCAAAAGACTGCCTGTCAGCGCCAGCTTCAACCTGATGCGCGCCTACCGGGGCCGCCTGAAGCTCTACCATTTCGACCTGTTCCGCGCCGGGGAAGCCGACATGGAGAATATCGGCCTGGACGAATACCTGGGCCGCGCCGACGGCATAACCGCCGTGGAGTGGCCGGCCGCCGCCGGGACCTGCGGCGTGGAGCCGATAAAGCTGGAATTCGAGCTGGCCGGGGGCGACCGCAGGCTGATAAAGATGAACGCCGGAGCCGACGACCGGCGGAAACTCGCCGCTATAGAGGGTGAATGGAAAAAATAATTCTTGGCCTCTGCACTTCGGGCTCCAGGCTGAAGGTCTCGGTCCTGGCAGGGGGGCGCTTTTTCCAGGCGCAGAAAAAAGTTTTCAACCAGGAGCGCGTCCTGTTCCCCCTGGTCAAAAGAGAGCTGAAAAAAGCCGGCGCCGAACTGCGCGGCGTCACGGCGGTCTGCGCGGCGCGCGGCCCCGGGCGTTTCACGGGCATCCGCATTTCCCTGACCCTGGCCGGAGCTTTGAAGGCTATGGCCGGCGCGCGGGTCTATACCGCCACGCTTTTTGAGATACTGGCGCTGCAGGCTGCGGAAAGCGCTCATTTCAGGACCTGGGCGGGAAAGACCGGGGGGACCAGAATAGCCGCGCTGCTGCACGCTTTTAAGGACGAATATTTCTGCCAGTTCTTCACCGCGGGAAAACTTCCGCGCCCGGAAGGGGAGCCGGTGTGGCTGAAAGAGGATGAAATGCGCAGGCTGCTGTCGGGGAAAGGCTCGCCTTTTTACGCGATAGCCGACGCCGAGGAAGCCCCCGGCATTTACGGCCTGCTTCCGTCAACCGCGGTAAAAGCGCCGCCGGCTCTCTCCAGAATGATCCCGGCCTATAGCATCAAAGCCGCGCTGGCTTACAAGAACGGAACGCTGAAGCCGCTTTACCTGAAACCCGCGAAATACGAGCTGGAGAGCAAGAAGCCGGTCCTGCCCATATGCTGATCCGCAGGGCGAGAAAAGAGGATTATCCCGCTTTCGCCGCTATCGAGGCCGGGCAGCCGGGCTACCCGGCCTGGGGCGTAAAAGGTTTCGAAGCCGAAGAGCGGAACCGCAACTCGGTCACGCTGGCCGCCGAGCTGGACGGGCAGGCGGCGGGGTTCATGAATTTCTGGGTGCTCAGGCCGCAGGTGCAGCTCAATACCCTGGCCGTGGGCCGGGCCTTCCTGAGGCGCGGCGCGGCCGCGGCCCTGCTGGGCAAACTGTTCGAATACGCCGCCAAGAGCGCCTGCCGGGAGATAGACCTGGAAGTGAACGAGCATAACGCCCCGGCCATAGCGCTCTACGCCTCGCGCGGCTTCGAGGTGGTCGGGAAAAGGCCAAAATTCTATAATAACACCGATGCGGCTTTGCTGATGCGAAAGGCGCTTCCCTCAAAGGACTTATGATCAAAAGACTTCTCAACAGCGTTCTCCTGCTGGCCTCTTTCGCTTCGGTCTCGGCGGCCGCGGCCGACAAGGAAGCCTACCTGCACTTCATGACCGGCATGGTGCAGGAGCGGAAGGGCAACTACGATACCGCCCTGCAGGAATACCGCCGCACGATGCTGCTGGACCCGCAGTCGGTGTACGTCTATAAGCAGGCGCTCAACCTGGCCCTGCATATAGGCAAAGTGGACGACGCCGCCGAGTGGGCCGAGTTCGTGGTGCGGACCGACTCCGCCACCGCGGACAACTGGGTGCTTTACGGCAATGTGAAGTGGGCCCGGGGCGACCTGGACGGGGCGCGAGCGGCTTATGAAAGAGCGGTCGAGCTGGACCCGGCCTCCCACGAGGCCCTCTACCAGCTCGCCAGCCTGAGCAGCTCGCGCGGCCCGGACAAGGCCATAGGCTACCTCCGGAAATACCTGGAGCTGCGCCCCGAGGACGCCGCGGAGGTCTATTACCAGATAGCCGTGCTTTACAATGCCAAAGGGGACGCCGCCGGCGTGAAGGAGAACCTGCTGAAGTCCAGGCAGGCCGACCCCTACTACCCCCAGCCCCGCTATATGCTGGCCAGCCTTTACGAGCTGAACAGCGACAGCGCGGCCGCGCTGGGCGAGTACCTGGAGCTGGTTACCCTGGAGCCGAAGAACATCGAGCTCCTCGACCGCGTGGGCGAGCTTTACGCCGGGCCCCTGCTGAACAACCTCGAAGAGGGCGAAAAATATTTCCTCAAGGCCTGGGCGCTGGACAAGAAGGACCCGGCCGCCTGCTTCTGGCTCTCGGTCATAAACGAGCAGAAAAGGGATTTCAACGCCGCGGCTTCCTACCTGGAGAACTCCGCCGGGCTGAAGGACGACGCCGGCCTGGTGCTGCGCCTGGCCTATTACTACACGCAGAGCGGCCGCTATGAAAGGGCCATCGCCCTGCTCGAGCTGGCCATGAAGAAGTGGCCGGACAATATGGAGATAGCCTATTTCCTGGCGTTGGGCTACGACGACACCGGCAAGACCGACAGGTCGCGCGAGCTGCTGCGGACCATTTTGGCCAGGGAGCCGGAGAACGCCGAGGCCCGCATGCAGTACGGGGTCATCAGCGAGCGCGAGAACGACATGCCCGCCGCCGAGGAGAGCTTCCGCTACCTGCTGCGCAAAAAGCCGGACAACGCCAACGTGCTGAACTACCTCGGCTATTCGCTGGCCGACCGGGGCCTGAAGCTGGACGAGGCCGAGCTGCTGATCATGGGGGCCGTCTCCCTGGAGCCCGAGAACGGCGCCTTCCTGGATTCGCTGGCCTGGGTCAGGTTCAAGCGCGGGAACGTGCAGGGGGCGCTGGAGGGGATAAAGAGGGCGGTTAAAGCGGTCTACGACGACCCCGTGATCTGGGCGCATGCCGGGGATATTTACGAGGCCAACGGGGAGAACAACGTGGCCTGGCTGGCCTGGAGGAAGTCCTGGCTGCTGGAAAAACCCGCCAAGCGCGCCAAGGCCGCGGCCAGGCTGAAGGAGCTGCGGAAAAAAATAGAGCCCGGCGTGCTGCCGGCCCTGGAGCTGGCTTACCTGAAGAACTTCAGCCCCTCCGGCCTGGAATTCTCCTCCTTCGCCAAGGTGGAGGCGAAACTGCGGGGCAAGACCGTGAAATTCGACGCCATCCTGCATTTCTCCCCGCCCTCCGATTTCAACCTGACCGTGATGGGCCCCCTGATGGTGCCGCTCTGGAAAGCCAAAGTTTCCGGCGGCGTCATGGACATGGACGCCATCTCGATAAAGGACATAGATTCCGGCTCTTTCAGCTACTGGGCTTCCCTCATAGCCGGCGAGCTGAGCGGCTGGTTCTCCGGCGAATACCTCGAAGGCGCGAAGGGCGGCGGCTGGCGGGAGCCCTGCTTCACCGGCGGCGGCAGGGAGGTCTGCCTGGACCCCGCCCTGGCCTGGCCGGAGGAGATAACCAACAAGGCCGAGGGCAAGCTGTCTTTCCGGCCCGGTAATTATTTCCTGAAAAACCTTTATCTTTTTCCCGAGACCCTGGATTTCAAGCTGCCTTTCGTCCTGGTGAAGATAACGCTGGACAAGAACCAGATGAATTTCGCCGGCGCGAACACGCTGAAGCTGCCCGACTGAGGAAGCGGGCGCCATGATAACACTTAAGGCCCGCGCCAAGCTCAATCTTTTCCTGGAGGTAACACGCCGCAGGCCGGACGGGTATCATGACCTGGCTACGCTTTTCGCCCGGATCGGGCTCTGCGACGGGCTTTCTTTCAGGAAGTCCGGGCCGGGGATCAGGTTGATAGTGAAAGGCGGGCCGCGCGGGCTCGGTCGGCCCGCGGAGAATATAGTTTTGAAAGCGGCGGCGGGGTTCTTCGAGGTTTTCGGCATAAGTCCGGCGGTTGAAATAAGGCTGGAAAAGAAGATCCCGGTGGGCGCCGGCCTGGGCGGCGGGTCTTCCGACGCCGCGGCGGCCCTGCTGGGCCTGGCCGGGCTTTATAAGCTGCCGCGCGGAGCTGCGGGGCGGCTGATGAAGCTAGCGGCAGAGCTGGGCTCGGACGTGCCTTTCTTCATGCTCGGGGCTGCCATGGCAGAGGGGACAGGCAGGGGGGAGAAGTTGAAGGTACTTAAGCCGGCGGGAAGTCTGCCGCATATCGTGCTGGTCTATCCCGGCGTTCCGGTCTATACTAATGAAGTTTACTGCAGGCTGAAACCGGGCGGAGTTTCCGAAATAAAAAAGCGCTTGAAGGATTTTCACAAGCTGTCGGGGCTGCTGAAAAAAGGCGGGGATTTCGGCCCCCTGCTTTTCAACCGGCTGGAGGAGCCGGTGCTGCCTAAGCACAAGGCGGTGAGGCTGGCGAAGGAAAAACTGCTGGAACTGGGGGCGGACGCGGCCCTGATGTCGGGTTCGGGGGCCTCGGTTTTCGGCCTTTGCCGGAACAGGGCGAAAGCGGCCCGGCTGGCGGCCCAGATGAAGTGTATCCGCGGTTACTCTGTATTTTTGACTAAATTTTGCTAGAATTCCAGTTAGTTGAACATTGTTACGCTGCCTTGCCGGAAGTAGAAGCGCTCTGTGTTTCTGTGGGGGGGCGGTAATAGGGGGGGAATATGGAAATCACCGAAGTGAGGATACATCTCAGGAACGAGGCTCGCCTTAAGGCTTTCGCCACTGTTACCTTTGAAAACGCGTTCGTTGTGCACAATATGAAGGTGGTGAGCGGCAACAACGGGCTGATAGTGTGCATGCCGTCCAGGAAGATCAAGGACGGCACGTACAAGGACATCGCTCATCCTATCAATAACGAGTTCCGCGGCGTGCTGGAGCGGCTCATACTTAAGGAGTATGAGGCGGAAGTGGCGAAGGCCGGCCCGTTGCCGGTCCAGACCCAGACCGAAGGCTTCGCCGAGGGCGTTTAACCCTATGCGGTAAGGTTTCAGACCCTTCCCGCGGGCCGCGGGAAGGGTTTTCGTGCTTGCGGTAAAGTTTGTTTTATTCCCGGGTGGTGTAACGGTAGCACAACCGACTTTGACTCGGTTAGACATGGTTCAAATCCATGCCCGGGAGTGGCTTTAATAAGGCAACGGCAGGCCTGCAAGTTCGCGGGCGTCCAGGGGACAGGAACGCAAAACCGGCGTCGCGCACACCGTGCGCGCGCCTGCCGGTCTCGGACTCGGCGCTTACGCAAGCCTCGTCCTCCGACGGGCTTTTGCTAACCCTGTCCCCCGGCCGCCCGCTCCAATTATCATGCCTGCCGCTTTCTTAAATAGGCGTTATTACTGGGGTTGACAAAGTGTAACACTTGTGTTACACTATGAGGGAGGGGAAATATGCCCGCTAAAAATCCGAGAGTCAATATAGTCCTGGATCAGACGCTTTATAACGTGCTGGGCCGGATGGCGCAGCGCGACGGGATCTCCATGTCGCTCGAAGCCCGCGACCTTATAAAGGAAGCCCTGGAGGCTAAAGAGGACATTTACTGGGATATCGTCGCGTCCGAAAGGAAGCGCACCTACTCGGCCAAAAAGGCCCTCTCCCATAAAGACATCTGGAAATAAATGCTTTTCGAACCGAAATATCACCCGGAAGTGGCGCGGGATATCTCGGGCTTTCCGCAGAACATCAAGTTCCGCATCCGCAAAGCCATAGAAGACCGCCTTATCCTCGACCCGGTAAAATTCGGCGAGCCGCTGCGCCGCAGCCTCGCCGGCTACCGTAAACTGCGCGTAGGCGACTACCGCGTGATCTACCAGGTCCAGGGCCGGACCGTGCTCATCCTCAAGATCGGCCACCGCAGCGAAGTCTACAAAAAATCCGGTCGAACCTGACCTTTTTTGCACTTGCTAAAAGCTTATCCCTCTGCTATAATATAGGCTAAACCACTTATAATAAGTGTTGTGGCATATAATATGTATAACCGACAGGAGTTAACAAACGCTCTGGATTTATTAGCCCAAAAGCTGGAACTGGCTAAAGCAGAACCCATCAGTATTTTCGTCTGTGGCGGCTCCGCCATGATCATGGAAGGTTTTGTGGATAGAGCTACCAGGGATGTGGATATACTTGCCTTCGCCGTTGAAAAAACGTCAGGCCAGCTGGAAGCGCGATCGGTGGGGCCTTTGCCCGAAGCTCTTCAAAAAGCCGCCGCTGAGGTCTCCTCCGATCTGGGGTTGCCTGAAAGGTGGATAAATACCGGGCCGGCGCTGTTAAAGCCGGAAGACTATCCGGAAGGCTGTGTGGGGCGGGCGCATAAAACAATTTTCTCATCCGCCCTCACAATTTATTTTCTGGACAGGCTGGACCTTATTTATCTGAAAGTCCACGCCGCTGCGGACACCGGACCGGGAAAGCACGTGAACGATCTGCTGGCCCTTAAACCTAAGGAGGAGGAGATGGAGGCGGCCGCGAAATGGGCGCTAAAGCAGGATGTTTCCGCGCAGTTCAGGTTTATCCTGAAG
>JACQPH010000010.1 GCA_016207645.1 Elusimicrobiota bacterium
CATGAATATATCAAAGAACTGGGAATTCATCTGCGCCGCTCCATATATCGTGTTGGCAATTCCCAGAAACTGTTGCGAGCCTGTATCGAACATTCAGAGTTGCCGTGGCTGGGCTATTAGTGTATCCATTATTAGTTAAAGGTCAATAATGTTCTCCTTATATTATTAGAAGGGATGGGCCCCGTGGGGGCCGATATTGAAAGTCAGCTTGAGGAAGGCCAGTTTCTCCTTCGTCCCGTCGCTCCTGTCCACCTGCCTGCCCTGCAGGCTGAGCAGGCTGAACTCGGAAGGCATGAAGGTCAGGTAGGCCAGGACGCCGCTTTCATGCGCGGTCCCGCCGCCGGGGACCTGGGTCCAGTCATAGCGCCCGCCGGCCCGCCAGCGCCGCGCGAACTGGTACTCCAGGTGGCTGAAATAACCCTTGGTGTTCTCATGCGAGCCCGCTGAAATTTCCCGCCTGTTCCAGAGCAGCTCGGTCTGCCAGAAGAGGGAGCGGTAGATGGCCCGCCTGGGATTTTTCCAGCGGTAAGTCAGGTCCAGGCCGTAAAGCCGGCTGGACAGGGTGGAGGAAGACGACGACACCGGATCGAACTCCTGCCCGGCCGCGCCCAGGGCGCAACTGCCGCCCAGCGTGATATTAGCCGCCTCGGTCAGGTCATAATAGCCGTTCAGGCGGCCGATATAAAGCAGGTCGCGCCGGGCCTTGTCGAAAGCGGGTACTTCCGCGGCCTCCGGCATAGTGAAAGCCTGCGCTTCCAGGTTCAGCAGCAGCCAGGGATTCGGCACATGCCAGGACAGCCCGCCGCCTGCCGAAGCAAGCCCCTCCTCGCCCAGGTAGGCCTCGTGCGCCAGCGGCCGGTCGGCGAAGGCCGTTTCCGGGGTATGAGTAAGGTTGAACTTCCCGAAAGCGCCTTTGAATTTACCCGCTTTCAGGGAAAGGCCGCCCGGCAGGCTGTACCAGGTCAGGAAGCCCTCCTCCAGGTCTATCCCGCCCTCCCCCTCCACGGCCAGGAAAACATCGGCCCGCGTGTAGGGGTCCACCACGGACTGAAAAGCTATCTCCGCCTCTTTGACCGCGAACGGGGAAACCTCTTCCCCGCCGGCCGGGTTCCTTCTGCCGGTCTCCCCCTGGAGCCAGCCCACCACGCTGATGTTAGGATTAAGTATATTGGACGACTGGAGAGCGTTCCCCGAGAGCTGCGGCTGCGCCGGCAGCGCCGACGGAACGGATAGGAAAAGCGCCGCAAATAACGCTATATAGAATCTCATGGATCCTCCTAATTATTAAGAGAGCCCCGGTTGCCGGGGAAAAATACGTAAAGGTGCGGTAAGGATCAACCGATGGAGGCTGTTGCGGGGGGCGCGCGGCCGAGGAAGGCCGGCTGGGATACGCCCGCTGCGGGCCTTTCCAAAAAGGAAGGGCTCAATAAACTGAAATTTTCGGGAGCCGACAGAAGCCTGGAGCCGCAGTCGGCGTTCAGCTCGGGATTGTGGGAAACGGAACAGATCTGGCAGCCGCTTTCGGCGAGGCCGTGGGTGAAAGCCTCGTGGGCCGGCAATGACAGAACTGTCAGCAGCGCGGCGAACAGCGAGAATAACCTGGCCTTCTCAAGAAATCTCATCATTGCAATACTACAATAAACCGGGCGCGCGCTCAATACTCTATTTCAGCTTCTTTTCAATGGCCTCGGCTACGGTCTTGAGAGCCTTTATCCTGGCGTAGCGCTTGCAGTCCGCCTCCACTATGGTCCAGGGGGCGTAAGTAGTGCTGGTCCGCAGGATCATCTCGTCCACCGCTTCTTTATACTTGTCCCATTTTTCGCGGTTGCGCCAGTCCTCGCCGGTAATCTTCCAGCGCTTGTGTTCCAGCTTCTGCCTTTCCTCGAACCGCTTCAGCTGCTCTTCCCTGCTGATATGCAGCCAGAACTTCACTATGACCGCGCCGAAATTGGCGAGGTGCTCCTCGAAATCGTTGATCTCCTTGTAAGCCCGCTTCCACTCATCCTCGGAGCAGAAACCCTCCACGCGCTCCACCAGCACCCGGCCGTACCAGGTCCTGTCGAAGATGGTGATATGCCCGCCCTTGGGCAGTCCGTTCCAGAACCGCCATAGATAGTGATGCGCTTTCTCGACGTCGTTCGGCGCCGCCACCGGGACCACCTCGTAGCCGCGCGGGTCCAGGTTCTGCGTCAGCCGCCTGATGTTCCCGCCTTTCCCGGCGGCGTCCCAGCCCTCGTACAGGATGACCGCCGGCACGCGCTTCCGGTAGATCGCGTACTCCAGGTCGCGGAGCCGGGCCTGGTACTTGTCCACCTTTTCGCCGTAAGCGTGTTCGCTTATCGTCCTGGAGAGGTCCACCTTGTCCAGGAGCGAGGAGTTAAGGACGGCCGGCCCCCGGACCTTTTTCGCGGGCGCGGCGGCCGGTTTCTTTTCGCGCGCCTTCTTCAGCCTCGCCTCCAGCGTTCCTATGACCTTCTCGAAGATCTTCAGCGCGGCGAAATTCTTGTTCTCGGCTTCGACTATGGTCCAGGCGCCGTGGCCGGTGTCGGTCTGCTCTATCATCTCCTCGTAAAGTTTCCGGAATTCGTCGTACCTCTTATGGTGCTTCCAGTCCTTTTCCGTCACCCGCCAGGACATGGCCTTGTTCTCCTCCAGCTCTTTGAACCTCTTCTTCTGCTCCTTCTTGCTGATATGCAGGAAGAACTTGACCAGCACGCAGCCGTCGTCGGCCAGCTGGCGCTCGAAGGACTTGATGTCGTTATAAGCCGGGTTCGGGACGCCGCTCTTTCCGCGGCCGCCGTCGCCGTCCCCGATCACGTGCCTGTACCAGCTCCGGTCGAAGATGGCTATGCGCCCGTCGGCCGGCGTCTTTTTCCAGTAGCGCCACAGGAAAGGGCGCAGCCTTTCCTCCTCGTTCGGCGCCGGCATCGGGTGCACGTTGAAGCCGCGCGGGTCCAGCGGCAGTATCAGCCTGTTTATCAGCGTTCCCTTGCCCGCCGCGTCCCAGCCCTCGAAGACTATGATCACCGGGACCTTGAGTTCTTTGGCCTCGCGCTGCAGTTCCCCCAGCCTCAGCTCCAGCCCGGCCATCAGCTTCTTGTATTCTTTTTTCTCGACGCTCTTGTTCAGGTCCACGTTCTCGAGCATGTGCGGCCCCCTGTCCTTATACCGGCCCCGGAAATTGGCGGGACAGTGCCCCGTCCCTCTTTTAAGCTATATTACAATACTTCGAAGGTTCCTATCGGGTCCGGGAAAAGTCCGGGGGACTGATTCCCGGAAAAGATTTGCCTGCGCGGGCGGTTTTTTGTAGTATTCGGGGGAAGGGCGGTTAAATAAGGGGGCTACATGAAAACTACGGAAAAGGTTATCGGCACGGGCATCGGCATTGCGGCGCTGGCGGCTCTGGGGACTTATTTCCTGACCGGAAAAAAGGGCAACGAGAACCGCGAAGCCGTACGCGGCTGGATGCTGAGGATGAAGGGCGAGGTGCTGGAGAAAGTGGAAGACTTAAAGCAACTCGACAAGGAAGACTATTACAGGATAGTGGACGAGGCCGCGGCGCGCTACGAGCGCCTGGAGCGGGTCGGCGCCGAGGAGCTGAAACGCCTGACGCAGGACCTGAAAGGCGCCTGGGAGCATGTCCGCAAAGAGCTGAAATAAAACAGCCGGGGGCGGCCCGGCTGAACGGTACAGATTGGGAACGGGCATGACAGCCCGTTCCCAATTTTATCTTTTCTTGTAACTGCTCAGGTTCGGGGGGGCGGCCGTGGCAGGCCCCTCCGGTAGCTGGGTAGTTACCTTTTCTTACATGAGAACTTCGGCGGCGAAGGCCTTTGCTTCCTCGATGAAGCCCTGCCAGGCGTTCACCGGCAGAGGCCCCTCGCGCTTCGAAAGCGCCAGGTGCCCGGGGGCGCCCTGCACCCTGAGGCCCTGGTTGCGCTCGAACCAGGCGGCCCGCCGCGGCGTGAAGAACATATGCACCCTGCTCTCGTCGGGGGCGGTCAGGCGGTACTTGTCGGAGAACAGAGGGAAGGCCGGCAGGTCTATGTCCTTGAAGCCTATGGCTTCCCCTATCTTGTAGAGAAGCGTTTCCGGCTTCAGCTCGAAGACCGGGATCTCGCAGCGCCCGCAGTCGAAGAGCGCCAGCGTGTAGCTGCGCGTGCTGCTGTTCTTGCCGCTGCCGACGGTGAAGCGGTAATCGAAGACGCCGACGTTCCCCGCCCGCGACTGGACGCGCACCAGGTTGGAGGCTTTGCGCGAATGCCCCAGCCTGAAGATCTCCAGCCCGGTGCCTTCCAGGAGCCCCTGCTCCGGTCCCTCGGGCGAGAACGGCAGGCCCAGCGAGACCGCCAGCTCCTCCAGGTCCTTCCCGCGCTTCCAGCGCAAATAATATACGAGGGCCAGGACCAGGGCGGCCAGGCCTAAAAATACGGCCACGGGGTTAGCGTATAAATTCTCCAGCTCCATTTTTTCTCCCTAAGAAGATCAGGCCAGGTTGAAAGCCAGCTTTTCCGCCTCGGCCATGAACTGCCCGTATTTACCGGGGCTCAGCAGCGAGCAGCCCTTGTACATCACCAGGTAGCGGCCCGCCCCCTGCGCGCTCCAGCCGGGATGCTCTCCGAAACAGGCGGCTATTTCCGGAGTGAAAAGCTTCAGGAGGGCGGCCTGGTCGCGGCCGTAGAGCTTTACCCCGGGAGGCAGCCCCTTGAACGGCGCCATCTCCACCGGCTCCAGCCCCGAGGCTTCCTGGATATCCCCGTCGGCCGACAGGTGGAAGTCCGGGAAGGCGCCTTTACTGAAATCGAAGAGCGCCACGGTGGCCTGGCGCTTGCGCTGGCCGTCGCCGGAACCGAGCAGGCAGGAATAGTCGAAATAATAGGATTTGGCCCCGTCCTGCTCCGGGAGCCTGAACAGGAATTTCCCCACGGCGCTCCGCCCGTCCACGAAGAACGGCAGCCCCGTAGCCTCGAGCAGCTTCAGCTCGGGGCCGTATTCCTCCAGCTCCACCGAGGCCCGCGCCGCCACTTCGGCCAGCGAGCGCCCGCGCCGCCCCTTCAGGTACTTTACGACCCGGCTCAAGGCGAGAACGGCGAGAACGGCCGCCGCCAGCAGAACATAAGTATTCATAGTTCCCCCTGCTCCCCTAACAATAGCAAAAAAACGGCCGCGGCGGCTTCAATTGCCGCCGGTATCGTTCAGGTCCGTTCTATTCAGCCCGTCCCTGGCGGTACTCTCGAAAAGAGCCTTGGCCTCCCTGGCCTCTTTCACGTGCCCGACGGTGGTCTTAAGGTAGTCGCCCGGCGCTTTCAGCGGGTTCCGGCCTGAAGCCGGAGCGGTCGAGGGCAGGACCGCGGTTTTCTCCGGAGGCCCGGCCTTCGGCACCGGCACTCTCTCCGGGGCCTTCTTCTTACAGGCGGCCAGACAGCAGGCCGCCAGCGCGGCCAGGAACAAGGTCTTTTTCATTCTCCCCCTCCCGACGAAAGCTAAAGGCGCACTATGCGCTCGGCTATCTGCACCGAGTTCAGCGCGGCGCCCTTGTACAGATTGTCCGAAACTATCCAGAGCTGGAATTCATTGGCCGCCGTGGCGGCGCGGCGGAGGCGTCCGGCGTAAACCATTTCCGTGCGCAGGCCGTTCTCCAGCGGCGTCGGGTAATTTTCCGGCTTTTCGAAGAATTTCAGGCCCGGCGTGCGCTTCAGTTCCTTTCTCAGCGCGGCCTCGGAACAGGGCCGCGCGGTTTTGAACCAGGCGGCCAGGGAATGGCCGCGGAGCACCGGCACGCGGACGGCGGTGCAGCTGATCTTCAGCTTCTTATCGCCCCAGATCTTCTTCAGCTCGGCCGCGACCTTGTTCTCTTCGCCGGAGTTGCCTTCGGCGTCGAAAGAGCCCACCTGCGGGAAAAGGTTGAAGGCTATGGGGCGCGGGAATTTCCCGCCCTTTTTCGGCGCCGCGCCTTCCCGGAAATAGGCCTTTAATTCGTCCTCGAGCTCGACCATGGCGGCCTTGCCGGCCCCTGAAACGGCCTGGTAGGTGGCCAGCCTGAGCTCGGTCACGCGGAAGCCGCGGTGTATGCCGGCCAGCGCCACCGCCGCGCCGGTCAGCGTGCAGTTGGGCCCGGCTATGAGCTTCTTCGAGGCCGAGAGCTCGCCGCCGTTCACCTCGGGGATGACCAGCGGCACGCCGGGCGCGAGGCGGAAGAAGGAGGAATCGTCCACGCACCAGGTCCCGGCCGCGGCCAGGCGCGGGGCGAACTCGGCCGCCACCTCGTCGGTGGAGACGAAGAAAGCGAGGTCGGCTTTTTTGAGCTTCCCGAAGGAAGGGGCGGCGCAGGCGTATTTCCGGCCGCGGAAGAGGACTGAGGCCGCCTTCCGCCCGGAATTGAAGGGGTACAGCTCCCCGACGGGAAAGCGCCGGCTTTCAAGAAGGCCCAGCAGCTCCCCCCCCACCATTCCGGATGCTCCGACCACGGCCACGTTGAATTTTTTCATTTCAGTCTTCCATTCCGAAGTCCGGCGCCGCCGGGGCGGCCGGGGCCGCCGGCACGGCGGGCACGGTTATAGCCATGGAGTAGCCCGTGTTCTCCATATTGTCCGCGGCGGCGGCGCGCAGGTAGAACATGTCCTTCGAGATCGCGTCGCGGCCGAAGGTCCAGAAATACGGCGCCTTGTAGAAGTAGCGGGTCACGCGCTGCCAGTCGAACTTGTCGTAAGAGACCTCCAGCCAGGCGGCGCGGATATCGTAGCCGCCGGCCGCGAAGGAGACGTTTATCTCGTCGGGCGTCAGCTCGGCGGCGAAGCCCTTCACGAAGACCTTGTACTCGTTCAGCGGCACCAGCTTGATGGCCATGGCCGGCTTTATGCCGGAGACGGGGGTCTCCAGCACGCCTTCGCCCGACGGGGAATTGCCCTTTATCGAGCGGTTGAGCCACACGTCCTCGGCGTCGCCGCCGCTCATGGAGGCGGCCAGGATGGGAGAGCTGGAGGCCGACGTGAAATAGCGCGAGGAGGACCAGAGGGCCAGGTAGTTGTCCTTGTCCGCGGAAACGCGCGAGAGCGGGATCTCGGCCCAGACCCAGCGCGCCGAATCCACGCCCTCGAGAGAATCGTTGGGCAGCGGCTCCCGCGGCAGGTCCGCGGCGTCTATGAGAAAATACGTGTGGTCGGAATTGAAGGCGGGCGCCTGGTTCAGCGCCATGTAGATCTTGCCGGGGATCGGCGTGGTGTCCCAGGAGGCGGGCCAGGACATGGTCTTGGCGCGGCCCAGCTTGGCGCCCAGGAAGGCTTTCGCGTAGCCGCCGGTAGGCACCGGGGGCAGCTTTATTATCCAGCAGTTATTGTAGCCGACGTACCAGTCGGCGTGGAAGCCGCCGTCGGCGTAAAGGTAATGCCTGCCCAGGTTCTTTTCCGGGGAGAAATACGCCGGCACCGGCGATTTAGGCGGGGCGGCCGGGGTCTTCGCCGCTTCGGGAGAAGGCGCCTGGGCGAACAGTGCGGGCGAAGCGGAGGCGAGCAGGGCCGCGGCGAACAGATAGCGCATCTTTAGGTTCATTTCCTGAGGAGCTGTATCACTCTCTCCAAGTCGTCGAGCGAGAAGTACTGTATGATTATTTTACCATTCTCCGGGCCGGGGCCGGGACAGACTTCCACCTTGGTGCCGAGCGTTTTTTCCAGCGAGGACTCGAGGGCGGCCACTTCGGGGGTGCGGCGGGAGCCCGCGCGGGGCGTCCGCGGCGCGCGCGGCTTGCCGGCGTGGAAACCCTGGGCGAAGCTTTCCACGTCGCGCACGGAAAGCTTCTCGGCCATTATCCGCTGGTAGAACTCGCGGCGCTTGTCCGAATCCGGGATGGAGATGAGCGCGCGGGCGTGGCCTTCGCTGATGACGCCGGCCTGTATCCCCTGCCGTATATCCTCGTCGAGCTCGAGCAGCCGCAGCGTGTTGGACACGGCGCCGCGGGACTTATGCACCTGCTTGGCTATGTCGGCCTGGGAAACGCCGAACTGGTCCATCAGCTGCTTGTAGGCCAGCGCCGTATCAATGGAGTTGAGGTCCTCGCGCTGAATGTTCTCCATCAGCGAAAGCCCCAGCTTCTGCTCCTCTTCCAGGTTCTTCTTCACTATGGCGTCTATTTCGCTTAGCCCGGCCAGCCTGGCCGCGCGCAGGCGGCGCTCGCCGGCTATCAGCTCGTAATGCTCGTCGCCGTTGTCCTTCCACACCGAAATAGGCTGCAGCAGCCCCCTGGCCTTGATGGACTCCGCCAATTCGGTCAAAGCGGCTTCGTCGAAATTCCGGCGCGGCTGGTGGCGGTTGGGGCGTATCTTGCCTACCGGTATCTTCTGCACTATATCCCCGGAGATATCGTTATTCTGGACCTTGGTTATCAGCGAGTCTATTCCGCGGCCTAAAGCTTTCCTCATATATTCTCCTTGAAAATCAAGCGCTATTTATTGTTACACGTGCGACCAATAACCGCTCAGCCGCCCAGGTCGTACTCCAGTTCGGCGGCCTCCTCGGTCACGTACAGGTCCGATTTCTTATGCACCGAAATATCCACGCCGCGCCGCTCGAGGAATTCCAAAGTCAATTCCTTATAAGCCAGCGCCCCGCGGGAACTGGGGTCATAGACAAAGATAGGCTGGCCGAAGCTGGGAGCCTCGGCCAGGCGCACATTGCGGGGAATAACGGTCTTGTAGAGTTTGTCCCCGTAATACTTGCCTATCTCCCCCTTCACCTGATTGGCCAGGTTTATCCGGGAGTCGTACATGGTGATTATCCCGCCGTCGATGTTCAGGCCGGGATTGAGCGCCTGACGGATCTTCTCCACGGTATTCATGAAGTAGGCCAATCCTTCCATAGCGTAGAACTCGCACTGCACCGGAGTAAGGACCGAGTTGGAAGCGTTAAGGGCGTTAACCGTCAAAAGACCAAGGGAAGGCGGGCAGTCTATAATAATGAACTTATACATTCCTTTGACCTTCTCCAGCGAGCGCTTCAGGACGGACTCGCGGGAAAATTCGCTCACCAGCTCTATCTCCGCGCCGGCCAGGTTGTGGCTGGTCGGAATAATGTCCAGCCACTCGACGGAAGTCTGGTGTATCGCGGACTCCGCCGGGGCCTTCCCGCAGAGCACGTCGTAAATGTTCTTATTATTTTTTGTAATGTCCACGCCGAGACCGGAGGTGGCGTTGCTCTGCGGATCGAAATCCACGAGCAGGGTTTCATAGTCGAAGGCGGCCAGGGCCACGGCCAGGTTTATCGCCGTGGTAGTTTTCCCCACCCCGCCCTTCTGGTTCGCTATTGCAACTATTTCAGCCATATTTACTCCTGGTTCCGGTCTTTTGTTTTCATGTGAAAACTGAGTTATCGAGTTATCGTGTAGCGTCCCCACTCCCGCACTGTAATTGTATAGTTTTCAAAAATACAAGTCAAACACTTTTATCCGTCTTGAAGTTTTAAAGCTAACGCAAAGCGGCGGATTTGTTTCCACGTGAAAACATTTTTCACACGCAGTACGCCGACAGCCAAAGAAACTACCCCTAAAACCCGGGTTTTAGGGGCAGGAACCGCTTCATGGTGTTTTTGGCGGGGCGCTTCTCCAGTACAAGTTTTCACGTGAAAACTATTCTCCACTATCCGCCCCTGGTTTTCGCGTGCCGCGTTATTCAATAAATATCTCGACCTTATCCCCGCCGTCCTGCACGTCGATTATCTTCATAGGCTCCTGGTTATCTATGGCTTCCTGTATCTTCCCCAGGTCCACATCATACCCCTTATCGGCCAGCTTAGCCTTGATCTTGCCCTCTATGAAGGGAGCCAGGAACTTAGCCCAGCCAAGCGGAACGTTCACGTTCACCTTGGGGTCGGCGCTGCCGCTTTCATAAACGCGTATACGCAGCGTCCGCCCCCTCCCTCCCACACCACCCTCGGGGGCGGCCTTTCCCAGCGCCTCCAGCAATTCCATGGCCTCGGCCGAGGAGATCCTTTTTTCTTCCAGCAGTTTAAGTATACGCAGTTTTTCTTCGTTCATAATATTATTTCCTAAGCCTCAAGCCCCTTCAACAGCCCTATGGCCTCCTGGGGCGTTATCTCCCCCCTCTCCAGCCGCTCCACAATTTCGAGGCGGCGCTTTTTAGCCTCCGCCTGCAGGCTGCCCAGCCCCAGCCTGTTAAGCAGAGCCTCCAGCCGGTTCTTCACGGTGGGATAGGAAATATCAAGCTGCCTCTCCACTTCCTTTATATTACCGCGCGCAGCCAGGAAAACCCTCAGGAAGCCTTCATCCTCTGTGGCCAGGGCGGCAAAGGCCGGGAGCTCAAAACTCCCCTTCACCGTTGTCTTGCAGTCCGAGCAGCATAGTTCAGTGACCAGGATCTTGCCGCTGCAGGATGGACATTTATTAGGAATATTC
>JACQPH010000085.1 GCA_016207645.1 Elusimicrobiota bacterium
CCAGCCCTCCACGAGCAGGCTGGCCGTAAACCCTGTCTCGCACGACCTCTACCTGGTCGCCAGTTCCAGCTATACGAAGATACTCGTGGTAAGGTATTCCGACGCGCTGGCCGAACTGGGCTCGGCCGAGTTCCAAAGCGCTAATTACGCGCAGGGCGCCGACGTCAAGCTGGACTCCGCCGGCAATGTTTACGTGGTCGGAGCCTACAATAGCGGCGCTTCCGACTACCCTGTGCTGCTCAAGTACAGCCCCGCCCTGGTCTTCCAGTCCAGCGCCGCCAGTATGCAGACCTATGGCTATGAACCGGCGGGCCTGGCGCTGGACCCGGCCACCGGCGACGCCTATGTGACCGGCCCGTATTTTTCCACGGGGAACGGCTTCGACACGTCCACCTGGGATATGCGCACCGTAAAGGTCTCTACCGGCGCCGGGGCTCCGCCGGCCGGGACGCAGCGCGTCTGGATCGGCGGCGGCTCGGACCTGGCCAGCGAAGCCGGGAACTGGCAGCCCAACGGCGTGCCCCAGCCCGGCGACGGCATACTTTTCGACGCGGCTTATATCCCGAACGCCAACCTGAACTGGGACCTGGGTCCCTCCGTGCCTCTTTCTTCCATCACGATACAGGGCGTCCTGCCGTCCGGCGCTTTCATAGTCGCTTCCCCGCTGCTCGTTTTCGGGGATATAATTCTTAACTCTCCCAACACCACGGTCCTTTTCGGCGCCGCGGCCTCCGGCTCCCAGCTGGCCGGCCCGGTAACGGTTGACGCCGGTATTTTTTCGGTAAACGCCTCCACTCTGGTCGCCGTCGGTTCCATCACGGTCAACGGCGGGACCTTCGACCTGGCTTCCGCTTTCTTCATGGGCACCAAGGTGGACGTCGGCAGCGGCGGCACTTTCCTGCTCCGCGTGGCCGATCCGGGCTTTAATGACGCCCCCCCGCTGCTTACGAGCACCGGTCCCCTGGGGGGACTCAGGCTCGATCTGGCCGGCGCCGTGGACATTTCCAGCTGCGTTCTCGGGCGGCTCTGGGATAAAGGGCTCAGGATCGGGCTTACCTACTCCTTCGCCGACTTCTCCAACGTGCTCTTCGTCGGGCCCCTCCTCCCGGGCACTACCGCCATAGATCTTGCCGGCGGCACGCCTTCCGCCGATTTCAACAATGTGAATTTCCTGAGCGGCGATATCGCCGTCAACGTGAACGCCAGCCTGCTGAGCCCCGGCGCGAATATCAATATGCTGGGCGCCACCGGCCCGAAAGCGGGCGCCGCTTTCGAGAACGACCCCGGCGGCTACGTGCAGTGGGGCCCCGTAGGCGCGGGCTTTACCGGCGATTTCTCCCAGGCGGCCGGCGCGGTCTACGACGGCGGAAGCCTGGACTACCCCCGCGGCGTGGCCGTGGACACGTTCACCGCGGACGGGCCTTATGTTTATGTGGTCGGCACCTCGTCGAAGGGGGTCAACAGCGAGATCCTCGTCATTAAGTACGATCCAGCCGGCAACACGCTCTCCTCGACCACCTGGCCTGTCAACGGTACCGATTCCATCAGCGGCTTCGTGGCCGTCAATCCTAACGGGGTCTATGTCTCGGCGCAGGAGAGCGGCGTCGGCTACCTGACCATCAAATACGATAAAGACCTGGTTTTCCTTTCGTCCGCCAGCCTGGCCGGGAATTCCTCCAATGAGGCCATAGCGCTGGACAACGCCGGGAACGTATTCGTTACCGGCGGATACGGCGATTTCAGGACCGTGAAGTACGACAGGGACCTTAACCAGCAGGGGGCGCCCGCGGTCTTTAATTCGGTCAGCGAAGCGCTTGACCTGGATCTTGACGCGGCCGGCAATGTCTATGTCATCGGCTACAGCACCTGGAACGGGGCGACCGAATATATCGCGGTGAAATACAGCAATTCGCTGGTATTCCTGGCTTCCGCCGCCTACACAGGCGACGCGTATGTCGATTCGCCTTCCAGCCTCGGGCTTGCGGTCAATAAAACCACCGGTTTCGTTTACGTGGCGGGGACAAGCTCGACCACGGAACGCGATATACTGACCCTCAAGTACGACTCCGACCTGAACTATGTGGATTCGGTAGTCTTCGGCGGGGGGCTCGTGGGCGCCCGGGTGGCCGTCGGTTCGGACGACAACGTCTACGTGCTGGGAAGCTATGCAACGGCTAACGATCATTGGGTGCTGTTACAGTACAGCCCCGTGCTGGCTTTCATTTCCTCGCAGACCTTCGCCACCGCCGCGTCCGACGAGCCCTCCGACCTGGCCCTGGACGCTTCGGACAAGGTCTACGCGACCGGCATTACCCTGAACGCCGGCGACCTGGGTTCGGCCGACTTCGCGACAAAGAGCTTCACGTTCGCAAGCGGGCCGGCCCTGGTCTACGTTTCCAGCGCGGACGTTTCGCCGGGCTTCTTCATGGCCGGCCAGGAAGACGCGGCGCTGAAGATAATCCCATATACGCTTTCCGGCTCGGCTTTTCTCACCGGCCTCCAGGTAGCCATAAACCCGGCCGGCGATTACGCTAATATAACATCCGTCTCGCTCTACGATGATACCGACGGCAACGGGATCTGGAACAGCCAGGCCGATACGCTCCTGTCCAGCGGCGCGGTGATCTCCGCCAGCCATTATTTCGACCTCACCGGGCTGGGCGTAGTGATAAACACGCAGCAGGAAGCCCTTCTCCTCACCCTGACCCCGGCCGTGGCGGCCGTGAGCAGCAATGTTAACGTGGCCGTGCTCTCCTCAGCTTCTTTCATAACCGACGGCGCCATGGCGCAGCAGGCCATCTACCCCATCGTGTCGGCTCCTACGCCGGTGAATTACCTGGCCGCCGTGACCGACCTGGCCATAGATCCGGGCGCCGGTCTTAACTCGGTCGGCCTGGACTGGAACTACCCGCAGAACATTACCTCCGGGCATTACATAGTCCGCTACAGCACGAACCCGGCCGACCTCTCCGACCCCAACGCGGCGGTGAACCAGACTATTACCCCCATAAGCGGGATAACCGCCGGAGACCCGGAAGGTCACTCTTTATACAGCCTGTCCCCTGTCATCAACGGCCTGCGCCTGTACCCGTATTACTTCGCCGTCTGGCTCTTTAACGGGAGCAGCACCTCCACCGTTTCCAACGTGGTCCGGAACCTGTACTTCCCCGCCGCCTCCCTGGCCGACCAGGACGCCACGCTCGACACCCGCGTGGAAATGATCGCCGTCCCGGATAAAGGCGCCAAAGTGGCCAGGTCGGCCGCCGGCTCTTATTCCGCCCTCACCTTCTACGGCGACGGGAGCTATATAATAGCGCTGAACATGCCGGACGGTTCCAGCAGCTTCTATTACGACCCGGTGAACTACCTGGTCCTTAAAGACCTTGCCGCCGACCAGGACGGGAACACCTACGGGTTCATCCAGAAGTCAAATGATACGCCCCTGGTCGCCAAGTTCGGCCCCGACGGCGCGGTACTGTGGACGAGGACGTTCATAACCGGCTCCACCGAAACCGCGAAGGCGCTGGTGTACGGCAATAACGCCGTCTACGCGGCCACCGAATACGAGAACGGCAGCGACGGCCTGGATTTCAAGCTCCGCAAACTGAGCGCGGCCGACGGTACCGGCAGCCTGGAGGCGGCGTATGGCAGCTCGCCCGGGAACTATTCCCCCGACGAGGTGAACGGCCTCGCCTTCTTCGAGGACAACACCGGCAAGTTCATCTACGCGGCCGGCGCCAGCGGGCAGTACCCGCAGTCGGCCAGGCTGCACAAGTATGAGGATAACGGCGCGGCCCTCGGCATAGCGGCCGGCACCTGGCCCGCGGCCTATTCCAACCCCGGCGGCGGGGATTCCAGCGCCCTCGCGGTCAAAGCGGACCTGATCGGCAACACGCTGGTAGCCGGTTCCGAGCAGCGCTACGACCTCAACCAGGGCCTCAATATCTGGGTCAACAGGTACAGCCCTTTCGGCGCCTCCCTGTTCGCCAGCCCGGCACGCTACAATAACGCGCAGTCCAATTCCGACGACAACCCCACCGGCCTGGACCTGGACGGCTTCGGCAATATCTACGTCTCCGGCTATACGGATATGTGGAACCTCGGCCAGGGGTCCAATATGCTGCTGGCTAAGTTCTCCCCCGGCGGCCAGTTCCTCTCGGCCCGCATTTACGACTCCGGTTCCGGAAACTACGACCTGGGCCTGGGCGTGCTGGTCTCCACCGACAATTACGCCCGCGTGGCCGGCATGTTCGGCTCGTACAACTACTTCGGCTTTTACTCCCTGCCGCTAGGCTCGGCCAACGCGCAGTTCTTCACGGCCTCGGAAGGGCCTTTCACCGGTTCCGCCGACCTGATGTGGAACTATGCCGGCGCCCTCCCGGCCGGCTCCACCTATTACGTGCAGTACAGCGCCGACCCGGCGCCGGTCTGGAACCTCGCCTCCGCGCAGCTGAAGGGGAATCCCGGCGCCCAGGCTCCCGGCTCTATTCAGTCCCACCGCGTGGGTGCCCTGCCCGTGATCCGCTATCCCGGCTCCGGCGGCGCTACCGAGGGCCAGGAGACCCGCGGCAACCTGTACAAGTTCAAGGTCTGGATAACCAGCGCCGGCCTCACCACCGAGCTGCCTGAAGCGCAGAGCTTCGCTAAGACCCCCTCGGCCTACGATAATACGCAGTATTACGGGCGCGAGCGCCTCTCCTATATGAGCGGCCAGAGCGGCCCCGGCAGCGCCATTGCCGTGGACAGCCCCTACGTTTACCAGGCCTTCGGCGGCTCCGCCGACGGCGCCTCCGCCGGTTTCGGCCTGCGCAAGTATAATACCGACCAGTACCTGGAATGGACCAGGTTCTTCAATCACAAGCTCAACCGCGGCTACCGCGTGGGCGGTATGACCCGCGACGCGGCCGGCAATTTCTACCTGGTGGGCAGCCAGGGGGCCGTGTTCTTCACCCCGGAATACGAGTCGGTCAAGAACAGCTGGATAGCCAAGCTGGACCCCGCCGGTGACCTGGTGTGGTCTTACGCCGACGACGCTTCCGGCATAGGTATGATGGACGAACTGCATGACGTCGCCGTGGAGGGGAACAGCCTCTATGTGGCCGGCGTTTCTTCCACCGCCTCCAACGGCATGGATACGCTGGTACGGAAATATGATATTTCCCCGTCCACCTATCCGGCGCTGCAGCAGCACTATCTAGGGGGCGCTTCCGGCGACGACGCCTATTACGGCATAGACGTGGGTACCGGCGCGGTCTACCTGGCCGGCACCGTAGTCAACGCCGACAAGGATATTATCCTGGAGGCGCGCAGCAAGGCCGACCTCTCCGCCGTCGGCGACCCGATAGTGTTCGACTCCGGGTTCGGCGACGACGAGGGCTTTGACCTGGCCCTCACTACCACCACCCCCGTCTCCGTATATGTAGCGGGCCTGGCGGCCACCGCCGGCACGTCCGGGGAAGGGGCCAACGCGGCTCTCTTTAAATATACCCTGGACGGAACTTTAGCCTGGGACGATCAGTTCAACGGCAGGGCCAGCCTGGACGACGCTTTCTCCGCGGTTAAAGTGAACGGCAGCGGCGTGCTCGTAGCAGGTTACGAGGAGACCGCCGGGCAGGGCAGGGACGCGGTTTACTTCAAGTTCGACCAGGCCGGGGAGGAGCTGTGGAACCGCGGCTTCAACTTCTCTTACGGCGGGGACGACGACGTCTATTCGCTGGACCTCGACGCCTCCGGCCGGGTCTATTCGGCCGTCTCTTTGTGGGACAATAACCCGGGCTTCTACTACTTCCCCGAGCCCAGCTTCGGCATAACGGCCGACAAGTACCATGTGCCCGGCTCGGTGCAACTGGACTGGATGAGCCAGTACGCGGTGCCCTCCGGTTCGCCTTTCGCCATACAGTATTCGACTTACGACCTCGGTGTGGCCTGGAGCACGGCCGCCGCGCAGGTCTGGTTCACGCTGCAGCAGACTATCTGGGAAGGCATGAACGTCAACCGCGCGGTGTACGGCCTGGACAGCGGCCGGGACGCGCAGGGCGGCTCCTTGGGCGCCCAGTATTATTTCAAGGTGTGGTTCTCCACCGAGGCCGGCAGTTTCACGGCGGTGCCCGGGGCGGCCGCGTCCCGCGCCTCCGAAGGCTGGTCCAACGAGAACGTGGTGATGTATCCCAACGAGGCCAGGCTCTTCGTGATGAACAGCGGCCAGCAGTCGGCGGCTTACTACTACGGCGAGAAAGAGCTGCCCGGTATAGCGCGCGACGCCTCCGGCAATATCTACACGCTGGCGAACATGGACTGGAACGGCAACGGCGGCTTTGCCGTAAAGAAGTTCAGTTCCTCGTATGCGCCGGTCTCGACCAGGTATTACGCGCCGGGAGAATGGTTCTACGTGAAGGCGAACAGGCTGGCTGTCGACGCGAACGGCGCTCTTTATATCACCGGCTCCGAAAGGGACCCCTACGGCTCCACCGGCAGGGACCTCTTCGTGATGAAGTTCGGGGACTCCGGTGTGGTCTGGAAATCCACCTACAACTTCGCCGGCGGCGACGATGCCGGCTACGGCGTGACGCTCGACGCCTCGGGCAACGTGTACGTGGCGGGCTCCGCGGACGCGGGCGGCGGCGATCTGGATATCCTGGCCGCCAAGTTCAGCCCCGCGGGCGCGCTCCTCTCCACCGTCACCTATTCCGGCACGGCCTCCTACGGTACCGAAGCCGGCTACGGCATAGCCCTGCACGGAACGAACGTCTACGTGGCCGGCTCCTCCCTGGAGCCCGGCGAAGGACCTTCGCTCTGGCTGGGCAGCTATTCCGCCGCCTCGCTCGCGGCGCAGGGCGCGCCGCTCAAGCGGAGCTCGGACTCCGCGAGCGGCTATTATGAAGAAGCCGCCTACGACGTGGCGGTGGACAGCAACGGCTACGTCTATACGGCCGGCGCGCTGTACAACGCCGATTCCTATTCTCTCGACGCCGTGGTGCTGAAGAGTTCCGCCGACCTGACCGCGGCCGGCTGGGGCGGCGGCGCCTGGTACGGCAGCCAGGCCGGGGGCGCGGACGCGGCCTACGGCCTCGTCATAGGCGGCGGGACCGGCGGCAACATCTACGTGGCCGGCTCCACCGAGCGCTACGACATAAACCAGGACAAGAACCTCTGGCTGCGCAAGTACGCGCAGGACGACGCTTCGGAACTGTGGACGCAGGAGTTCAACTCCAGCGCCCTCCCCGGCGACTACAGCGGCGGGCCCAACTCCGACGAGGGCTTCGGCGTGGCGACGGCCGGCGGCAACGTGGCCGTGAGCGGCAAATTCAACGGCTATTACGGCCTGTACAAGTACAAGCAGTCCAGCACGCTGAACGTCAACCCGACGCTGACGGTGGTAGTCTCCAGCGCCGCCTGCGCCGGCTGCGCCTCCGCGCCCTTCCCGGGCGTGGGCGTGGCGCTGATCCCGTACTCGCAGACCGGCGGCATCGACGCCTCCAGCATCCGGAGCTCCATCACTTCTCCTTCCGGTACGGCCTCTTTCCAGGTACCGGCCGGCAAGCAGTATTTCATCGGGCTGGACAAGCAGGGGTATAATCCCAACATCAAGGACCAGCAGATGGACCCGTACGGCAACTTCTTCGTGCAGCTGGACGCGGACATAGTGAAACAGTACACCCTGCGGCCCCGCCCGGCCGGCGACCCGTACTACCCGCTGACCGTCACCGTGACTTCGGCGGCGGCGGGCGACTTCGTCATGGCGGAAGTCTTCTTCACGCAGACCGGCGAGAAAGCGGCTTACGGTCTGGCGCAGGTGCCCGTGAACAGGAGCAGCGTGACCTTCACGGTCGCCAACGTCCCGCCGATGGTCGCGGGCGCCTATACGCTGGGCCTTACCCTGCCCAACCGCGGCGTTTCGCGCGGCGTTATCATGGACGCGCTTTTCCCGGCTACCAGCTCGTACGCGGTCAATATGTCCACCTCCGGCGGCGCCGTGGCCACCACGGGCGGCTTCGACGTGGGGGCTTCCACCACGCCGGCTTCCGTGGAAGGCGTGGTCAGGAACGCCGCGACCAGGGCCCCCTTGCAGGAAGTGCGCGTCAGGATGTGGAACCCGCCGGCTAGCTGCAGCCCGGGTTCTCCGTGCACCGACTATAATGTGTACGAAACGCTCACCGACGTGAACGGGAAGTTCTCCTTCTATAACGTCCTGAGCACCGCGGCGCCCTATAACCTGGCGGCGCAGAAATCGGGCTATAAGCGGGCCGGCTGGGGCGTCGACCTCTCAGTTCCGAACTCGCCCACCGTATACCGCGAGTTCCAGCTGGATGAAGCTACCTATACCCTGCGCGGCGTCATCCGCTACCGCGACGTGCCGGTGCCCAATGCCGACGTGATGGTATGGGGCGACTACAACTGGTATAACGGCTCGGACAGCTACCGCGGCGGCCGCGGCATGGATACCGACGCCAGGACGAAGACGGCGGCCGACGGTTCCTTCCTGTTCAGCACCGCCACCCTCAACGGCCTGCCCGACGGGCAGCTCCGCATGAACGTGGCCTTCTTCGGCAACTGGGTGGACCTGAACGAGGGCAATAACAAATCCAACTCGATAGACGCCGACGACGTCCGCATAGTCATCTCCAGCGCCGGCGCCACCGGCCTGGGCAACTGCACCAAGGGCAAGGTCTGGAAGCTGCTGGCCTCGGGCGGCGCCTGCCAGAGCGCCGGGAGCGTGAACTTCAACATCATGCCCCAGGGCCAGAACGACTACGCCGCGCTGAGGGGTTCGGTGACTTTCATCACCACTTACACCGTGACCGCGGCGAACCCGCTGGTGATAAGCTCCGTGACGCCCGTCACGGTGATGGCCATGCAGGAATGCGGAGGGGACTGCCAGAACAGGTCCCTGGGCTTCGCGGTGCTCAGCGGCACCTATACGGTGAACGCGGCCACTTACAGTATAACGCTGTCCACCGGCGTGACCTACTTCACCCGCATAACCTCCAGCGAATGGGGCGAGGTCAGCTCCTTCGACGACAGGGCCAACTTCAAATCCTCCGCCACCACCTCGGTCATCATGAACTTCACCGTGACCAGGGCCGGTTCGCTGAAGGGCGTGGTGAAGATGCCGGACGGCTCTAACTATAAACCGTCTTACGGCGATGGTCCCCAGAACCATAAAATTGATATAGAGGTGCGCGGCCAGAACGTGAACGTCAGCGAGGGCTGGAACGTGGACGACTACGGCTCCTTCGAGTTCCCCAACCTGGCGCCCGGCCTGTACACCATAACCATGAGGCCCGAAGGCATGGGCTTCCGCTGGGCCGCGCCGGCGCTGGCCGACGTGGCCGTAGTGGCCGGGAAGACCACGCAGGTAGCCCTGAAGCTGGAGGACGGCCTGGTGGTGCAGCCGCAGATCATCGGTCTGCCGGAGCTCTCCACGCCCGCCTGGTCTTACGTGATGATCCCGGTGGAATCCGGCACCGAGATGAACCAGAAGAAGGTGACCGAGCTGTTCTTCGGCAAGTCCACCTTCGCCTTCAACTACAGCACCGTTACCCGCACCTGGGACAAGAAGGTGATGCTGATGGGCCAGTACGACTTCTATCTCATGATGGGAGCGCGCTATAACCCCGAGGGAAGCGACGGTACGGACCCCAGCTACGACCAGTTCGGCAACTTCATAGGCAAAGTGAAAGGCCTGGCCGTGCAGCGGGTGGAATCCGCGCCCAACCTGGGCACGGAAGCCCAGCCGATACCGGTGAACGTGCTGGGATCGCTGGGCCAGGAGTCGTTCGGGGGGACTATTCTCGGCGAGCGGATCTTCACGGACTCCGACCTCGAGAAGATCTTTTCCAACATGGACGGGCTCTTCGCGCTCATTCCCGCCGTGATGGTCTACGACGCGGCCGGTGACCTGCGCGGCTACACCGCGGGCCTGCCCACCGGCGACGACTTCGCCGGCTTCATCGAAGCGCTGCAGACCAAGGACAAGGACATCGTGAAGGCCTACTTCGCGGCGCACAGCAGCCGGTTCATGGTCTCCGGGCTGCCGCCCGGGCGCTACACCGTGATCTTCTCCAATCCCAACTACCCGCCCATAGCCAAGGAGCTGGACATACCGCTGGCCGCCGCCTATCCGTTCAACTTCGACCAGCAGGTGGTGCGCACCGGCGATATCTTCGGCACGGTGCGGAGCACCGTCCCAGTCGCCGGGGCCTATCCGCCGCTGGCGGACGCCGTGGTCTACCTGAAGCACAGGACCGTGGAGAAGTTCACCAATACCGCGGCCGACGGCACCTACTCCTTCTCCAGCCTGCCGCCGGGCATCTTCCGGCTGGAAGTCACGCGCGAAGGGTACGTGAAGACCGGCCAGAAGACGTCGCTGACCGGCTCGCTGACCGGCGACGACGAGTCGGAGCAGAACTTCTACCTGACCCCGTCGCAGTCCAACATGACGGGCAAGGTCTACCTGAGCAAGTTCCCCGCCACGCTGACGAAGTCCGGGGTCAAGCTGGTGGCTTACGACGAGACCTTCAACACCGAGCACCCGTCGGATTACCTGCCCAAACTGGAGGCTACCACCAACGACGCCGGCGAGTACGAGCTGGCCGGGGTGGTGCCGGGCCATACCTACAAGGTCTCCGCCTTCTACGGCAGCAAGCTGCCCGCCACGCTGGACGTTCCCGGCGAGACCGTGACCGAGGGCGTCACCTACCTGCCGGACATAGTCCTGCGCGAGGTGCCCCCGCAGATCACGGTGAAGGCGCGCAAGTCGCCGGACTCGGCCAACAAGGTGGACGTCACCATCAAGTCGCCCAAGAAGCTGGTCTCCACGCCGGTCTGCAAGGTGAACCCGGGCTCGACGTATATCCCCGGTTCGGCCGTCAGCCTGGCGCTGGTGCCCGGCCCCAACCATACCTACCTGGGCCAGTTCACCGTGTCGAAGAGCCAGGCGTTCTACAACGTCTACGTGGCGGCCGGCGACGGCTCGAACAAGATGGAGAAATCCGTCACCTACAGCCCGAACAACCAGGCCAAGACCGAGCAGTACATCCAGTCTGAGGCCATCCAGGGCGGCGAGGTGCAGATGGACAAGGAGACGGAGGAGTATTCCGGCATAGAGCTGGACGCCGGCGGCCTGTCCTACTCCACCTCCAGCGCCAGTACCGACGTAAGCAACCTGGTGGGCGGCTTCTTCAGCGCGTTGCCTTCCGTGCGCACCGTGAAGACCGCCAAGGGCGACCTCAGCCTCACGCAGGCCATCCAGGACCTGATGGCTTCCGAGGTCTATAATATGGAGCTCGAGAACGCCTCGGCGAACAAGCCGTTCACCCTGACGCTGAAGTACGACAAAGACAAGGCGGCGGGCAACGGCGATCTGCGCATCTACCAGTACGACGACGCCACCGGCGCCTGGAAAGAGGTTCCCGGCGACTACACGGTAGACCCCATGCTGGGCGTGCTGTCCGTGGGCGTGGCCGGCCTGACCGAGGCGCACGCGGGCACCAGCGGCGTCAACACGCCGCTGGGCCGCAAGCGCTTCGGGATGAGCGCGGTGGTCAACGGGCGCTACGTGCCCTCCGCCGCCGGCACTTCCCAGAGCGGCCGCTTCGCGGTGTTCACCGCCAATCCTCCGACGGGGACGGCGGCGTTCAGTTCCGCGCTGGAAGTCTACAACCTGCCCAACCCGTTCAACCTCAAGAGCAAGAACGTGGCGCTGAGCGCGGACCTGGGCGCGTCCGGGATAGCCAACCCGTATCCCACCAACGGCACGGTCATCAAATACAACCTGCCGGCGGGCAAGACGGGCAGGCTGAAGTTCGTCATCTACAACACGGCCGGCGAGAAGGTACGCACGATAGACGAAGGCTCGCGCACCGGCGGCCAGCTCTACTACTCCGAATGGGACGGCAGGAACGACAATAACCAGCCCTGCGCCTCCGGCGTATACTTCATGCTGACCTACGTGGACGGCAAGAAGCTCGGCAATAAGGCGCACAAGATGGCGATAATAAAGTAGGGATCAGGCAGGAACGATTAGCGGAGGGTTGGCAGGGGTTTTGTTTCGCGAACCCCTTAAGGATTTTATAAGAGGTAACTTATGAAGAAAATACTATTCCTGATGCTGGCGGCCCTGCCGGCCGGGGCTTACGCCTCCGGGGCCGGCACAACGGCGGCGCCCTTTCTGAAGGCGGCCATGAGCCCGCGCGCGGTGTCCATGGCCGGGGCCTTCAGCGCCCTGGCCGACGATTCCGGCGCGGTCTTCGTCAACCCGGCGGGCCTGGCGCAGTTCGACAAGCGCGAGGCCGCGCTGGACTTCAGCACGTATCTGCAGGACGCAAAGATGGGGAACCTCTCCTACGCCGGTATGGTAAAGGACAACCGTTTCGGCTTCGGGGCCACTTTCATGACCGTGGGCGGGATAGAAAAACGGGGGCTTACCGACTCCGTCGGGGCCGTGCCGGAGCTGGGCACCTTCGACGCCAGCGACTTGGCCATCACCCTGGCCTACGCCAAGAAGGACTTATCCCCTGACCTGCTGCCCAGCCTGGACGGCGGCTTCGCCCTGAAGTTCATCCGCTCCGCCATAGACACCAAGACCGCCTTCGCCGTGGCCGTGGACGCGGGCGCCATCTACCACGCCACCGAGAA
>JACQPH010000086.1 GCA_016207645.1 Elusimicrobiota bacterium
CCCTTGCGGAAGGGGGGGCCCCGCCGGGCGGGGGGAAACCGACGCAAGGGTTTCCATCTTTCGGGGTTCGCGGGGCAAAACCCCGGCCAACCCGGACCCCATTTAGCGACCTGAGTAGTTATCCGACGTAAAGCAAAACCATGGACCTGTCAGCAGAGATAACCGGCGTTTTCAAGGAAGTTTACCTGGTGGGGGGCGCGCTGCGCGACGCCCTCCTGAAACGTCCCTTCAACGACATAGACCTGGCGGTGCCGCCCTCCCCGGATTTCGAGGCCGGGACCCGGCGCCTGGCCCGCAGGCTGGACGCCTCCTGCTTCCCCCTCGACGAGGAGAACCAGGTCTACCGCCTGGCCCGCCGCAAAGCCCCTTTCTGCCGGCTGGACATCATGCCCTTCGCAGGCGGTACGCTGGCGGCCGACCTCGCCAGGCGCGACTTCACTATAAACGCGCTGGCCTATAAGCTTACCCCCGCCGCCGTTTTCACCGCTGACAAAAGGACCGGGGACCTCCGCCTGCGCGCCGGCAGGACCAAGGTCACGGACCTATGCGGCGGCCTGAAGGACCTGGCCGCGAAAAAAGTGCGCCCGGTCTCCCCGGGGATCTTCACCGACGACCCCGTGCGGCTGCTACGCGCCTTCCGCATGGCGGCCGCGCTGGAGTTCGACATTACCCCCGACGCCCTGAAAGCCGTAAAGCGGCACGCCGCCCTGATAGCCTCCACCGCCCAGGAGCGGGTACGCGAGGAACTGCTGCGCCTTTTCGAAAGCCCCGTCTCCCATAAATGGCTGGCGCTGATGCATAAATACGGCCTGCTGACCGCCGTTTTCCCGGACCTGGCGGAGCAGGAGAGCTGCGCCGTGAACTATTACGGCAAAGGCGGCGTGCTGACGCATACCCTGCGCGTCGTCGAGCGCATGGACCACCTCTTCGGGAACCTGCCGGCCTACCTGCCGGAATATAAAAAGATCGCCGACCTGGTCCCGGCTCCGCGGCTCATGAAATTCGCCGCACTCCTGCACGACATCGCCAAGCCGCCCAAAGCCGCCATGGTAAACGGCCGCCTGCGCTTCTTCGGCCACGAGGAATACGGCGCGCTGATGGCGGAGAAGGTGATGGAGGGCCTGCGCTTCCCGCGCGAGGACATCCGCCTGGTCTCGAAAATAATAGGCACCCATCTGCGCCCGGGCAACCTGGCCGCCAACGAGATCATTTCGGACAGGGCCATGTTCCGCTTCTTCAGGACCATGGGGGAATACACCGTCCCGCTGCTGCTGCTTTCCTGGGCCGACCATGCCAGCTATATTTCCCCGGCCCGGTTGAGGGGAATGCGCGGGAAGCTGCGGGACGCCCCGGCCCCGCTCACTCCCGGCCTGCCGTACAATTCCCCGAAAAAGACGCTGCGCTACATGCAGGTGCTGAACCAGCTCTTCAGCGTCTACATAAGGAAGAACATGAAGTCCCGCGCGGCCAGGCTGCTGGACGGCAACGACGTGATAAAGACCCTGAAGCTGGCGGAAGGCCCCCGCGTGGGGGAACTGCTGGAGAAAATACAGCTGCTCCAGTTCGAAGGTAAGATCAAGACCCGCGACCAGGCCCTGAAAGCCCTGAAGGGGATGGGGTAGAAAAGGAGCTCTTGCCCGAAAGGCCTACCCGCAAGGTAGGCCTTTTTCCTTTATTATGGCGGTCCCTGGGCCCGTGCGGCGGCGCCTGCCGAAGTGTAGACTATAACTGTAGCACGGAGGACAAGATGAAGAACAAATTCGCGCTTTCAGCAGGGCTCATGCTTCTAACGGGACTGGCGCCGGTTTTCGCGGACACGGCGGCGGTAACGAACACCCCGGCCCAGGCCGCCGCGGCTAAGCAGCATAATGCGAAGGTAATGGAATTCAAGGATATTCTTTTCAAGCTGGTGCGCCAGGACGAGTTCCTGGACGAAGCCATAGAAACGCTGGACTCCACCAACAACCCCGCGGGGCCCGAAGATATTTCCGCCCTTAACGTCAGCCTGAGGGCTATCTCCAAAAATCTCAGGCATATCTCCGCCCTGAACAGGACGGAATTCTCCTCCATCCAGGCCGGCTCCAGCCTCTCTAACTACACCAACACCATCCTCAGCTACAGCCGCAAGATCGGCCGCAAAGCCGGCCAGGTGAACGTCCTGGCGGCGCAGCTGGCCGCGAAGAACAAGAAGTCAGCCATGCGCGACGCCGTCTCTTCCGGAAAAGGCGGCAAGAAGGTCCGCGGCAAAGAACTGACCCAGGTGCTGGAAGAACAGAAAGCCGTAGAAGGGCTTTCGGCCGCGGCGAAAAGCCTGAACGCAGCCTCGCGCGATCTCACCGCCACCAGCAAGTGGCTCCATATCGCTTCGCAGTAAGACAGGAGAACGGCTCCGCAGGGAGCTCCCCCGCCCCTTAACGGCGGGGGATTTTTTTCCCGGTCCAAAACTTGTAAAATCATATCCATGAAAGATCCGCTTGAAACGGCAGCCTTGCAGATCCTGAACGCCCTGGGGGAGGACCCGCGGAGGGAAGGCCTGAAGAAAACGCCCAGGCGCGTGGCGCGCGCTCTGCGCGAAATAACCTCCGGCTACAACGCCGATATAAACAAGGTCTTCAACGGCGCTTTCTTCAAGGCCGATTACCGCGAGATGGTAATAGTTAAGGATATAGCTTTTTTTTCCTTGTGTGAACATCATATTTTGCCATTTTTTGGCAAGGCGCACGTGGCGTATATTCCGAACGGGCGCATTGTGGGACTTTCAAAGATACCGCGCCTGGTGGAAGCCTACGCCCGCCGCCTACAGGTGCAGGAGCGGCTGACCGTGCAGATAGCGGATACGCTTTTCAAGGCGCTGAAGCCGCGCGGCGTGGGGGTGGTTCTGGAGGCGGAACACCTCTGCGTAAGCATGAGGGGGGTGAAGAACGAGACCTCCTTCGCCGCCACCAGCTCCATGCTTGGCGTCTTCCGTACCGACAACAAGGTCAGGGAAGAGTTCCTCAACCTGATAAAGAAACGATAATATTATTGAAATCCAAGGCGGTTTTAAGTAGAATTTACGGGTGTTCGTCCGGCTGTTCCGCTCTTTTAACAAAGCAGAAGAAAAACGCGGGTGTAGTTCAATGGTAGAACGAGAGCTTCCCAAGCTTTAGACGTGGGTCCGATTCCCATCACCCGCTTTTCAGTGTTCGTGCGGTTTCATTATATTCTCATCGGCTTAGATATACGCGGGTGATGGGAATTTCCTTATGGGGAAAGCTCGCTGACGCTCGCAGGTCACCCGCTTGGAGAGGGGAGCGGAAGGGATTTATTCGGGAAGCTCGCTGACGCTCGCAGGTCACCCGCTTTAAGAATAAGAAAAGTCAGAAACCTCTTGCGGTTCAGGACGTATCAAGAAATGACAAAATCTAAAAAATTCTGGGCGGCTGCGGCGCTTATAAGCCTGGCCGTCATGGCCTTTGCCGGCTATACCCTGTACGGACAGATGTCGCTGCATTTTTCCGGGGACACTCTCGAGGTAAGACCGGTGCCCGTGCCGGTCCCGGAGGAGGAAGAGGGGGACCTCTCCTCGGCCAGGGCCGCCGCCCTCGCCCGGATGAACCAGGAAGACCAGGAAGACGCCGCGGAAGAAGCCAAAGCGGGCAGGCAGGCCTCCCCCGGAAGCGAGACCGAAAAGGCCAAAGCGATAAAGACTCTTTTCGAATACAAGGACGCCAAAGCCAAGTCCGTACTTCTGGCGGGCAGCTTCACCTCCTGGAAGGAAAAAAAGCTGGTAAAAAAGGACGGCGTCTGGAGGACGGAAGTCTACATCCTGCCCGGCACCTATCCCTATCATTTCACCGTTGACGGCAAAAAGAAACCGGACCCGGACAAGCCCAAAACCCCCACCGGCGACTCCCTTATAAGCGTACAGTAGCCCCATAGTTCAAATTTTGTTAACAATCCTGTAACAGGCTTCTTGTAGACTATCCGTGGGCGCTTTATGAATTTCAGAAAAGTCCTTGCTTTGCTGGTCCTCGCTCTGGCCGTCTTTCCGCCCGGCGCGGACGCCGTGCTGACAGCCCGCCACAGCCACGCCATAACGCTCATGCCCGACGGCAACATGCTCGTTACCGGCGGCGGCACCGGCTCCGGCGGCGCCGTCACGAACAGCGTGCAGCTTTACAACATGGCCACCAACCTCTACGAGGACTGGGTCGCCGGCGGCGGGCCGCTGGACACGGCCAGGTCCTCGCATACGGCCACCCTGATGTCGGACGGCCGCGTGCTGATAGCCGGCGGCTTCAATGCCGGCACGCCGCTCAACACCCTCGAGATCTGCAACCCGATAACCAAAGTCTGCGCGGCGGCCGGCGTCTCCATGAATTCGGCGAGGGGGGGGCATACCGCCACCCTGCTGTCGAGCGGCCCCAGTTCCGGCAACGTGCTGATCTGCGGCGGCCAGTCCGCCGCCGCCGCGACCTCCATTACCGGGAACTGCGACCTTTACAACCCCGTGGGCAACACCGTCTCCGCGGCCGCACCCCTGGTCAGCCCGCGCATGGGCCATTCCGCCGTACTGCTGCGCTCCGGGAAGGTCTTCGTCACCGGCGGCAGGCGGCGCAACCAGGCCGGCACCGCCTGGCTCTACGAGCCCATGAACGAGCTGTACCTCCCGGATACGGCTGCGGGCCTCTGGACCCCGAAGGACGCCCTGCTGCAGGGCAGGATAGACCATACCGCGACGGTCCTGAACAACGGGACCATAATGATAGCCGGCGGCTTCAACGGGCTCAACGTCTACCGCTGCGCAAACGAGGTGGGAGAGGAATGCTGGACCGACGCCGACCTTGAATTCTGGGAATACGGTATCGCCAACCAGGATATGGGCAGCCACGGCTACCTGGACGGCGCCGAGTATTTCGATCAGAACGGCGGCCGCACCGTAATAGGCGAATCAACTTTCGGCGTAGCCCCTTACCGGGCGCACAAACATTCCGCGGTCCTGCAGCCCGACGGCGGCTGGAACATGCAGGGCGGCTACGGCGGCATCGTCCGCACCGGTTTCTCCGCCTCCCCGCCGCTGGAAGACGATACTGTTTTTTACCTGTCAAAAACCGGCAATCTCACCGCGGACATTCGCGCCGTCAGTATAGTAAAATTCCCGATAGCGACAAATCTTTCAAGGGCCGTCTCCGGCAGGCTGGTGAACGCCGACGCTTTTTTCGCGCACCCGCTGGACCCTGCGGACAACCCTTCGGTCGCTCTGGAAAATGTTGAACTGTTCCTCGACCACAGCACGGCGCCGCTGGACGGCTACCCTGTAGGCACGATGGTGGACCCGGAGGTTCCCGGCCTGTTCGACGATATCATGCAGCTGCAAAATCCGGCAGGAACGGCTCTTTTCACAAAACAGCTGCTGCAGTCCGATTCCCTTCAAACCCCGTTCCCGAAAGTAGCCTCCTCCGCCTTCGTTTTCGCCTCGCCGCTGGCTACGGGGACCGCCGGGGTGGCGTATACCGGTCCCGTAACAGCCTGGGTGGCCCTGCAACTCCCGGATATCTACCGCGGCATCAAAGGCCTGGCCGTTATAAAGGGCGGTCAAATAACGGATCCCGCGAAGCAATACAGTATTTCTATCGATCCCCTCGGCACCGACAACATAGAAGTATTTTCCCCTCTGTCCTGCGAAGGTACGCAATGCATGTTTTATACCACCGTGACCTTCACCGCCAACGGAACGGTGACCAACATTTCCGAGACCCAATCACTTTTTTCGCCTTTGAACACAGTCAACGGCGCCATAGACCTCGCAATAGAGCTATCCTATACCGCCGATGAAATATACACCGGGGACAGGTTCCCGACCTACAACTATGGCCGCTCGGATATCGTCATACGCGAAATGATCTTCACCAGCGCCCTCGGCTTCACGCCCAAAGAGAATAAATGGAAGGATCTGAACGATCTCGACGTCTCGCCGACCCTCGGAACGCCGGTATTCAACCATACCACCCTGCTGACCCCGGCCGCCGCCACCATAGCGATCGGGGGGAGGAACTGCGAAGCCTCCCCGGCCGCCGACTGCCTCCGGGCCGCGAAAACTTTTACCGCGCAAGCCGTGGAAGGCGGCTTCGTCCCGGTCAACACGGCCTGGCTCGCCTCCGGGATGCTCAATTCCAGGAGAGCCTTCCACACCAGCACCCTGCTGAAGTCCGGGCAGATCCTGACCTGCGGCGGCTCCGACGGGACAAGACCGCTGGCCACCTGCGAGCTGATGGACCCGGTGACCAGGAAATGGACCCCCACCGGTTCCATGAACGCCCCCAGGTCGAAGCATACGGCCACGCTGCTGCCAAACGGCAACGTGCTGGCGGCCGGCGGTATCACGCTGTTAGGCCAGCCCGTCGGCACGGCTGAGATCTATTATCCCGAGACGCAGCGCTGGGTCCCGACTTCTTCGATGGCCGAGGTCAGGCAGAATCACGCGACCACGTTGCTGCCCGACGGCAATGTGCTGGTGGCGGGCGGCGCCACGCTGAGCACTTACTCCGCCACCACCGAGATCTACGTTGCCTCCACCGGCTACTGGCAGACCTCCGGCTCCATGGCCACCGGCAGGGCCCAGCACACGGCCACGCTGCTGAAGAGCGGCGGCGTGCTGCTGGCCGGCGGCGTCAACGGCTTCGGCGCGGTGCGGGAGACGGAGATCTACGATTACCTGGCCAGGACCTTCACAGGCGGCCCTGATCTGAACACGGCCAGGTACGCCCACACCGCGACGCTGCTCAGGGACGGGCGGGTAGTGACTGTAGGCGGCTCTAACAACTTCATGAGCGAGATCACCGGCGAGATCTATAACGGCGCCACCTGGGCCTATCTGCCCCTGCTAAATACGGACAGGGTGAACCACCGCAGCGTGCTGCTGCCTAACGGCAAGATCATGATCACCGGCGGCGAAACCCCGGGCGCGTCCGTGGCCCTGGCGGAGAGCTACGACCCGGACTTCCCCTCTTGGTCCAACCAGGCCGAAATGACTTTAGGCCGGTCCCACCACACCTCCGTGCTTACCAACGATAATTATGTTCTGAATATAGGCGGCTGGGACGGTTCTAAAGTCCTGGACACTACCGATATAGCGTATTTCTCCGGTTATCCGGACGTCGACGGCCTGGAGGCCGAAACCGAGAGGCAGCCGCTCATCTCCACCGGCACGCTCTATTTCAACCAGGGGTCCACCGTAACCCTGCTCAGCAACACCTCCAATTTCCACGGCATCACGGAAGCCTCCGGAGGCGGCGCCGGCCCGGTGAATTCCTCCTTCAGCAATCCCCGTGTGTACATACAGCAGATAGACAACCCGAGCGGCTTCATGGCCGATATCTCCACAAGGATCTATTCCCTGTACGGCGGCACCAATGCCAGCTGGGAAAAGACCCTCTCCTCCATCACCGTGATAATGCCCTCGCCGGCGGGAGAACTTCCTCACGGCTGGTACAATATGCGCGTAGCGGCCAACGGCCAGTTCTCCAAAGGCCACACGGTCCAGGTGACCATCGACCGCCCCGCCGGCACGCCAGCCATAGCCACCGCTACCATACTCGGCACCAGCTCCATCACCTGGTCCTGGAACCGGGGAGATGTTACCGCCGCCGAAGGCTACAATGTCTATTCCGCGACCGACAACATATTTATCACCACCGTGGCTTTTTTCAACGACCCCAACACCGTCTTCTACACGCAGGCCGGCCTGGCGCCCAACACCGCGGCCTCCATACTGGTGGCCGCCTACAACCAGGGCGGCAGAGGGTCGCTTTCAAAATCCGCGACCTATTACACGCTGGCGGCCGCTCCCACCTCGCTTAATATAAACTCCGCCAGTTTCGAGACCGCCGTGCTGGAATGGGCCAGGAACGACAATTCCGAGATCACCACTTACGAAGTTTCCATGTCCCCGGTCAAGTCGCCGAAGTTCTCCAGCCCCGTCGATATTTCCACGCCGGTCCCCTTCAGCGTCAATTATCTCAGCACCACGGCCGTGATCTCCCAGCTTTCCGCGGACCAGAGCTACGACTTCCGCGTAAGGGCCAAGAACGGCGCCGGCGTTACCACCGCCTTCAGCAACTACGCGACCACCATAACCGTAAGCAGCGTGAATAACTTTACCGGCGAGGCTTTGAGCAGTTCCACCATCAACTGGTCCTGGGACCAGGCGCTGGGCGCCGACTACTACGAGCTTTACGACGTGACGGCCGGTACCGCGTCCGCCGTGTTCATAGGCTCGGCCGCCGCCAACAGCCTCTCGCAGACCGGCCTCTCGGCCAACAAGCGGTATTTCGCCGCGGTCAACGCCGTCAACAGCACCGCGGGGACCGGGCTGATACGGGGACCCGTGGCCTCGGCGGCCGGGGTTTACACGCTCACGGTGGCTCCGCTGCCCGCCACGCCGAATATTTTCACCAACGTCAGCACCGGCAGCCTGAAGGTGAACTGGATAACCAACGGCAATTCCACCTGGACCGTTTACAGGCTGACGGGTTCCCTCGACAGCGGATTCAGCGAAACCTACACTTTCGAGACCATCGAGAGCTTCGCGTCCATCAGCTCCCTCTCTCCCGATCTCCGGTACTTCTTCCGCCTTAACCCTATAAACGGCGACGGCAAAGCGGGAACGACCCTGGACCTGGGCTCGAAATACACGCTGGCCCAGGTGCCCCCGAGCCTCACCGCTACCGACATTTCCATGTCGGGCATCACGCTGAACTGGGACACCGGGGAGAACTCGGCGGAGACCATCTACGAAGTGCGCAGTTCCACCAACGAGAACTTCTCCGCGCCCATAACGACGCTCGTGCCGTTCACTACCCCGTTCACCGGCAACACGACCATGGTGAGCGGCCTGCTCACCTCCACCTCCTACTATTTCGACGTGGCCGCCCGCAACGGCGAAGCCGCCGTAACGGCCCGCAAGCGCGCCCCGGCCGCCTTCACGCTGCCCGGCCCCAACGGCGCGCCGTCCGGCTCCATCGGAGGCACCAGCGACCCGTCCAAGGCCTCCACGATCTCGGGGACCCTGCCCAACAACCGCACGGTGGACCTGTACGTGCCGGCCGGCTCCTTCGCCTCGGCCACGCCCATAGCCATCTCCTCCTCCGCCCGCAACGACTGCGGCTACCTGCCCGGCGGCCTCCCGGTGGCGGTGGAGGTCTTCTCGCAGGACGGGAGCCAGCCGCAGGTACCGGTGTCCTTCACGCTCCATTTCGACCAGGACCCCACCGCGACCAAGAACGATATAATCACCAACGCCTCGCAGCTGGTCCTGGCCCGCTACAACCCCGACACCCAGCAGTGCCTGCCGCTGGAGACCAAAGTGGATGTCGGGCTGCGCACGATAACGGCCACCCTCAACCATTTCAGCCTGTTCCAGCTCATGGTGCGCGTCGCCGCGGCGAACCTGAACAGCGTGCTGATCTACCCCAATCCTTTCTACGCCAACCGCGGACAGGGCTACGTGACCATCGACAAGATCCCCGCCAGTTCCAAGGTGCGCGTCTACACGCTTTCCGGGGACAAGGTCTGGGAAACCACGGCCGGCACCACCGGGGTAGTCATCTGGAAGGGCGTCAACAAGGCCGGCTACCTCGTGGCCAGCGGCATCTACCTCGTAGTGGTGGACGCCTCCTCGGGCAAGAAAGTGTTCAAGCTGGCGGTGGAAAGGTAAGTTATGAAAAAGGCCGAAGGAGCAAGGATCAAGGCTAAAGGGCGGAAAAATCCCCTTATAGCCGCCGCATTCCTTGCTTTATCGCTTAGCCTTTATCCTTCGGCCTTTTCCGCCGACGACCCCCGCTATTTTTCCTCCAAGGCGGCCGGCACCACCACGGCCGACTTCCTGAACCTCCAGGTGGGAGCCAGGGCCGCGGCCATGGGCGGCGCCTATTCCGCCGTGAGCGACGAAGCCTCCGCCGTTTACTGGAACCCGGCCGGCCTGGTCCAGATACCGAAGCTCTCGGCCGTGTTCATGCGCGCCCAGTACCTGGAGGAGATCAGCTACCAGTACGCCGCCTACGCGCACCGCCTCTCCTACGACTCGGTGCTGGCCGGCTCGGTGCTGCTCACCGACATCGGCGCCATAACCGAGACCGACATCTCCGGCGGCATCCTGCCGTCCGGCAGCTTCACGCCGCGCGACCAGGTCTTCACCCTCTCGTACGGCAAGGCCATCCTGGAATTCTCCGACAAGGACATAGACGTGTCGGTGGGCGTCTCGCTGAAGTACATCAAGTCCAGCATCGTGAGCTCCGCCAGGAGCTACGCCGGGGACCTGGGCATCATGACCTACAACTTCGGCGACATCCCCTACCGCCTGGCCGTCACCGCCACGAACATGGGCGGCGGCCTGACCTACGACAAAGAATCCAACCCGCTGCCGCTCACCTTCAAGCTGGGCGCCGCCGTGAACCCTTTCCGCAACCTGCTGGTGGCCACCGACATCGTGCTCCCCAAGTCCAACCAGCCCCACGCGCTGCTGGGCGTGGAGCTGGCCACCACCCCCAACGAGCTCACCCGCCTCTCCGTCCGCGCCGGCCTGAATTCCCTGAGGATGAGCGACGGCCTGGGCGGCCTTTCCGCGGGCCTGGGCGCCACCCTCCACTTCTTCAGCCTCGACTACGCTTTCGTCCCGATGGGGGAGCTCGGCTCCACGCACCGCATCTCGCTCACCTTCGACTTCCCTTTCCGCAGCCCCATCTTCCAGCGCCGCGACCGCACCGTCTTCACCAAGATGAAAGGCGTGTCCTTCAAATAAAAGCCGCGGAAGGCGGGAGAGCGGCCTTTCCTCTGCTCTCTTGCTATAGAGCTTTTAATAATATAGATTGTTAGGCCGGGAACCGCTATGAAAGCCCTTGGCCGACACCTTATATTGGAACTCTACGGCTGCAGCGCCGCGGCGCTCTCGTCCGTGCCGGAAGTGCAGGCGGCCATGCTGAAGGCGGCCGGGGCGGCCGGCGCCACCGTGATAGATTCCATCTTCCACCACTTCAAGCCCCACGGCGTCTCCGGCGTGGTGGTCATAGCCGAATCCCATTTCGCCATACACACCTGGCCGGAGCACCGGTACGCAGCCGTGGACCTGTTCACCTGCGGCGCCGGAACCCGGCCCTGGGCCGCTTTCAGGACCGTCAGAAGACTTTTTAAAGCCGCGCATTTCAGCGTTACCAGTATCGAACGCGGGCTGCTGCCGGAATGAGGATTTCCGGCACTTCGCCGTATTAGTATTGTAAAATGGAGCCTTATGAAAAAAACGACCAAGACGGTAAAGAAAGCCGCAGTCAGGAAAGCCCCGGCGAAAAAGACCGCGGCGAAAAAAGCCCCGGCGAAAAAGATCCCGGCGAAAAAAGCCCCCGCGGCCGAGCCGCTGACGAAGGCCGAGCTGGCCGCGATCGCGGCCGGCCTCGGAGAGATGAAGGCGGACATCGCCAAGAACGTGGAGGACAAGAAGAACCTGGACCTGCTGGAACCCGAGGTCGGGGATTCCATAGACCAGGCCACCCAGAGCCTGGATAAAGAGATCCTCTTCGAGCTTTCCGACAACGAGCGCAAGATCCTGCGCGATATCGAGGCCGCCCTGCGCAAGCTGGAGAAGGGCACCTACGGCCTTTGCGAGCACTGCAAGAACGTCATCGAGAAGAAGCGCATCAAGGCCCTGCCTTCGGCGCGCTACTGCATGGTCTGCCAGAGCGGCTCGGAAAAGAACAGGATCTAGGTAGAGGTTAGAGGCTAAGGACGGTCCGGGGATTTTTTTCCTCCCCGGCCTCCCGCCTCTAACCTCTATTCTTTACTGCATCAATGGCGGCGGGGGGGCGTCCACCCTGGAGGCTACCTGCACTTCGGTCTTGCGCCAGTTCCTGGCCTTGGCGGTTATCAGGAATTTGCGCCCGTTGGAGGCGATTACCAGCGACTCCGGCCGCAGGTTGTTGAAAAGCTCGGCCCGGACGGCGTTGACGTTGCCGGTGAGGTCGGCCAGCTTCCGCAGGTCGTTGGTATAATGCCCCTCGCGCTGCAGGTAGAGCTCCTCCAGCTTGGCCAGCTTGGAGATGGTGCGGTGCGCGGCGATTATCTGTTTTTTCTCGGAGGGGGTCACCTTCAGCACCGTATTGTTCAGCCAGGTGCCGCACAGGATCACCATCATGCCCCAGGAGAAGGCCAGCACCAGGCCGTTGCCCCAGTCGCTGCGCCCGCGGATGCTGACCACGCGGCTCCCCGCGATGAGATCGTGCAGCGCCCGCTTGTTCTCGGTCACCAGCGCCAGCAGGTAGCCCAGGTTGAAGGTGGCGGAGCTGAGGAAATAAGCCAGGGACCTGACGAAAGCCCTGCGCACGGAGAGCTCGCTCCCGTCCTTGGCCTTCACCCGGATGTTCAGGAGGTACTTGCCCAGCGTGGCCCGCCCGCCGCTGGAAAAAATGGTCTCGTAAACGATATAAAGGCCCAGCCAGAGGAACTTCCAGAGCCACTCGCCGGCGTTCGTGCGGGGAAGAAGCCCGGCCTTCAGGGCCGGCCCGAGGGTGGCATAGGTGGCCAGCACGAAAGGCAGCGCGTCCGCCACGTAGGCCACGAACCGCTCGTTGAAGCCGGCGGGAACCGGCCCTTCGGGGCCGCGGACTTCGTCCTCTTCCTGCCCGGGTATCTCCGGCAGCGGCTTCAAATTAAAATCGTTATATTCCATCATAGGTCCCGCCGGCGGCCGGTTATCGGGGAACGCCGCCGTATTTTTATTATATCAACTTCGGGAAGTATTTGAATACCCCCTTGTAAAATTGTTTAAATGTCTATAGTCTATGCGCAGAGTCACCGCCGCTATTTCAGCCGGCGCGGCTTCGAGCCGGGACAGCCGCCCCGAACTCCGGGCGCCCCGCCGCGGCCTCGACAGGTACCCGGCCCCGGCCGGCAGCCCCGGCTTAAAAAGGATCACGCTATGAAATGGATCTTGCTGCTGCTCATTTTTGCCGCCGGGATCTACTACCTGGTGAACCAGAACAGGAACGAGGCCAAGAAGAAGGAGCTGCTGCAGCTGGCCAAGAAGGACGAGATCACCGCGCTCCCCGATCCCGCCCTGCCGGTGAAGCCCGAGAAGACCTACCTGATAAAGTTCTCCATGGAAACCCTCAAGACCCTGCGCGGCCTCACCCAGGATTCGAACGAGAAAGTGCGCTTCGCGGCGGCCGAGCTGCTCTGGCAGCTGCAGGACGAGAGCGCCCCCGGCGTGCTCAAGAGCATGTTCGAGAACGAGACCGAGATGTTCGTGAAAAAGAGCATCATCACCATGCTCGCCAAGGACAAGACCAAACTGAGCCTGGCGCTGCTCGCCGAGGGGCTCAAGGACTACGACAAGGAGACCCGCCTGGCCGCCGTGGCGGCCATCGGCACTTTTTCCAACAAGGAGGCTCTCCCCGCCCTGAAGCCCGCGCTGCAGGACTACGACGAGGAAGTGCGCCTCAAGGCCCTCGAAGCGGTGAACCGCATCCGCCTGGACATAGAATCGCACAAGGAACAGCAGCTCCGCGAGCTGGATTCCAAGCCGCTGTTCCGGATAGAGTAGCGGCTCCTTGACGGGAAAACCCCGATCTTTTTAGGATTTAGCGCCGGTGCCGCCCGCGGCCGGCGCATGGTAAGCCACAAGGAGCGAACATGGACTCTGAGATCTCGAAACTGAACCAGAAAATCCAGCAGGACGCGCTTTTCCTCCAGGACCTGCGCAGGGAAATGGCCAAGGTGGTGGTGGGCCAGGAAGAGCTGATCAACGGCCTCCTCGTCGGGCTCATCGCCAACGGCCACGTGCTGGTGGAGGGCGTGCCCGGCCTCGCCAAGACCCTGACCGTGAAGACGCTGGCCCAGGCCGTCTCCGCCTCCTTCCAGCGCATCCAGTTCACGCCGGACCTGCTGCCCGCCGACATCACCGGCACGCTGATCTTCAACCCCAGGGAAGGGACCTTCTCGGTGCGCAAGGGGCCCGTCTTCGCCAACATCGTCCTCGCCGACGAAATAAACCGCGCCCCCGCCAAGGTGCAGGCCGCGCTGCTGGAGGGCATGCAGGAGCGCCAGGTCACCATTTCCGATTCCACCTACAGGCTGCCCGACCTGTTCATGGTGCTGGCCACCCAGAACCCGATAGAGCAGGAAGGCACCTACCCGCTGCCCGAAGCGCAGGTGGACCGCTTCATGCTGAAGGTGAACATCACCTACCCCACCAAGACGGAGGAGGCCCGGGTGCTGGAGCTGATGGCGCGCCAGACCCTGCCGGCCGCCGGCAAGGCGGTCAGCGTGGAGCAGGTGCTGAAGGCCCGCCAGACCGCCGACCTGATCTACGTGGACGACAAGATAAAGAACTACGTGCTGGACCTCGTGATCGCCACCCGCGAGCCCGGCAGGCACGGCCTCGAGAAGCTCAAGCCCTGGATAAACTACGGCGCCAGCCCGCGCGCCACCATCTACATGATACAGGCCGCCAAGGCCTACGCTTTCATCAACGGCCGCGGCTACGTTACTCCGGAGGACATCAAGGCGGTAGGCTTCGACGTGCTGCGCCACCGCGTGCTGCTCACCTACGAGGCCGAGGCGGAGAACATCGGCCCGGAGGACATCATCAAGAGCATCTTCGAAGCCGTGGAAGTCCCGTAAGAACAAAGAGTTAAGGGCCGGGAATCGGAAACCCCGCGATTTCCGACCCTCGACTCCCGACTTCCCTTTTTCTATGAATACCGCTGAAATTTTAAAGAAGGTCCGGCAGATAGAGATCAAGACCGGGCGGCTGGTCAGCGAGACCTTCGCCGGCCAGTACCAGAGCGTGTTCAAAGGGCGCGGCGTGGAATTCTCCGAAGTCCGGGAATACGTGCCCGGCGACGATATCCGCTCCATAGACTGGAACGTCACCGCCCGCAGCGCGAGGCCTTTCGTGAAGCAGTTCGTCGAGGAGCGCGAGCTGACGCTGATGATCCTCTGCGACATCTCCGCCTCGCAGTCCTTCGGCTCCTCGGGAAAGCCGAAGAGCGAAGCCGCCGCGGAGCTGGCCGCCATGTTCGCCTTCTCGGCGCTCAAGAACAGCGACAAGAGCGGCCTGCTGCTCTTCAGCGACAGGACGGAGCTCTACATCCCGCCCCGCAAGGGCAGGAACCACAGCCTGCGCATCATCCGCGAACTGCTGGCCTACGCCCCCAAAAGCCGCGGCACCGACCTCGCCCTGGCGCTCAGGACGGCCAACAGGGTGATGAAGCGGCGCGGCATCGTGATCCTCATCTCCGACTTCAACGCGCCGGACTACACCAGGGAGGCGCGCCTGACCGCCCGCCGCCACGACCTGATCCCGGTGGTGATCACCGACCGCTTCGAGCGGGCCCTGCCGGAAGCCCGCGCCCTGCTGGTGACCGAGCAGCTCGAGGGCGGGGAGAGCTTCACCGCCGACCTCTCGAGCCCGGCCTACCGGGCGGCCTACGGGGCCGCGGCCGCCGCCCGCCGCGCCGGCCTGGAGGCCGTTCTGCGCTCCGCGGGCTCGGACTGGATAGACATAGACCCCGCCCTGCCCGTGCACGGCCCCGTGGTGAAATTCTTCCGCCAGAGAAAAAAGAACTTTAAGCTCGTATGAGGATAGAACTCTTCCTGGCCTCCCTGCTGGCCGCCGCTTCAGCCGCGGCGCAGGAGCCCGTTTCTTTGACGGTGACCCCGCCGGCGGGAAAGGTGCGGCTGGCCGAAACCTTCAAGTTCAAAGTGGAAGCCTCGCTGCCGGAGAATTACACCCTCAGGCCGGCCACCGCCGCCCCCGAAGGCTCCGATTTCGAACTGCTCTCCTTCACCCGCTCCGGGGAAACCGGGAAGGACGGCCGCAAAACCAGGACCTTCGAGATCGAGGCCAAAGCCTTCGCCCTCGGCGTAAGCACCTTCCCGGCCCTCTCCTGGCGCGTCGGCGGCGCCGGCGCGCCGGAGGACGCGGAAGTGGCCAGCTCCTCCTTCACCGTGGAGGTGCTGCCGCTCTTCAAGACCAAGGAGGGGGAGGATATCCGCGATATCTACCCGCCTTTCCGGTACCTTCCCTGGCTCTGGCTGACCGCGCTCGCCCTTGCCGCCGCCGCGGCCGCTTATTACTTTTATCGCCGCCGGTCCGGGACCGCCGGCCCCGCTTCCGCGGCCTGGACCGACCCGCGCACTCCCTACCAGCGCGCCCGGGACCGCCTGTCGGGCCTGGAAAAGTCCCCGCTCGCGGCCGCCGGGAAGCTAAAGGAATTCTACACCGGCCTCACCGCCGTGCTGCGCCTCTACCTTTCCGAGGAATTCTCCATCGACGCCGCGCAGATGACCACCGCCATGCTGGGCAGAGAGCTCAAACGGACCGGGGCCGACATAAAGACCGCGCTCAGGGCCAGGGAACTGCTGCAGAAATCCGACCTGGTTAAATTCGCCAGGCTCAAACCCGGCGACGCCGAAGCCGACTCCCGCGCCCTCGAGGAACTGCTGATGGAGTTTTACCGCGCGGCCGAAAACGCGCGGGCTCTGGCGGCCGCCGCCGAAGAGGCGCGAAAGCGCGCGGAGGGGGAAAAGTGAACCTCTTCAAGCACCCCTGGTTCCTGCTCCTGATGCCGCTGGCCGGCCTGCTGGCCGGGCTCGCCAGGTCGCAAGCGGCCAGGCGGCTCGGCGCGGCCGGCATGCCGGCGCCGCTGCCGGCGCTCAGGACGGTCAGGGCGCGGCTGTTCGCCCTAGTGCCCTTCTGGGGCAGGCTGCTGGCCGTTTCTCTGCTCATTTTCGCCCTGGCCAGGCCGCAGAAAGCCAGCCGGGGCGAAGTTCCGCCCGCCGAGGGTATAGACATCATGCTGGCGCTGGACACCTCCTACAGCATGGCGGCCGAGGATTTCGCGCCGCAGAACAGGCTGGAAGCGGCCAAGAAAGCCGCCGCCGACTTCGTCAGGAAGCGCAAGAACGACCGCATCGGCGTCACCGTTTTCGGCGGAACGGCCCTGCTCGCCTGCCCCCTGACCCTGGACTACCAGTCCGTGCTGGAAATGCTGGACAGCTCCTACCTCAACATGACCCGGGCCGACGGCACCGCGGTAGGGGACGCCATCGTCACCGCCGTGAACCACCTCAAGGAAAGCAAGGCGAAAAGCAGGGTCGTCATCCTGCTCACCGACGGCCGTTCCAACTCCGGCCTGGTAACCGACCTCGCCCTGGCCGCGAAGACCGCCGCGGCCTACGACATCAAGGTCTACACCATCGGCACGGCCGGGAAGGGCCGGGCGCAGATCTCCACCGGCGACCCCATGCAGCCGGTGATCTACATAGAAGAGGACCTGGACGAGCCCGCGCTGCGCGAGATAGCCGGCCTCACCGGCGGCGAGTTCTACCGCGCCAGGAATTCCCGGGAACTGGACCAGATCTACACGAAGATAGACTCGCTGGAAAGGACGAAATTCGAGGCGAAGACCTACACCAGCTACGCCGACCTCTACCTGTACTTCCTCGCGCCGGCCCTCGCCCTGCTGACCCTGCTGTTCGTGCTGGAAAGAACTTATTTCAGGACGGTGCCGTAGAAGAAAAGGATGAAGGATGAGGGATGAGGGATGAAGTGATGAGGACTGCAAAAAATACCATCAACCGGCTTTCCCCTTTCAGCCTTCAGCCTTCAGCCTTTAGCCTTCAGCCTTCACCCTTATGGAACTATTCAGATATCCTATAACTTTAGCCTGGCTGGCCGCGGCTTTCGCCGTCCTCGTCGTTTTCCGCTTCAAGGCGGAAGAGCGCCGGCTCGAGGCGGCGCGGCGCCTCCTGGGGCCGGCCTTCGACAGGCTCGGCGCCGGGCCGGAAGCCGCGCGCAGGCGCCTGCGCGGCCTGCTCTATTTCACCGCCCTCGGCCTGCTCGCGGTGGCCGCCGCCGGGCCGCAGTGGGGAGTGGAACTCTCCCCGATCACGGACCTGAAGGGCAACGTGGTGATAGCGGTGGACACCTCCCTTTCGATGGGGGCGCGCGACCTGAAGCCGGACCGCCTTTTCAACGCCCGGCTCCTGCTGGGCGCCATAGCGCGGAAATTCGAGGACTACCGCATCGGCGTGGTGGCTTTCGCCGGGGAAGCCTATGTCCAGTGCCCGCTCACCACCGACCAGGACGCCATCACTTATTTCGCTTCCGCCCTGAAACCGGGCATGCTGCCCTCCCAGGGCACCGACTTCTCCGAGGCCATAGACACTACCCTCGGCATGCTTTTCCGCTACGGGGGGCAGAAAGTGCTGGTGCTGATCACGGACGGGGAGGACCACTCCGCCGGGCTGGATACAGCCCTGAAAGCCGCCGCCGGACAGAACCTGAAGATCTTCACCGTAGGCATAGGCACCCCGGACGGCGAGCTGGTCCCCATGACGGACTCGGCCGGCAACACCCTGGAATACAAGAAGGACAAGTCGGGGAAGACCGTGGTGAGCCGCATGGACGAGGCAGCCCTGATGAAGATAGCCAGCCGGACCGGCGCGGCCTACCTCCGCTACACGGACCCCGACTCGGCCGCCGAGGCGGTGCGCTCGGCCGTGGCCGCCCTGGACCTGGAAAAAAGCAGGGGCAAAGGCCGCTCCGTCTACAAGGACCGCTACCAGTGGCCGCTGGCTGCGGCGCTGCTCCTGCTTTTGATAGAATTGATGGTTATGGAGAAAGGGTTCCGGCTGGTATTCAAGCTGCCAGACTTAAAACTCCCCTTCAGAAAGGGCGGCGCGGCCGCGCTCCTGCTGTTCGCCGCGCTTTGTTCCCCGTCCTCTTCCGCGCTGGCCGCCGGTCCCGGCCCCGACGCCCGCAAGGGCGGCTCCGCCTACGGCAAGAAGGACTGGCCCGCCGCCGTGGAATATTATTCCCGCGCCAAACAGAAGGCCCCGGCCGACAAGCGCCTCGACCTGAACATAGGCGACGCTTATTACAGGCAGGAGGACTACGCGAAGGCGGGGGAACTGTTCGAGCAGGCCGCGGCCTCCCCCAAGGTGGCCGCGAAGGCGAATTACAACCGCGGCAACGCGCTTTTCAGGAGCGGGGACGCGGCCGGCGCCGTCGCCGCCTACCGCAAGGCCCTCTCTTTCGACCCCAAGGACGAGAACGCCAAGTTCAACCTGCAGAAGGCCCTGGAGCAGAAAAAGAAGAACTCCTGCCCCAACCCCGACGACAAGAAGGACAAGGACAAGAAGGACCAGGAGAAAAAGAAGCAGGACCAGGACAAGAAAGAGGACGGCGGCGGCGGCAAGGACGACCAGGAGAAGGAAAAGCGGAAGGAGCAGGAAAAGAAAAAAGCGGAGGCCCGCGAACGGAGCCGCCAGATACTGGAAATGATGAAGGAAAAGGAGAAGGCCGCCGCCAGGGACCCCGAGGCCCTGAGGCAGGCCGCCATGAAACAGGGCAAGCCGCCGCCGCAGGACCGCCTGGAGGACTGGTGAATTTTACAAAAAGGCTATTGGCCGCGCTGGCCGCCCTGCTGCTGGCCGCGCCGGCCGCGGCCCTGCTCACGGTCACGGCTTCCACCGACCGCGACTCGGTGGAGATAAACGGGAACCTCTACCTCACCGTCACCGTCTCCGGCGATTCGGCCAGCGTACCGGAGCCGAAGCTCCCCAACATGCAGAGCTTCAACGTTTACTCTTCCGGCCGCAGCCAGAGCATCTCCATCATCAACGGCAAGATCACCACCGTCGTTTCTTTCACCTACGTACTGACCCCGCGCTTCATAGGCCTGCAGGCCATCCCTTCCATTTCCGTCTTCAACGGCAAGGAAAAAGCCGTGACCAACGAGCTCCAGGTCGCGGTCACTAAGGCCAGCCAGCCGGCCGCCCAGCAGCCCCGGCAGCCGCCTTCCCAGCCCGCCAGGCAGCAGCGCCCCGCCCAGCCGGCCGGGACCGCCGCCGGCAGGGGGGAGCAGATCTTCCTTAAAGCCGAGACGGACAAAAAAACTGCCTACCCCGGAGAACAGATAGGCGTCAGCATAAAATTCTACACCTCGGTGCCGCTCAGCTCCAACCCGCGGTACGAGCCCCCCGCCTTCAAGAACCTGATCTCGGAGGACCTGCCGCCGGTGCGCAGCGGGGAGACCGACATCGGCGGATCGCGCTACGCCTACAGCGAGATCAAGGCCGCCCTCTTCGCCCTCAGCCCCGGCCGCGCCGAGATAAAAGCCGCCAGGGTCATCGCCCAGATACCTTCGGAAGAGCCCATCGACCCCTTCGACCCCAACTTCTTCCAGAAGTTCATGGCCATGAGCGGGTCCCAGGGGGCCAGCAGGGAATTCTCCACCGACCCGATAACCATCGACATTAAGCCGCTGCCTGCCGGCGCCCCGGCCGGCTTCGGCGGCGCTGTCGGGAATTACACGGTCACGGCCGCGGCCGACCGGCCGGACGTCCGCGCCGGGGAGGCCGTAAACTTCTCCGTGACCATAGGCGGCAGCGGCAACCTGAAAGCCGTCGCGGCCCCCAAATTCCCGGACCTGCCCGACTTCAAGGTCTTCGACACCATGAGCTCGCTCGACGTGAAGAAGGAGGGGGACCTGATCAGCGGCAGGAAGACCTTCACCTATATCCTGGTGCCGCGCAGCGAGGGCCGGAAGACCATCCCGCCCATAAAGTTCGCCTACTTCGACCCCCGCTCCGCCGCCTACCGCGAGCTGCAGACCAACCCCGTGGTCCTGCGGGTGGAAAAAGGCGGCCAGCCGGCCAGGAGCGTGAATTTCAGCCAGGGCGGCGCCGCCGCGCCGGTGACGGCCTCCGGCTCCGACATCCGCTATGTCAGCGACAAGCCGGGCTCCGACTCCCTGCCTTACCTGGCCGCCTCCGTGCTGGCCCTGCCGTACTGGACCCATTCCGCGCCGGCGGCCCTCCTCCTCCTCTCCTTCTGGCTGGCCAGGTTCAACCGCTTCAAGCTGGCCAACCCGCTGCTCTTCCGGTTCCGCCGGGCGCGCGGCGAAGCCTCGCGCGATATAACCGAGGCCGAGAACCTCATAAAGGCCGGCAAGCCCGACGAGGCCGTCTCCGTGCTTTACGATTCCTTCATGGACTATCTCTCCGACAAGTGCGGGGTCAAGGTCGGCGCCCTCACCATCAGGAAGGCCTCCGGCCTGGTCAAGAACCGCTTTCCCTCGGCCTCGGAGCGCGCTCTCGAGGAGATCTGCGAGCTCTGGGCGGCCCTGGAACTGCGCCATTTCTCGCCCGAGGCGGCGGGCTCGGAGGGAGCCTCGGACCTGGCGAAGAAATACTCCCTGCTGCTGGAACTGCTCGAGAAGGAGCTGAAGTAGGCGGTCGAGAACGATGAAGAACCTTTTCCTGACCCTGCTGCTGGCCCTGCCGCCGGCCGCCGCCGCTTACGACCGGGGCGAGCTGGCCGAATTCAACGACCTGTACCGTAACGGCCAGTACGAGGAGGCCCTGGAAGGCTACAAGCTCATTATAGCCAAGGAGCCTCGCAACCAGTGGGCCTGGTACAACGCCGGGAACGCCCTTTTCCGCCTCAACCGCATGGGCCCCGCCGTGTACGATTACGCCAGGGCTTTCCTGCTGGACCCGCGCTCGCAGGACATCCGCGCCAACCTGGACTTCGCCCTGCGGCAGACCGGGCAGTCGCTGGCGCCCGAAGGCGCCCCGGCGGCGCTCCATTACGTTTACTTCATGCTCTCGGAGGCCGAGCTGAAAGCCCTGGCCCTGCTGCTTTTCTGGCTGGCCTGCCTGGCCGGCGCGGCGGCCTTCCTGCTCGACGGCGGCAGGGGCGGGGTCTCCGCCGGCCGCGTTTCGCTGGCGGCGGCGCTCCTCCTGGCCTTCACCGCCGCCTGGCTGGCCGGCAGGCAGTCCTCGCCCTTCAGTTCCGCCGGCGTGGTCACGAAGGCGGGGGGGACGCGGCTGCTGAGCGGCCCCGGGGAAAAATTCAAGACCTACGCCTCCGCGCCCGAAGGCCGGCTGGTCAGGATCCTGGACACCGGCGACGAGGCCTACTACGAGATAGGGCTGCAGAAGGAAGGCATAAAAGGCTGGGCGCTGAAGAACGAGATCGAGAAACTTTAAGGACGACCATTATGAAAATAGCCATCGCCGGCGACCACGCGGGCTACCACCTGAAGACGGCGCTCATCCCTCTTATCAGGAACCTGGGCTGCGAAGTCTCGGACCTGGGCACCGACTCTCCGCATAAAGCCGTGGACTACCCGGATTTCGCGGCCAAGGCCTCCAGGGAAGTGCTGGCCGGGCGCGCCGACAGGGCCATCGTGATCTGCGGCTCCGGCGTAGGCGCCTGCATAGCCGCCAACAAGCTGGCGGGGATACGCGCCGGCCTCTGCCACGACACCTACTCGGCCCACCAGGGCGTGGAGCACGACGACATGAACGTGCTCTGCCTGGGCGCGCGCATCATAGGCGAGTCCCTGGCCTTCGAGATAGCCGCGGCCTTCGCCGCCGCCAGATTCTCCGGCGAGGACCGCCATAAGCGCCGCCTGAAGAAGATAGACGGCCTGGAGCGGGGTCTTTGATGCTGACGCCGGAAGACATAAGGAGGACCGGCCAGAGCCTCTGGCTGGACGACCTCAGCCGCCAGCTCCTGTTCGGGGACCCCGTTACGCAGCCCGGCGCTCTCTCCCGGCTGATACGGAACAGGGCCGTGACCGGCCTCACCTCCAACCCCTCCATTTTCGAGAAAGCCCTGGCCGGCGAGTATTACTCCGGGCCCATAAGGAGGCTGGCCGCCTCCGGCGCCTCCGCGGTCGAGATCTACGAACTCCTCGCCGTGGAGGACATACAGCGCGCCTCCGACCTCCTCAGGCCGGCCTACGAGGCCTCCGGCGGGCTGGACGGCTTCGTCAGCATGGAAGTCTCGCCGAAGCTGGCTTTCGACGCGGCCCGCACCGAGGCCGAAGGGCTGCGCCTGGCCGCCCGCGTGGGCCGGCCGAACCTGATGATAAAGGTGCCGGCCACGAAGGAAGGCCTGCTCGCCGGGGAGAACCTGCTGAAAAAAGGCGTCAGCGTGAACTTCACTCTCGTCTTCACCGTCAACCGCTACGGCGCCGTGACCCAGGCCTACACCCACGCCATGTCCTGGCGGCTGAAGCATTCCCTGCCGGTGGCAGGCCTGGCCTCGGTGGCCAGCTTCTTCGTCAGCCGCATAGACACCGCCGTGGACAGCCGGCTCCGGGCCCTGCCGCCCGGCCCCGCCGGGAAGCTCGCGGGCCGCGCCGCCGTGGAGAACTCCCTGCTGGCCTACAGGCTTTACCGCGATCTCTTCTACTGCCCCGGCTTCAGGGCTTCCGGCATACCGCCGCAGCGCATCCTCTGGGCCTCCACCAGCGTCAAGGACCCGGCCTACCGCCCCTCGCTCTACATGGAGCAGCTGGCGCTGGAAGGCTCGGTGAACACCGCCCCGGAAGAAGCCCTGGAAGCCTACTTCTCCGGCGGCGAGATAAACCGCGGCCCGCTCGCGCCGCGCTTCGCCGCGGCCGAGGCTTATTTCGCCGAGCTTAAAAAGTCCGGCCTGGATTTCGGCGCGATCCTGGAATGCCTCGAAAAGGACGGCATAGAGAAGTTCGCGCGCTCGCACGACGGGCTGCTGGCCCGCATAGAAAAAGAGAGGGCCGCCGCCGGCCCGGAGGTGACCATGCCGCAGGAAGAACTCTCCGAGATAGACGCCGCCGACGCCCTGGACAGGCTGGCCGCCATGAACTTCGCGGGCCGGCTCTGGAAAAAAGACCCGGGCCTCTGGAAAAAGGACGAGGCGAACGCGAAGCAGATCTCCGGCGCGCTGGGCTGGCTGGACAGCCCCTCCGGCATGCTGCCGAAAATAAAGGAGATAGAGGAGTTCTCCGAGGAGATACGCGCCGCCGGCTTCACCCACGCGGTGCTGCTCGGCATGGGCGGCTCCAGCCTGGCCCCGGAGGTGCTCCGCGGGGTCTTCCAGAACCCGAAGTACCCGCGCCTCCTGGTGCTGGACACCACCGACCCCGCCTGGATAGAGTCGGTACAAAAGCAGCTGGACCTGAAGCGCGCGCTCTTCATCTTCGCCAGCAAGTCCGGCGGCACCATAGAGCCGTCCAGCCACTTCAAATATTTCTGGAGCCTGGTGAAGAAAGCCGGCGTCAAGGACCCCGGCGGCAACTTCATGGCCGTCACCGATCCCGGCACCGGCCTGGAAAAGCTGGCGAAGGCGAAGAAATTCCGCCGGGTGTTCCTGAACCCGCCGGATATCGGCGGCCGCTTCTCGGCCCTGTCCTATTTCGGCCTGGTGCCCGCGGCGCTCTGCGGCGCCGACATCGGGAAGCTGCTCGGGCGCGCCGTGAACATGGCGGCGCTGTGCAGGGAGCCGGAGGTCCGGAAGAACCCGGGAGCGCTCCTCGGCGCCCTCATGGGCTCGCTGGCCCTCCGGGGCCGCGACAAGCTCACTTTGCTCCTGCCCGGGAAGCTGAAGTACTTCGGCCTCTGGGTGGAACAGCTGGTGGCGGAAAGCACCGGCAAAGAGGGGAAGGGGATAATCCCGGTCTGCCTCGAGCCGCTGATGGAGCCGGACAAGTACCAGGCCGACCGCTTCTTCGTCCACGTCAAGCTGGAAGGCTTCACCAGCGCCGCCGAAGAAGCCGCCCTGGCCGCCCTGAAGAAAGCCGGGCACCCGGTCTACGCGATAACGCTAAAGGACCCCTACGACCTGGGCGCCGAGTTCTTCCGCTGGGAGGCCGCCACGGCCGCCGCCGGCGCCCTGCTGGAGATAAACCCCTTCGACCAGCCCGACGTGCAGGAAGCCAAGCTCCTCACCATGCGGGTGCTGGCCCGGTACGCGGAGAAGGGGAAAAGGCCCGCCCCGAAGCCCGATTTCTCCGCCGACCGCGTCTCGGTCTTCGCCTCGCGCGCCCTGCGCGGCGCGGATAAGACCATAGCCAGCTACGACGACGTCTTCTGGTCGGTGTTCTCCGCGCTGGGGGAGAAGGAGTATATCGGCCTGCTGGCCTACCTGCCCAGCAGCCCCAAAGTGGAGGCGGGGCTGGCCAGGCTGCGCGAGAGCCTCACCCGCTACACTTCCTCGGCCTGCACGCTGGCCTACGGGCCGCGCTACCTGCATTCCTCGGGCCAGCTCCATAAAGGCGGGCCGGACAGCGCCTTCTTCCTCATCTTGACCAGCCAGGCCAAAAAAGATATACTGGTCCCGGGGGAGAAATATTCTTTCTGGCAGCTTGAAACGGCGCAGGCCCTGGGCGATTTCGAAGCCCTGGATTCAAAGAACAGGCGCGTTCTGCGGCTGCATCTGAAGCACCCCCTGGACAAGTCGCTCGCTTACCTGAGCGAGCGGATAGCCAGAATAGGCAAGCCCGGGAACGGCCCGGCGGCCGCAACAGCGGAGGAAAGCGAAATGCTCAAGTTAACTGCGAAGAAGAACGCCAGAACAACCGCCGCGAAGACGAAGCCCGTCGACGCCGCCGAGTACGTGGTAGTGGACTACCCGAAGAACCTGGAGAACATCACCGCCAGGCATTACGCCGTGCGCATAGGCGCCAGCGACTGCACCGGCATGGATATCTCCGTCAACGACCAGCCCTGGCAGACCTGCAGGCACGCCGTAGGCTACTGGTGGTTCGACTGGAACGAGCTCCAGCCGGGGACCCACCAGCTGGTGGCCCGCATGCACAAGCGCAACGGCGAATACCTGATCTCGAAGCGCCGCCGCTGCAAAGTCAGCTGACGTAACGGAACTTAGCGGAGAACAGCCGTCTTTCGCGGAGCCCCCCCGGGCCCCTGTTGAAGACGGTTGTTTATTTGTACCCGTTTTTTCCCTGTTTTTGTACAATAGAGTACAGGCATTCGGGCAAGACCTCACGCCGACAAAAGGCAAGCTGGCATGACAAGAACCCTCCGCAGCCCCAGGACGAAAATACTCGCCACGCTCGGCCCCGCCAGCTCGGGCCCGGCCCTGCTCCGCAAGCTCTACGACGCGGGCCTGGATGCCGTGCGCCTTAACTTCTCGCACGGCACCAGCGAAGAGCACGCGGCCCGCATCGGGCTGGTGCGGGAACTGAACCGCAAGCTGCGCCGGCATATCCTGATCCTGCAGGACCTGAAGGGGAACCGCATCCGCATAGGCCGCCTGAAAGCCCCGCTGGAGCTGAAAAAGAGGCAGCGGGTGAACCTGGCGCCGGCCGACGCGGCCGGCCGCCGGGGCGACATCCCCTTCGACTACCGCGGCTCCCTGAAGGTCATAAAGAAAGGCCATTTCATCTATATCGACGACGGGAACATAGCCTTGGAAGTGAAAACCCGCGGCCGCGACTCGCTGGGCTGCGAGGTAGCGGCGGGAGGGCTGCTGAAAGAGCGCAAGGGCGTGAACATCCCGCAGGCGCGGCTGGACTTCCCGCGCCTCTCCGGCGAGGACAGGGAAGATATAGAGTTCGCCCTGGAGCATAAGCCGGACTTCATAGCCCAGTCCTTCGTGCGCTCGAAGGCCGACCTGCTGGCCGTGTCCCGGCTGGTAAAGCCCCGCCTGCCCTCCTGCAAAATAATAGCGAAGATAGAGGCCCGGGAATCCATCGCCAACCTCGAAGAGATAGTCGAGGCCGCCGACGGCGTCATGGTGGCCCGCGGCGACCTGGGCGTGATGTTCCCGCCCTGGGAAGTCCCCATCCTCCAGAAGCGGATAATCAGGCTCTGCAACCGCCTGAAAAAACCGGTCATCACCGCCACCCAGATGCTGGAGACCATGACCGCCAACCCCCTCCCGACGCGCGCCGAGGTCTCCGACGTGGCCAACGCCGTGCTGGACGGCACCGATTACGTGATGCTCTCGGGCGAGACCGCCGCCGGCAGATACCCGGCCGAAGCCGTCCGCATGATGAACCAGATAGTGAAATACACCGAAGCCCACGCCTTATGACGGGGCCGCGACCCGTCCCGACGCTGGCCGAACTAGGCTGGACCGCCGCGCTGGAGGAGAGCTTCGCGCCCTTCGCCCTGCGCGGCCTGCTCCCCGCCAGGATCGTCGCCGAGCACCGCATGGCCTGCGACCTGGTCTGCGCGCGCGGTGAATTCACCGCCGAGGTCTCCGGGAATTTCCGCAAAGCCGCCGGCTCCAAGGCCGGTTTCCCGGCGGTAGGCGACTGGGCCGCCTTAGCTTTCGACCCGGCCGCCAGACGCCAGACCATCCAGGCCCTCCTGCCGCGCCGCACGCGCCTGTCCCGCAAGGACCCCGGCGGCGGGGACGAGCAGGTGCTGGCCGCCAATATAGACACCGTCTTCATCGTGACGGCCCTGGACGCCACCTTCAGCCCGCGGCGCGCCGAGCGCTACCTGGCCGCGGCGCGCTCCGGAGGCGCCGAGGCCGTGCTCCTGCTGAACAAAGCCGACCTGGCGGCGAACGCCGGGGCCGGGATAGAGGAAATAAAAGCCCTCGGCTTCGGGGCGCGGGTCCTGGCGCTGGACTCGCTGAACCTGAAGGGCTACGAGGCATTGGCCGAATTCACCGGGCCGGCGCGCACCCTGGTCTTCGCCGGCTCTTCGGGCGCCGGTAAGTCCACCATCATCAATAATCTGCTGGGCCGCGCGGCACAGCGCATTTCGGCCGTGCGCGGGTCCGATTCGAAAGGCCGCCACACCACCACCGGCCGCCGCCTGTTCGTGCTGCCGGGCAGCGGCGCCCTGTTGATCGACACTCCCGGCCTGCGCGGGCTGGAGCTCTGGGCCGGCGAGCTGACCGTGGACGGGACTTTCACGGATATCCATGCCCTGGCCGGGCAGTGCCGCTTCGCCGACTGCTCCCACTCCAACGAGCCTTCCTGCGCCGTGCGCGAAGCCCTGGAGTCCGGCAGGCTGGACCGCGGACACTACGCCAACTACCTGAAAATACGCGAAGAAGCCTCGCTCCTGAAAGCCAGAATGGAGAAGCTGGAAAGGCTGAAGCGCAAAGAAGAGAACAAGCGCCCCCCGGAAACTCCGGAGCAGGGGCGCCGGCGCGGCCGCGGCGGAAGGCCCGGCCGGAAGTAGGCCTTTTGCTCTCGCAACCGGCTTCGGCATCTATTATGATCTTATAAGCGGGATCAACGACAGCAGCGCGAGCCGGGAGACAGACCATGAAATTCAATTCCAGGAACTTCTTCGCCTCCTTGGCCGGCCTTGTATTCCTGGCCGGCCAGGTTTCGGCCGGCTCCCTCGAGGAGCTGCAAACCCTCAACTCCGTTTCGCCGGAGGAATACGGGAAAATTTACGACAAAGACCTCGCCTCCGCCACCGCCGGCGCGGCGGCGGGCATGACCCAGCAGCAGCTGAAGCAGCTGATGCTGCAGGACCTGGATTCGGTCAGGAACATGATAGCCGCCCGCTACGCCCCCGCCGGCTGGAAAAAGGAACAGTTCGGCTGGGACCTGGACGCCGAGATACAGAAAGCCAGGGACCAGGTGAACGCCTCCGCTTCCTTCGGCGTGAAGGAGTACCAGGTGCTCCTGAGGTCGCTCCTGAACTCGATGAAGGACTACCACGTCTCGGTCTCCTTTCATTCCACCGAAGCCGCGCTCCTGCCCCTGGGCATCACCCACTCCGGAGGCCGGTATTTTATTTCCTCCATCAACCGCAAAGCCCTGCCCGAGAACCTCTTCCCTTTCAGAATAGGCGACGAAATTACCGCTTTCGACGGGAAACCCGTGGCCGAGGCGGTGGCGGCCCTGGAGAAACAGGCCGGCCTGGCCAATGTGACGGGGACCGACGCCGGGATGACCGCCATGATGGCTTTGACCGTGCGCATCGGCGCCATGGGCGAGACCGTGCCGCAGGGCCCGGTGTCCATAAGCGTGAAACCGGCCGGGTCGGCCGACTCCGTCCCCTTCCAGCTGCAGTGGCGGTATATACCGGAGCTGATAGCGCAGCAGCCTTTCGTCTCCAAGAGCGCCGCCGTCAGGATACCGATGTCCTGGCTGGCCCTGATGGTGCTGCGCACCCCCGAGGCCGCCGCCGGGCCCCAGGCCTCCTATGCCCTCGGGCACAAGGACGGCTTCCTGCCCGACTTCGGCGAGAAGCTCTGGGAGGCCCCGGCCGGGAACGCTTTCAGGGCCTATGTCTACCGCTCGCCGGCCGGCGGGAAGGACATAGGTTTCGTGCGCATCCCTACCTACCTGGTGGAGAACCCCGGCAAGCTGGTCAAGGATTTCGCCGCGCTCATCCCGGAATTCAACCAGCGCGCCGAGGCCCTGGTGATAGACCAGACCAATAACCCCGGCGGAATAGTCTTCTATCTTTACGCGCTGGCGTCCATGCTGACCGACGCCCCGCTCGCCGTGCCCAGGCACTACATGACCCTGACCCAGTCCGACATCGCCGATTCGGTGAACTTCCTGAACGAAGCCGGAGCCGCGAAGACCGACGACGAAGCCAGAGCGCTGCTGGGCCCGGATCTGGCCGGCTACCCGGTGAACCTGGAGCTCCTGCGGGACTGGGCCGCCTTCCACAAAGAGGTGGTAAAGCAGTGGAGCGCCGGCAAGACCATGACCAGCCCGCTGCCGGTATACGGGATCGCGAGCATCAAGCCGGACCCGGCCGTCCGCTTCGCCAAGCCCCTGCTGGTCCTGACCAACCCGCTCGACTTCTCCGGCGGGGATTTCTTCCCGGCCATCATGCAGGACAATAAGCGCGCCGTCACCTTCGGCGAGCGCACGGCCGGCGCCGGCGGCGTGGTAAAAGAATACAAGCGCGAGAACAACCTGCTCGGAGTGGAGGTCATCAAGCTTACCGCCACCATAGCCGAGAGGCCCGACGGGCGGCCTATCGAGAACCTGGGCGTCGCCCCGGATATCCCTTACACCGCGACCCCGGCCGATATACAGGGCGGCTACGCCGGCTATATCAAAGCCGCCGACGCCGCGGTGTCCGGGCTCATAAAATAAAGAAGTTTTCAGCCCCTCAATGGCCATACTTCTCGGTTGTCAGAACCTCGCCAGAAGCTTCGGGGCGCGGCCCCTTTTCGAAGGGCTCTCCTTCGGCCTTTCCGACGGCGAGCGCACCGGCCTCGCCGGCCCCGACGGGGCCGGCGGGACTGCACGGCGACTAAGCCTTCCGCTATCTTTTTCGGTTTACCCCTTGACAGATGAAAATTTTATGCTAGAATATCATTGAGCCCTCGGCCCATATAAACGGGACACGCGGGCTCTTTCATTTGCCCTCCCGCCTCACCGGCTGAATAACGTAAAATTGCGCTGAGTTTATTATAGCGGGCACGGCCTGAAAGATGTAGAATTCTCGAATCGGGATAGCGGGGCGGTCTTCACCGCCGGAAGATATATTCGGAGGAATTTAAACCATGGCCCGGCCCGAGCCGTTCTTTACGGCGCCTAACCTCCTTACGCTTTCGCGCGTGCCCCTGGCCGCGCTGGTGTGGTTACGGCCCGCCAATGCGGTCTATATCATCTCGCTGATGGTCGCGGCGGGGGCCACCGACGTCCTGGACGGCTGGCTCGAGCGCCGCGCCCTCAGGCGGGAAGGCCTGGGAGAGGAGTCCCCGCCCGCCGCGGGGATGTGGCTCGACCCCGTCTGCGACAAGCTCTTCGCTTTCTCGGTCATCGCCGCCGTCATCGTCACGCGCAGGCCGCCCGTTTACCTTATCCTCCTGCTCGTGGCCCGCGAGATCGTACAGACCCTGATAACCCTGACCTGGAAGCTGGCGCCGGCCGTCAGGGCCCGCCTGCGCCCCGAATTCCAGGCCTCCCTCACCGGGAAAGCGGCCACGGTATTCCAGTTCCTCACTATAGCGGCCATCCTGACCGCCCACCCCTGGCAGCTGCCGCTCGCCGCAGCCACCGGCGCGCTCGGCCTCACGGCCATAGCCTTCTACATCCTGCGCTCCTGGAAGGCCGCCGACCGGCGACCCTGAAATACATGGCAACAGCCAATGCCGCGAGAAGCGTATTGACTAGGGAAGATTATCATGATATACTTCCCTCATGGGACCTAAAATACTAAACCGCCAGTTCAACCTGAACATTCCGCCAGGCAAGTCGGCCTTTTTATGGGGCCCCCGCAAGGTGGGGAAAACCTACTGGATACGCCACCATCTTCCGACCGCAAAAATAATAGACCTGCTGAAGACCGATGTATTCGCCGAATTCGCGGTCAGGCCGGCGCTTCTGCGCGAGCGCTACTCGCAGCACAAAGGCCTGATAGTCATAGACGAAATACAGAAAATCCCCGCCCTGCTTGACGAAGTCCATTGGCTGATAGAGAACAAGGGGCTGTCTTTCCTCCTTACCGGCTCAAGCGCGCGCAAACTGCGCCGCAGCCACGCCAACCTTTTAGGGGGCAGAGCCCGGAGACGGACCATGACCCCGCTTTCGCGCGTAGAAACGGACGGCTTCGATCTTGAAAACGTCATGGTTTCCGGCCTTCTTCCGCCGCATTACCTGTCCCCGGACCCGGTAGAGGAGATCCGCGGCTACGTGGCTGATTACCTGAAAGACGAGATCGCCGGCGAAGCGCTTGTACGGAATATCCCCTCGTTTTCCGAATTTTTAAGGGTCGCCGCCGTAACCAGCAGCGAGCTGCTTAATTACACCAACGTGGCAAGGGAGACCGGGGTGTCGGCCAAGGTGGTGCGCGGCTACTTCGACATCCTGGAGGAGACTTATCTGGGGTTCAGGGTCCAGCCGTGGAGAAAAGTAAAGAATCGCAGACTTATCGAGACCGAGAAGTTCTACCTGTTCGACGTCGGCATCGCCAACTACCTGTGCCGGCGCAAGCCAAAGCCCGGCACGCCCGAATTCGGGAAAGCCTTTGAGCACTACATCCTGATGGAGCTTAAGGCTTACCAGGCGTATAAAAACCCCGAGCTGGATATCTGTTTTTGGCGGACCGCCGGCGGCTTCGAGGTGGATTTCCTGCTGGGCGACAAGGCGCTGGCTCTTGAGGCGAAGGCGAGCCCGCGCGTGCACGAGGGGCACACCAAAGGCCTCCTTGCCCTCGCCGAAGACGGCCCTGTAAAAAAATCGCTCATTGTCTGCCTTGAAAACGAGCCGCGCACGCTCTCAAACGGCATAGAAATAGCGCCGTGGGAAATCTTCGTCCGGCGTTTGTGGGCCGGGGAGTTCTTTTAACATGAAACCTCCGCGCGGCAAAAAAATGACACCGCAGGAGACGCGGCTCAAAAAACGACTGGAGCGGCTGCTGAAAAAGCGCCACTACAAGCACGACGACAGGCCGGACCACCGGGAATGGTGGAAGTCCAATTCGGCTTATGCCGTGGATATCCGCCTGGACCAGAACAACCCCGATGGCTGGAATGGCTTCCAATGCGCGTTCACGACTTATATGCGCTGGGATATCACGCCGGAAGACATCGAGGCCTTGCTCGTATTCCTGAAAAAGGAGTTTCCATGAGATCCCTTGCGGCGCGCAGGCTCCTGAACAGGCATTGCCGGCACAGCGAGGAATGGCATTGCGGAAGGGCGACAGTTTACTTTACCGGAAAGGACAAAGACCCCGCCTTTGACAGGCGTTTGTATATCTATCTGAACCAGACCCCGGCGGAGGTCGATACAAAAAAGATCGCGCGCTTGCTGCGTTTCCTGGACCACCTGAGCCAGGGCAAGGAATGGCCCCGCTTAACGCAGCCTGGCAAAAAGAGCTACTGAAAAAAAATAGCAGGACTTGCCGGACACGGCATCAGCCACTTAATCAGGAGGAAATTCGGAAATTCCGAATTTTCTACAACCCGCCAATTCATATCCCTAATTCGCCAATTGTTTTACAATTACAAGGACAGCTACAGGAGCACATATGAAACCTGATTTCAAGCGCGAGCAAGCGTGGTGGGAAGGAAAAGCCGAAGGCGAAGAGCGCGATCTAGCCGACGAACCTATCAACCGGGCTTTACGCTGGCGCGAAATAGAGCGGAATCTTAAAGGGATAAGGACTATCGCCGAGGTTGGCGCCGCCGCCGGCGCTTTTACCCTTCCGCTGGCCAAGCGCGGATATAAAGTAACTCATATAGATTTTTCCGCGCCGGCGCTGGAATTGGCCGGGAGAAAGGCCAGAGGCCTGAAGAACATCACTTTCGTGCAGGCCAATGCGACAAACTTATCGGTCTTTCCCGACAAGTCTTCCGACCTGGTGCTGAACATGGACGGCGCGGTCTCGTTCTGCGGCAAGGAAGCCCCAAAGACTATAAAGGAAACCTGCCGCATCTGCCGCAAAAAGCTCATCGTCACCGCATCGAACAAAGGCTGGATGGTCCCCGTCTGGACCTACTGCACCCTGCCGAAGTTCAAGAAGGTGGTTCACGCCGTAACGCACATGGCGAAAACCGGCTTCTGGCATTACGACCAGCACCCACACAACAGAAAGACCACTCCGGGCTACTTCGGCACATTGCAGTCTTTCCTGCCTGCCGAGCTGGCCGCACTGATAAAAAAGCACGGCTTCAGAGTTAAGCAGTGCCACGCCCTCGGTTCGCTGGCCAACCTCTGCGGGCAGGGGACCGTGGACGCGGCTCTCAAACACCGCGGGGCGATGGAAGAGTTCCTTAATCTCTGCGAATACTTTGACAAAGAAATAATGCCTGGCGGCCCAGGCACAAAACAAAGAGCCGGCCTTCTAGCCGTTGCCTACAGGGGCAAATCCGCATAATGGATCCTTTATAGCGGCATATTTATTAAAGAGGTAGAATTACCCTCGATGCTTGTTTTCTTAGACGAATCCGGAGATCCTGGCCTGAAAATCGTTCAAGGCTCGTCCCGCTATTTTGTCATCGCGCTAGTCGCGTTCCAAGACGAAGAGGAGACACAGGCTATCGGCCAACGCCTGCAGCTACTACGCCGTGAGCTGCATTTAAATCCTCATTTCGAGTTTAAATTCAATAAATGCAACCGCGAATTACGCCTTGCTTTCTAAACGCCGCCGCCCCGTAGGATTTCTTCTATTACGGCATAGTCATCGATAAAGCCGGGCTTTACGGTGAGGGCTTCAAGGTTAAGGAGTCTTTCTACAAGTACGCCAACCAACTTATATTTTTGAACGCAAGGGAGCACCTGGAAAAAGCTTTTGTCCATATCGATGCCAGCGGCAACAGGGATTTCAGGCGACAGATAACCAGTTATCTAAAGCGTAAAATAAACCAGGAAAAGCAGCATATCTCAAGAGTTACTTTCCTAAATTCCGCAAACAGCAATCTAATACAGCTTGCGGACATGGTTGCCGGGGCGATAAACAGAAGTCACGGAGAGAAACCGGACGCTGGGGATTACATTAGGGTTATCATGCACCGTAAGGCGCATGTGCAGGTGTGGCCGAACCTTGAAAAAGATGAAACCTGAATCCTAGCCCTCGCGGGCACGCGCACCTTACGGTGACAGTTCGGATACAGGTTTCATACATAGTATAGCAGATAGACACTTTATTTTCCATAGGCAAATTAGTAATGAACAATTCTTCCAACAGGCAAAAACCGGCGGCCCCGCCCGCCGCGGGCCGGGCCGCCAGACGGGTGCACATCATTACATTCGGATGACCTGTGGGGACGATTCCGCCTTGCTCTTTATCGCTTCCTAAAAAACCTCTATAGATCTAGCGCCTAGATCGCCCGATGATACCGCGAGATGTCGTCGCGGGCGTGGCCACGCAGCGCGGCCCCGCACCGCTCCTTGCCGCGAGAAGCGGGTTCGCAAGGCTCGGCACTACGCGCCTTCGCTCTTGCTCCGCCGGTAGGCTGCATCTTATAACAACCTCCTAATGCGCGGTTGGCCGGCCCCCAACAGGGCCTTGGCCGGGCCGCTCCCGGCCTGCCGGGCAGGCCGTACATCCCCGCATTTATTTTTTTCTTTTTCGGGGATTATGGCCACCAGAGCAGAAAGAATTTAACCGGGGGCACCCGGCTGATTAAAAACCCGCCCCGGCTCGCTGTTCGCTCGCCCTGGCGGGCTTTTCTGTTAATATATGTAACCCCCGGGAAGAGGGGAAACTCTGCAAATGGAAACAGTTCAAACGGGGAGGTGAACCTTTGGAAAAAGCGAAACCGCATATAAGGGATAGTTGCAGACTTTGCCGTCCTGCTTGAAGTTCCTTAATGTGGCCATAGATAAAACGCGCGAACCGTACCGCGCGCCGAAAACAGCAAGGCTTTTCTTCTGTTTGCTCATTCCCGCTTTTACTTCAAGCGGATAAACATCATCGGCGTACGGCATAACAAAATCGACTTCAGCGCTGTTATCGCTCGTCCAGTAATAAAGCGCTTTGTGCTCGTTGGCGATCAACTCCTGGGCGACATAATTCTCCGTGAACGCTCCGTTATATTCGGAGAAAAGGCGATTCCCTTCTACTATCGTTTTTTGCGATAAATCCAGCATGGCGCCCAAAAGCCCGGTATCCAGCAGGTAGAGCTTGAAAATATTATCTTCGCAGTATCCGCTTAAAGGCAGCTTCGGCGCTTTTATTGAAAAGCATTTATAAACGAGTCCCGCCTGCACCAGCCATTGTATAGATTCGTTATAGTCTCTAGCCCTGGCATTTTCGGATATTTCCGAAAATTTGAATTTCTTATTTTCTTTGGCCAGCTGCCCCGGCATGGAATTCCAGATGTTCGCGATTTTGATCGCTTCGGTTTTGGTTGCGTGCTTGGAGATATCCATCAGGTAGGCCGCAAGTATTTCAGCCTGAATGGTTCTGACTTTACTCAGGTCCTTGTCGTGCTTGTATTGCGCGATCGCCTCGGGCATACCGCCGATAAAATAATATAGCCTCAGATTTTCAAGCAGCTCATTGTGAAATGCGAGCTCGAAGGGCTCGGGCGCGGCGGCGGCTTGCAGCAGCCGGCGCAGCCCGGATTTTCCGACGCCGTCAAGATATTCGCCGAAAGACAACGGATAGAGATTTATGAAATTTACTTTACCCACAGGGAAGGGGGCGTAGCGGCCGATCCTTATGCCAAGCAAAGAACCGGCGGCGGCGATATGGTATTGCCCGGCTTCCTCCTGAAAATATTTCAGGCTCGTCAAAGTTTCCGGGGAATTCTGGACTTCATCAAAGATGATCAGAGTTTTTCCCGGCAGGATGTTTTTTTCCCGATAAATAGACAGCTTCTCAATAATTTTCACGGGCGAGATCTTACCCTTGAAAAAATCATTCAAAGCGGGATCTTCCTCAAAATTAAAATATGCGGTATCCTGATATTCATTTTTTCCAAATTCCTTCAGGATATAGGTTTTACCTACTTGCCTGGCGCCCTGAAGAATTAAAGGCTTCCTGGTATCGGACTTTTTCCAGCTGATAAGCCCTTGGTAAATATCTCTTTTCATAATGATATATTAGCCAAAAACGTGAGAACAATCAAGAAAGTGCCATTAAAAACGTGAAAATGTTAAAAATACTCATGCCAATAACGTGAATATGTCAATAAATCCTATTGAAGCAGCCCCTGGGAACATTGTTTCATGGCCCTATCTTAACAGTAGGCGCGACACACAGTTGCCGGGTTGGTGTTCTATACTATCTCAAGAGATAGCCGGAAGAAGACCCCAGTGGCAAGCATTAGGGAAGAAAAGCCATAATACCCATATATAAACCGGATGGGATTTACAATGGAGCCGGGAGATGGAGGGTCAACGACTATGGCTGAAGCGATTTCTCTTACAACTCCGCGCAGGAAGCCGTTCAAAACTATCTTCCAGTTCAAGATAACCCTTATCGGGGTCGAGCCGCCGATCTGGCGGCGGATACAGGTTCCGGGCTCCTACACCTTTTACGACCTGCATGTGGCCATACAGAACGCCATGGGCTGGACCGACAGCCATCTGCACGCCTATGAAATCCCCGGCGATAACCCGGCCCGCATTGAATCCCCTTACGCAATAGAAGATATGCACGAAGAACCGGACGCGTTCACCACGCAAGCCCTGATCTCCTCATTCCTGAAAGAAGAAGGCGACAACGCGGTTTACGAGTACGATTTCGGCGACGGGTGGCGCCACGAAGTGCTGCTTGAGCGGATACTTCCTAAAGACCCCGGAATGAAATACCCCGCCTGCCTGGACGGAAAAAGGGCCTGCCCGCCTGAAGACTGCGGCGGCCTGGGCGGCTACGCTGGCTGCGTTAAAGTGGCGACCGGGGAACTCGTCCCGCACGAGGACGATGACGATTTCAGGCTGATCGTGTGGCTTGACGGCTGGCAGCCGGAGAAATTCTCCTCCAAAGACGTAGTTTTTGAAAACCCGCGCACGCGGTTCCTCGAAAGTTTCGAAGAGGGCGGTCTCTGAGCCAGGCATGCACCGAAACGCAAAACACTATCCGGATGCTCGATTAAAAAGTGATTCCATAGTATCCAAGACAAATCATGTCACGAAACTCTGCCATTGAATGGACGGAAGCCACCTGGAACCCGGTGACCGGTTGCACTAAGATAAGTGACGGCTGCCTTAACTGCTATGCCGCGCGTATGACGCGCCGGCTTAAGGCCATGGGCTCGGCCAATTACAAAAAAGGATTTAAGCTTACTGTCCATCGTGATTCCCTGCGGTTGCCGCTAAAGTGGAAGAAGCCGCGGCTTATCTTCGTAAACTCCATGAGCGACCTGTTCCATAAAGACGTGCCGGACAGTTTCATTTTCGACATGTTCAAAGTGATGCGGGAAGCCCATTGGCACAAATTCCAGATCCTCACAAAGCGCTCTGAGCGGCTTTTATACTTGAACAAGCAACTCCCGTGGGCTGACAACATATTAATGGGCGTGACCGTAGAAAACGAAAAATATCTCTATAGATTGGAACATCTTAAAAAAACCGGCGCGGAAATAAAGTTCCTCTCATTGGAGCCTTTGCTCGGCCCGCTCACCCGGCTTGATCTCAAAGGAATAGGCTGGGTTATTGTCGGCGGAGAGTCGGGCCCCGGCGCCAGGCCGATAAAGCCGGAATGGGTAACGGAAATCCGCGATAAATCCCTTAAATCCGAAGTCCCTTTCTTTTTCAAACAGTGGGGGGGAACAAATAAAAAGAAAGCCGGTCGCTCTTTGCACGGCAAAACCTATAGTCAAAAACCGGAGATACTGAACTCGCGCGGATAGAGGTCAGAATATGGCAGGGACAAATAGGCGCCGACGCAATAAAGCCGGTCTTCATCCCAGGCAGATATTGCAGCCGAGCATCACATTGCTTTCCTGACATCGCTCAGGTCTTATCTGGCCTACATAGAATACTGGAATTCAAAGCTTACTGACACCTGAACCTGACCTCGCCCCGGGCCTGGGGCCGCTCAAGGACAGCCCGCCGGCACTACCCCATAAGGAGGGACCATGGAAGAAAAATCACTAGTACGCAGCTGGATTCGCGACACCGTCCGCAATGGCGTGCGGTATTACTCGGTAGTGGACGCGATAGCGGGGACAGTCGACACAAAGAACCCGCGCGACTACTGGTATCACATCAAGAACAGACCGATGGACGAACATGACTTTAAGTTGTCGACACTTTGTCGACAACTGCGTTTAAAGGCCAAAGATGGGAAATATTACCTCACCGACTGTGCCGACAAAGCCGGGATGAGGATCATCCTCAGCCACCTTCCAAACAAGGATGCAATCCCGCTGCTCCGACGGAATAGATATAATATCGAAGCGATAGCAAAGGCCCTGACCGGAGAAAGAGAGCACAAATGCGAGAACCTCATAGGGAGTTGTCGACACGCGGCGGCGGAGAATCAACCGATTCCACGTCGGGAAAGCCCGGCCGCGACCCGAGCCAGGAAAAAGGCCCAGGACGCAAAGTCTGCATCATTACCTTCGGCTGAACTTTTGCTCCGCCTACATCGTACAGTTCACCCGATCCTAAAAACATTGTATTGCTGATCTTACCCGCGAGAAGCCGCTCGCGGGCTCGGCTCTACGCGCCTTCGCTCCGCTCGCTCGCCGCAGGGTGGCCGCTCGTCGGCCACTATGCGGCTCCCCTGACGTC
>JACQPH010000089.1 GCA_016207645.1 Elusimicrobiota bacterium
GGCGGGGCCCCCCCTTCCGCAAGGGGTTCGCGAAACAAAACCCCTGCCGACCCTCCAACTGAGTTACTTATCCTTACTGCTTTTTGATGGCTAAAAAACGCAAAAGATCCGATCCCGGGGCGGCGGCGCCCCAGGTTAAGGACCGTTTCCCGGGCTGGCTGGTCTGGCCGGTCTTCGCGGCCTGGGGCTTTTTCGTCCTCAAGAATTACTATTCCCGCTTCACCCCGGACCTTAATTCCCTGACCGTAATCCTGTCTCCGGAGCAGTATACCGCGGGCCTTTTCAGCGTCCTGCCCGGCCACCTTTTCAATATCCTGCTGGCCGCGGCCTTCCTGTTCTCCTGCTTCTCGGCGGGACGCCTGGTCCTCAGGGCGGCCGGCTTCAGGTTCGCCGGGGCGCTGGAAGAGACAGTGTTCTCCTGCGGCGCCGGGTTCGGCCTGCTGGCCGCCTATGTTTTCGTCCTGGCCGCGTTCAAGCTCCTCTACTTCCGGCCGGTGGCCGTTTTCATGGTCCTGGCCGCCGCCGCCGGGATATATTCCCTGCGCAGGGACCCGCTCCCCCGCTCCGCCGGCGGCCCAGGTGCTCTCGGCCCGGCGGACCTCGCCGTCCTCGCGGCGCTGCTGCTGGCCATGCTGCTGAATCTGGGCGGCACGCTCAGCCCCGAGATCTTCTATGACGCTCTGGTCTACCATCTGGCGGTGCCCAACTATTACGTGATAAAGCACGGGATAACCCCGATGCCGCATAACTTCTATTCCGACCTGCCGTTCACCCACGGCATGCTTTACAGCGCCGCGCTGCTGCTTAAAGGCGTGACGCTGGCCAAGTTCGTCAATTACGGCGCGGGGCTGCTGACCGCCGGCACGGTCCTGGCCCTGGGGGCGCGCTATTTCTCCCTGCGGGCGGGACTGTGGGCGGCCGCTATCTTTTACACCGTGGAGCATGCCATGCTCGCCTCCTGGGCCGCGGGCACGGAAGCGCTGCTGATGTGCTTTTCCACGCTGGCGCTTTACTCGGTGCTGAACCGGGGAGAGGAGGCGTCCCGCGCCGGGCGGGAGGGCGCGGGGCGGGACGGCCTTTCTCCGGCGGCTCCCGGCGGCGGCCTGCGCTGGCTCTGGCTGGCGGCCTGCTTCTGCGGCCTGGCCATGGGCGTCAAGTACACCGGTTTCTTTACGGCCGCGGGAGTCATGCTGGCTTACGCCTGGCAGGACCGCGCCAGGCCGGCGGCCGTTATAAGGAACCTGGCGCTGTTCACGCTGATAGCGTCCGTTTTCGTCGGGCCCTGGCTCGTTAAGAATCATCTCTACCAGGGCAACCCGGTCTTCCCCTTCGCTCTGAACATCTTCGGCGCCGGTCAGGGGTCCGACCCGCGGAAACTGAAGGAATTCATCGGGCATGCCGCCCAGATCGGGCCTTTGAAGCCGCTGTCCTGGCTGCTGACCCACTGGCGGGTCACGATGGGGCAGGTGCCTAACTCCGAATATTTCAGCCCGCTCTTCCTGCTCCTGCTGCCCGGGGCTTTCCTGCTGTCGGGCCCGGCGGGCGCGGCTCTGTCCGGGCTCTGGCTCTTCTTCCTCACCGTCTGGGGAGGCTGGTCGGTCTCGTCCACCATGGTGCGCTTCCTGATGCCGGCCTACCCCGCTGCCGGGCTCATCATGGCGGCTTACCTTTTTTCTCCGGGCCATAGGATGCTGAAAGGCGCGCTCAGGGCCGCGGCCCTCCTGGTCTGCTTCACCGGCCTGTACTGGGCCGTGCTGATCTTCTATTCGCAGGGGCGCTGGCGCCCGCTGACCGGCGCCGTGCCGGCCGAGGACTATCTGTCCCATACCCAGCCCAGCTATCCCTACAGCGGCTATTCCGGCCTGAAGTTCATGAATGAAAAGACCGGGCCTGGCGCCAAGGTGCTGCTGATCGGCGACGAGCGCAGTTTCTATCTTAAGAAGGATTTCATCGTCAGTTCGGTCTACGACAGGACCGCCGTGGTGGAATACGCCGCCGCGTCGAAGGACGGCGAGGACCTCTACGCGCGCCTCAGGGCCGACGGCGTCACCCACCTGTTCCTTAACGCCGCGGAGGCGATAAGGCTCGGCGGCAACTACCGGATCTTCTACTGGGACGAGCGGGCCCGCGGCGTCTTCTACTCCTTCTGGGAGCGGCATGTCAAAGAGGTTTTCTCCTTCGAGGAGGCGCAGAACGGCCAGGTCATCAACCGCGTCTCGGTCTATGAACTCGCCGACAAGCTCCCCGCCGGAGTTCCCCCGCCCTTCAACATGATGAAGGAAGTCATCATGAAAAATCTGGATAAAAAATGAAGCCTTGCCTGGAAAATCCATTAAAGTGTATATTATTACAAGTTATGATAAAACATAAAGCCGCTCTCGCCTTGTTCCTGTCCCTTTCCGCCCCCGCTCTCCTCTTCGCCGCCAAACCGGCGCCCGAAGTAAAAAAAGCCGCCGCAACCCCGGCGGCGATCAACGGCCTTACGGCGGTCGACATGCCTTACGACGCCGGCAACGCGGCCATCCTGAAGTGGCCGGTAGATCCCGCCGTCGCCGCGGACGCTTTTTACGTGGTCTACGCCTCCTCCCTCCAGTCCGGCGGCTGGGTGGAGGCCGACAGGTTCGCGGCCCCGGCCAAGACCGGCAAGGACATAGAGCTGCCCTTCTGGGCCTGGGACGGCTCCGTCCTGGAGCATGCCGTGAAAGTGGAGCTCAACAACCTTTTCGGGGAGAGCGGGAAAGACGCCGTTTTCCAGTTCAGGGTCGCGGCCGAGAAGAACAAGCAGGTGCTGGCGGAGTCCCGGGCGGTTTCCGTCACGCCGGCGGGCAACTGGTTCCGCCTGGACCGCCTCAATAACCTCGTACTGCTCATCGCGCTCATCGTGATATTTTTCTGGGCCGTTTCCCACGCCAAGCGCAAGGGGCTGTTCATCCGCCGCATAGCCGGCCTGGACGCCATCGACGAGGCCATCGGCCGCGCCACCGAGATGGGCAAGCCCATTTTCTACGTGCCGGGCATCGGCTCCATGAGCTCCATTTCCACCATCGCCTCCGCCTTCATCCTGGGCGAGGTTTCCAAGAAGGTAGCCCAGTACGACAGCCAGATCAAGGTCCCCCACTTCGACCCGGTCGTCATGACCGTCTGCAAGGAAGTGGTCAAGCAGTCCTACCTGGAGGCCGGCCGGCCCGACTCCTACCGCGAGGACGTGAACCAGTTCATCAGCGCCGACCAGTTCTCCTACGCGGCCTCGGTGGACGGCATGATCTCGCGCGAGAAGCCCGCGGCCTGCTTCTATATGGGGCACTTCATGGCCGAATCCCTGCTGCTGGCCGAGGTCGGCGCCACTTCCGGCGCCATCCAGATAGCCGGCACCGACGTGGAGCACCAGCTGCCTTTCTTCTTCACCGCCTGCGACTACACCCTGATAGGCGAGGAGCTCTACGCCGCCGGCGCCTACCTCTCCAAGGAACCCATGCTGCTCAGCGCCCTCAAGGTGCAGGACTTCGGCAAGCTTTTCGTCATGCTCTCGGTCTTCTTCGGCATGATCCTGGTAGCCCTCGGAGCCAGGTTCCGCTGGGACTCGTTCGTGCCGGCCATCCTCAACCTGTTCCAGAACTATTGACCTATGAAATTGATAAAAAAACACATACCTCTCGCCATAGTCTTCGTCACCGGCGTGCTTACCCTGGTGTCCTATTACGTGCCCCATAAGGTCTCGGTGGACTACATCGAGACCATGAACAAGTGGGAGAATATCGTGGTGGCCTTCGCTTTCCTGCTGGGCCTGATCAGCCTCTTCTTTTCGCACTATCACAAGATCAAGAGGAAGGGCGACGGCTGGGGCTACAGCCTCTTCGTGTTCATAGGTTTCCTGGCCATGATCATTCCCGCCTACACCAGCGGCGGCAAGCAGATGGTGGAAGGCGTGCTGACCCCGCTGGGCTGGGCTTACAAGTATATCTATACGGCGCTGAGCGGGACCATGTTCGCGGTGCTGGCGTTCTACATCGTCTCCACCGCCTACAGGTCGTTCAGGATCAAGTCCCCGCAGGCCTTCGTGCTGTTCGTCGCCGCCTTCATCCTGATACTGGGCAAGGTTCCGCTCGGGCAGATAATCTGGGATTCCGCGCTAGGCTGGACCGGCCAGAACGCCGCGGGCGTCATCGAGTGGATCATGTCCGTGCCCGCGGTGGCCGGCAAGCGCGGCATCATGATAGGCATCTCCATCGGCGCCATCGTGACCTCCCTGAAGATAATCTTCGGCATCGAAAAACAGTATATGGGCAAGGACTAGGCATATGAAGGATACGCTTCAGAAATTTTTCAAGATAGACAGGCGCTGGATCTTCCTGCTGCTGACGGTCACGCTGTTCGTTCCCATCGTGAAGCCCATCGGCCTGCCGAACAAGAGCATCTCGCAGGCCACCACGCGGGTTTACCAGAACATCGAGAAATTGCCGGCCGGTTCTTTCGTGCTGCTCTCGCTGGACTACGACCCCTCCACGCGGCCCGAGCTGCACCCGATGGCCATGGCTCTGGTGAGGCACGCTTTCGCGAAGAACCTGCGCGTCGGCGTGGTGACCTATATAGCGGGCTCCACCGGCCTGATAGAGGAGCTTTTCGCCAGGGTGGGGAAGGAGTACAATAAAACCTACGGCGCCGATTACGTCATTCTTCCTTACCAGCCCAATATCCTGGCCGTCATGACGCAGATGGCCTCGGACCTCTTCGGGATCTATACCAGTGACAGGAACGGCGCCCCCATCGGCGGCATGCCCGTCCTTAAGGGCGTTAAGAGCTATAAGGATATGTCGCTTATAGTCTGCGTCACCGGGACCGCCATCCTGGATTACTGGGTGGCCTACGTGGGCGATAAGTATAGCGTGCCGGTGGCCGGCGGGGTCACCGCCATCAGCCAGCCCGGCTACGGGCCCTACCTGCAGACCAACCAGCTGAAGGGCCTGATAGGCGGCATGAAGGGCGCGGCCGAGTACGAGTCGCTGATCAAGCAGCCCGGCAAAGGGACTTCCGGCATAGACGCGCTCAACCTGGCGCATCTGCTGGTGCTGATCCTTATCCTGACCTCGAACATCATTCTGCTGTTCGTTAAATATTTCTGACGACTTACTCTATGAGGTGCTTATGGTAGACACATCGATCATCGCCGGCGGCTGGCTGGCGGCGGGGCTTACGATCTTCATCTTCAGTTTCCTTTACAGGGACAACCCGTTCTTCAAGATAGCCGAACACCTGTACCTGGGCGCCGGCATGGGCTGGCTGTTCCAGGTCTCGGTCAACAGCGTCTGGATACCCAAGATCTGGGAGCCGGTTTCGAAGGGCGAGCTGCTGGTCATAATTCCCTCCGTCATGGGGCTTACGCTGCTGACCCAGTTCATCCCGAAGCTCTCCTGGATGTCCCGCTACGGCTTCACTTTCATGATGGGCTACGGCTCCGGCCTGGCTATCCCGGCCGGCCTTTCCACCGACTTCATGAGCCAGATAGCGGGCACCATAAAGCCTTTCTCCCTGCTGGCTTCCCTGAGCGCGATGGACATCTTCAACGCCCTGCTGGTGGCGGGCGGCGCCATCTGCGTGCTCTTCTACTTCTTCTTCTCGGTGGAGCATAAGGGCCACCTCAAGAAGGTCTCCAACGTGGGCATTTACTTCCTGATGGTCTATTTCGGGGCGGCTTTCGGCAATACCGTCATGGCCCGCTTCTCGCTGCTGTACGGGCGCTTCGACGACCTGTTCACTTTCTCGGGCTCTAACTATTTCTATGCTACCCAGGTGGTCCTGGCCTGCATGGTGCTGTACTTCCTCCTCCACGGGTTCTTCTCGGGGAAGAAGGAAGACGCCGCCGGCGAGGAAGCCGCTTAAGCCGCGCCGGCCGGCAAAAAAAAGGCGGGCCGGATAGCCGGCCCGCCTTTTTTGCCCGGTCCCGCCGGGGCGGCTACTTTATTATCTCTATCTTGGCTTTCTGCCTCAGCTCCGCGGCCAGCCCGGGGAGCCTGGTGGTGATGGCCTGGTTGAGGATGGCCGTTTTCAGGTCGGCCTTTATCGCCTCGTAGGAGGCCTCCTGGCCGGGCTTGTGCTCTTCCGTTTTGAAGATGCTGAAGCCGTTGCCGGTGGCGAGGGGTTTCGTGAACTGGCCGTCCTGCAGGGCGAAGATCTCCTTCTCTATCTCGGGCAGCAGCATGCCCTTCGAGATATAGCCCAGGCTGCCGTTGTTCTTGCGGAGGTTGGCGTCGGCCGACTTGAGGCTGGAGAGCTTGGCGAAATCCGCGCCCACCGTGGAGAGCAGCTCGTAGGCGTCGTCGGCCTCGGCTTTGGTGTTCACGAAGATCTGGCTGAGCTTCACCGAGGCCGGGGTGCCCAGGCGCTCCTTGTTCTTCTCGAAGAAGGCCGCCGTCTCGTCGTCCGTGACCGCTATCTTCCCGGCCGCTATGACCGTGCCGCGTATGACGAGCTGGCGGCGGATGAGGTCGCGCAGTTCGCCGGAGGACCAGCCCACGGCTTTCAGGTTCTTCTCGAAAGCGGCCTTGTCCGCGTAGCCGGAGACCAGGCTGCCGAACCGCGCCTCGACTTCCTTCTCGTCCGCTTTCACGCCGAGGCGCGCGCCTTCCGCGGCCAGCAGCTTCTCGTCTATAAGCTCGGACAGTCCCTGCGCGCTGTACTGCCACCAGAGCTTTTTCGTGAGCTCTTCCGAGGCTATTTTCTGGCCGTTCACGGTGGCCACGTTCTTTTCCGCCGCGTAAAGCCCGGTGGCGAAGCCGGCCAGGACGGCCGCGGCTAATATGCTTTTTTTCATTATGAGTTCCTCCCTGTCACTTTTTCACTAAAAGGGTCTGCGTGGGGTAGGCCAGCTCCGCCCCGGCGGCGGCCAGGCCCTCCAGCACGGCCAGGAGCACCTGTTCGTGGGCGGCCATATAGGCGCTATAATCGGGCTCGCCCAGGTAATAGACGGTCTCGAAGTCCAGGGAGAAGTCCCCGCAGTTGTAAAGGTTGCAGCGGTCGAACTCGGCTTTGCAGCCCTGCACCGCCTTCTTTATTATCCCGGGTATTTTTCTGAGCAGCTCCGGTTTCGTTCCGTAGACCACGCCGGTCTTGAACAGTACCCGGCGCTTTTCAAGGTCCTGGTAGTTGCGTATGCGCGAGCCGAGCAGGTTGGAGTTGGAGACCACCACAAGTTCGCCCGAAAGGCTCCGGATGCGGGTGGATTTCAGACCTATATGCTCTATGGTCCCTGAAACGGCGTCGGAGACTATGAAATCCCCTATGTTGAAGGGTTTGTCCAGCAGGATGACGAAGAAATTGAACAGGTCGCCGAGTATCGCCTGGGCGGCCAGCGCCACGGCCACGCCGCCGATGCCGAGGCCGGTGAGCACGGCGGAGATATTGACGCCCAGGTTGTCCAGCACGAACAGGGCGGCGCCTACCCAGACCAGGGTGCGCAGTATGACCTGGGTGCTCCGGACCACGGAATCCTTGGCCTGGCCGGAGAGCTCGCGCCTGGCGGCCACCCGTTTTATCCAGTAGTTGAGCAGTTCCTGCAGCAGGGTTATGCCGCGGTAGGTGAAGACCAGCAGGAGGACGGCCTTGAGGGTCCTGTCGAAGGGCGGGGTGCGCTCGAGGTAACGGGTGGCCACGAAGAAGGCGGCCAGCTGGAATTCGAACCAGGTGAGCTTGTCCGCCAGGGCCAGCAGCAGGTCGTCGAGGTCGGTCTCGGTCTTCGCGGCCAGCGCCTTGAGGCGGTTCATGCCGAGGTTCTTGACGATATGGATCAGCGCCAGCGCGACGCAGAACGCCGCCAGGGCGTACCCGTACGACTCCAGCGGGTTCCCCAGTATAAGGCCGGACCCGGGCCAGTTCGAGATGAAATTGACGTCCATATTACAGCGGGATGTTGCCGGTGCGCTCGTGCTGGCCGGGGCGGCGCTTGCCGGCCAGCATGCGGAAGGCCTCCACGAGGCGCGTGCGGGACTGGCAGGGCTCGATGACCTCGTCTATGGAGCCCGTGGAGGCCGTCTGGTAGGGCGAGGCGAACTTGTCCGAGTATTCCTTCGCCAGCTTCGCCCGCAGGGCTTCCTTGTCCTCGTCCTTCGCCTCTTTTATCTGGCGGGAGTAGAGGATCTCGATGGCGCCGCGCGGGCCCATGACGGCTATCTCCGCCGAAGGCAGGGAGAAGTTGATATCGCCGCCCATCAGCTTGGAGCTCATGGCTATATAGGCGCCGCCGTAGGCTTTGCGCAGGACCAGCGTTATCTTGGGCACGCTGGCCTCGGAGTAGGAATACAGCAGCTTGGCGCCGTGGCGGATGATGCCGCCGTGCTCCTGCGCCACGCCGGGCCAGTAGCCGGGCACGTCCACCAGCGTGAGTATCGGGATGTTGAAGCTGTTCAGGAAGCGGATGAAGCGCGCCGCCTTGTCCGAGGCGTTGATGTCCAGCGCCCCGGCCATGTGGGACGGGTTATTGGCTATCACGCCCGTCACCTGGCCGCCGAGGCGGATGAAGCCCACCACGATGTTCTTGGCGTAGGCGTGGTGCACTTCCAGGAACTTGTGGTCGTCGGAGAGCCACCAGATGATATGGTGCACGCGGTAGGGCTTGCGCGCGTCGATCTCGCAGAGCTTTTCCAGCAGCGGTATTTTCCTGTCTACCGGGTCCTTCGTCTCCTGCGCCGGGGCGTTCTCGAAACGGTTCTGCGGCAGGAAGCTCATCAGCTCCTTCACCTGCCTGAAGCAGTCCGGCTCGGAATTGGCCACGAAATGGCAGACGCCGGACTTGGAGGCGTGGGTCATGGAGCCGCCGAGGGTCTCGAAGTCCACTTCCTCGCCGGTGGCCGCCTTGACCACTTCCGGGCCGGTGACGAACATATGGCTTATGCCCTTGGCCATGAAGACGAAGTCGGTGAGGGCCGGGGAGTAGACCGCGCCGCCGGCGCAGGGCCCGAGGATCATGGAGATCTGCGGCACGATGCCGGAGGCCCTGGTGTTACGGAGGAAGATCTCGCCGTACCCGTCCAGGGAGTCCACGCCTTCCTGTATCCTGGCGCCGCCGGAGTCGAGGATGCCTATGATGGGGATGCGGGCGTCTATGGCCATGTCCATCAGCCGGGTGATCTTGTCGGCGTGCGTGCGGCCGAGGGAGCCGCCCAGCTGGGTGAAGTCTTCCGAAAAAATAGCGGCGGGGCGGCCGCCTATCCTGCCGAAGCCGGTGATGACGCCGTCGCCCTTGATGTGCTTGTCCTTGATGCCGAAATCCGTGCAGCGGCTTTCCATCAGCAGGCCGATCTCCTGGAAGGAGCCTTCGTCCACGAGGTAGGCTATCCTTTCCTGGGCGGTCAGCTTGCCCTTGGCCTTCTGGGCCGCGATCTTTTCCGGCGGGCCGCCGGCAGCCGCCTGCGCGTGTATCTCCCGGAATTTCCTGATGGTATCCGGGACTATGCGCACTTTCTTCGGGTGGGTCTTTTTCCCGGTGTCGGGAGCGCCGGCGGCGCCTGTGATAGGGTCTCCCATTAGATCGGTCATGCTGTTCTATCCTCGCTTTGTTATATGTTACCTTATTATTTGCCCGGGTTATCGGCCGCCACGGCCGTCCAGAAACCCCCCGGGAAGGGGCGGGTCTCTACCGAGAAGGGCGGGCTGCCCAGTTCCCTGTAGCGCTCCAGCGCCTTGCCGGCGAGCAGGATCTTGCCGTCGGTCCTGATGTCCATAGGGTCGGCCATCAGGCCCAGGCCCAGGGCCTTGAGCAGGGCTTCCTTTACCGCCCAGATCCTGGTGGCTTCCGAGGGGTCCGGCTTCGGGAGTTCGAAGAGGTGGAAATAATCGCGGTACCAGGCCGGGTGGCGCTCCTCTATCTTCTCCAGGTCGGCGCCCAGGAAGGCGGAGCCCGGCTTGCCGGCCGCCAGGGCCCAGCCGCCGGAATGCGAGATCGAAAGCAGCTCGCTTCCGCAGCAGGGGCGGCCCAGCCTGTCGAGCGTTATCTCGAAGGAGGACAGCTTCTTTCCGGGCGCGGCCGCCGCCAGCAGCGCCTTGGCCGCCAGCCGCCCGGCCAGCCACTCGCTGCGGCGCTTCTCCATGCGGAAAGCGGCATGCCTCAGGGCTTCGCCCGGGGACAGGGCCTCCCCGGCCAGCAGCCCGTCCACCCTGACGAACTTCACGCTGGTACCGGTCACGGCCCAGGTCTCTATCCCTTCCGCGGCTGATGTCATCGTAGCAGGCCGCCCTCCTTTATATCGGGGTGGGGATCATCGCGTAATCGCGCAGTTCCGCCACCAGGTTGAACCCGGAGTCGAAAGCCCAGGAGTCGTACAGGCTGCGGTTGTCCTCGGTGCGGCCCTTGAACACGCCGTAGACGTACAGCGTCTCGGGGTCCGCCGGCTCGTGGTCGTAGACTATGGCCGCGCCCACCGCGTCGGGCAGGGCTATGGCCCTGTCGAACTGTATGTCGCGCCAGCCGCAGGCCTGGAACATGGCCTCGAACACCAGCGGGTGGAACACCAGCTTCTGGTGGCCGTTCTTCCACAGCGGGGCGGCCGGCCGCTTGAACACGGCGAGGACGGAGGTCTTCTCCACCGAGAGTATCCCGTCCAGGACCTGGAAGCTGGGGCCGTGGAAGTAGGTCTTGTAGATGGTCTGCGCGTCCGTCCTGTACTTTTTGCCCTTCGGCAGCACGGGGTGCATCGCGCTTTTCCAGGAGGAAGGGGCGTCCGCGGCCGCCGTCGCCCTGAAGTGCGTCCGGGTAGCGCCCAGGCGCAGGCCCTTGGGGCTGACGAAATCCGATTCCAGCCGCATCTCCAGGCCTTCGGCGCCGGCGGCGGCCTTTATCTTCACTTCGGCCGGCTTGTTGCGGAGCAGCTTTATCGGCACCGCGAAGCGCACGTTGGCCAGGACCTTGGGCGGCGCGCCGTTCACTATGGCCGCGGCCTCGGCGAAGGTTTCCAGCCCGGCGACGCCCGGCACGTAGGGCGTGCCGTTTATGGAGTGGTCGAGCAGGTAGGGGTCCTGTTCCAGCGTGAAGTCCTTGGCCGCCGAGAGGCTTTCCCCCTTCAGCAGGTCCTCCACCCTGGGCGCGAAGTGGAAGCCGGTGGAAGCCGAGGACGAGAAATTGGGCTCGTACATCAGCTGCTTGTCCCAGTCCAGCTTGCCGAGGCTGCCGGAGAGGATGATCTCCGGGACCTTGCCGTAGGCGAGCTCGTCTATCATCACCTGCATGCCTTCCTCCGGGTAGAGGAAATCCATCTCCTGCGATCTCAGGAAGGCCTCCACGCCGGGCCTGGCGCCCATGCCTATCTGGGCGTAGCCTGTCATATCCACGCTGACGGCGCGCACGCCGCGGTTGGTCTGGCTGACGCAGAACTTGGCTATGTAGTCGGAGGCCGCCGCGTAGTCGGTCTGGCCCAGGTTGCCGAACTTGCCGGCGATGGAGGAGACCATCACCCAGAAGCCCTTTTCCTTGACGACGCCCGACTTCCACAGGTTGATCGCGGAATCCGATTTGGTCCTGAAGATCAGCATGAACTCTTCCACGGTCTTGTCCGCGGCGAGCTTGGAGCGCTCCAGCCCGGCGAAGTGCACTACGCCGTCCACCTGGCCGAAGTCGGCCTTGATGTTCCGCATCACGCCGTCGAAGGCCGCGGGGTCGTTCAGGTCGCAGCGGTAATAGGAGACGTTCACGCCGAGGGCGCGGATCGCCTCCAGGTTCCGGTGCATGTCCGCGGCGTCCTTGAGCCTGGTGAACTCGCGCTCGAGGATGGCCGGGGTCGCTTTCTCCGTGGTGGCCTTAATCTCGTTCCAGAGCTCTCCGGTCTTGTAAGCTTTCACTTCCTCCGGGCTCATGGCGTTCAGGCGCTTCGCCTTGTCGCTGAGGTCGATGATGTCGAGCAGGACCAGGTTGGGCTTATGCTGTTCGGCCAGCATCCGGGAGAACAGCGCGCCCAGGCCGCGGCCGCCGCCGGTGATCAGCACGTTCTTGCCCTGCAGCGGCGTGGTCTGGCGGGACCTGTCCAGCGCGGCGGGCTTGCCCACCAGCGTCCAGCGCTTCCCGTCCGCGTAGCCGATCTCGAGGCGCTTGTCCGAGTAGAGGATCTCGTAGAAGGTCTTCTGCACTATGGTCTGGTTCGACGAGCTGGGCTCGAAGTCCAGCAGCTTCACGATGCTGCTCTCCAGCTCCTTGCGCAGGCACAGCGTCGGGCCGTGGATGGCGCCGTAGACCGGGTCGAAGGCGTCCCGGGTCTTGTAGCCGAAGCCGCCGTCGAGGGTGGTGACCACGGCCATGAACGTGGTATGGCCGTGCTCGGCCTTCGCGAGGCCGGGCCCCAGGTACTTGGCCGCCAGGAACAGCGGCAGCGCGTAGCGCTTGAGGTCCTCGGTGGCGGCCGTCTCCTGGGACAGGGACTTCACCATGCAGCCGGGCAGGTAGACTATCCCCTGGGTGTCGGGATGTTCGGCGGCGAAGTCCAGCAGCGCTTTCTCGAGGGCCGGGACGTCCTTGAAGTCCACCGTTATGGCGTCCTTCACCTTGGTCCTGGCCGGGGTGAAGATATAGGAATCGGCGCGGTGCTTGTTAAGCTCGGCGCGGAAAGCCTTGGCCAGGTCCAGGTCCTCGGCGAAGATCGCCACGGGGCGTTTGGGGGCCAGCTTCTTGATGACTTCCTGCTCTACGGGCGCCTGGATCACCACGGGCACGTGCCGGATGTGGCGCCTGGGATATTCCTGCCTGGGCGGCTTCGGGGCCGCCGCCCCGGCCGGGGCCGCGCCGAGGCCCGGGAGTTCGGGCTGGGAGGGTTTGGCGGCCGGGGCGTGGACGGCGGGGGCCGCCGGCTGGGCGGCCGGGGCAGCGGCGGACTTCTCGTCCACGACGAATTTTATGCAGTGCCTTATCGTCGGGTAATCCTTGAGGGAGATATTGTCCCTGCGCGGGATACCGTAGTGTTCGCGCAAAGCGGCGAAAAGCTCGGCCTGCTTGACGGTGTCGATGCCGAGGTCGGCCTCCATGTCGAGGTCGAGCTCCAGCATGTCCTTGGGGTAGCCGGTCTTGTCGGCTATCATCGTAAGTATCTCGGCCTGCACGGTTTCTTCGTCGACAGAAGAAGTCGAGGGTCGAAGGCCGGGGGTCGGGGCAGGGGCGGCTTCAGGCTCGGGAGCCGGCGCAGTCGCGGTCCGACTCACGACTTTCGACTCCTGACTCCCGGCAGTTCCCCCCTTCTCTTCGATCACGAACTTGATGCAGTGCCTTATCGTCGGGTAATCCTTGAGGGAGATATTGTCCCTGCGCGGGATGCCGTAATGCTCGCGCAGAGCGGCGAAGAGCTCGGCCTGCTTCACGGTGTCGATGCCGAGGTCGGCCTCCATGTCGAGGTCCAGCTCCAGCATATCCTTGGGGTAGCCGGTCTTGTCGGCTATCATGTTGAGGATCTCGGCCTGCACGGTCTCGGCGCTGAGGCCGGCCGGGCGGGCGGCCGGGGGCGGGGCTTGTACCGGCGCGGGCGCGGCCTGGACCGCGGGCTGCGGGGCGGCGGCCGGCCGGGCGGCGGCGGTCACGCCTTTTTCCTCCAGGACGAACTTGATGCAGTGGCGTATGGTCGGGTAGTCCTTCAGGGAGACGTTATCCCTGCGCGCGATATTATAATGCTCGCGCAGGGCGGCGAAGAGCTCGGCCTGCTTGACGGTGTCGATGCCGAGGTCGGCCTCCATGTCGAGGTCGAGCTCCAGCATGTCCTTGGGGTAGCCGGTCTTATTGGCTATCATGTCCAGGATCTCGGCCTGCACGGCGTCGGCGCCGAGGCCGGACGGCGGCGCCGCCGGGACGGGCGCCTGTACCGGCGCGGGAGCGTGGGTGGTCTGCGCGGCGGGGGCCGGCTGCGGCGCGGCCTGCGGGGCAGCGGGCCTGGCGGCGGCCGCGCCTTTTTCCTCCAGGACGAACTTGATGCAGTGCCTTATCGTCGGGTAGTCCTTCAGGGAAACATTATCTCTGCGCGGGATATTGTAATGCTCGCGCAGGGCGGCGAAGAGCTCGGCCTGCTTGACCGTGTCGATGCCGAGGTCGGCCTCCATGTCGAGGTCGAGCTCCAGCATGTCCTTGGGGTAGCCGGTCTTGTCGGTTATCATCCGCAGTATCTCGGCGGTGACAGTCTCCGCGTCCGGCGCCGAAGAAGGCTGGGCCGCGGGGCGGGCCGGCTGAGCCGCCGGGGCCGGGGCCGCGGCGCGCGCCTGGGCGGCGGCGACGGGCGCCGGGTCCGGCGCGGGCGCGGCGGCCACTCCTACGGGCTCCCTGGCCGGGGGCGGCGTCCTGGTCCCGGCTGTCTTCTTGTCCTTTATCCTGAGCGTGTTCAGGACCACTTCGAGCTCGGCGGCGGGGTCGCCGGAGATCTCCTTCAGCCAGGCGTTGTAGCGGGCCTGGTCGTAGCGGTTCTCCCCCTCCTTCCAGACGCGCTCGGTGAAGGACATGGCCATATGCGAGCCGAAGCCCGCGGCGAAGCGCATCACATATTTCAGGTCGTATTTCCCGCCTTTCGAAAGGTTGATGCCGGCCAGCTCGGGGTCGGCTTCCTTGTAGTTGGCGATGGGCGGGATGATGCCGGTGTTCAGCGCCCGCACGGCGATGACGTCCTCGAGGCCCGCGCCCATGGAATGGCCGGTGAAGCCTTTGACATTGCTGACTATCACCTTGTCGGCGCTGGCGCCGAAGGCCCGCTTGAGCGCCTTCACTTCCGCCGAGGCGCTGCCGCCGCGGGCCGGGGTATAGGTCTCGTGCGACATGAACATGGTGTACGGCGCTATGTCCTCTTTATTCAGGCCGTAGATGCGCTCGACTTTCTGTACGAATTTCTCCATGACGGAAGCGACATGCTCCGTGTCCAGCCGGGTGGCGTGGAAGGCGGAGTTCGCGCATTCGGAGAGCAGCAGGCGCGCGAGCGGCTTCATGCCGCGCTCGAGCGCGAGGGTCTCGTCCTCTATCACCAGCGCTACGGCGGCGGAGCCCACTATCAGGCCGTGGCGGCGGCGGTCGAAGGGCAGGGCCGCTTCGGAGACGTTGGCCGAGGTGGTGGCCGTGCCGGAGGCGAGGAAGCCCGGCAGGGTCCATTCCTGCACGATCTCGCTGGTGATGTCGTCGGCGCCTATGATCACGACGCGCTTGCACTTGCCGGCGCGGATCCAGGTCTCCGCGGTATGCACGGCCTGGGTGGTGGAGGCGCAGGCGGCGCTCAGGTGGATGGTCGGGCCCTTGGCCCCGACCCACTGGGCGAACTGGCTGTCGGCTATCGGTATCACCTTCAGCAGGAAGTTCTGGCTGAAAGTGTAAGGGTCCTTGCCGGCGCCGGGCTGGTAATCGGCGAAGTTCTTCTGCAGCCAGGCGCGCAGCGCGGCCTTATCGGCCTCGGTGGGCAGCTTGTCCACGATCTGGTGGTAGACCTCCCAGAGCTGCTCGGCGGTGCGGCCGGCGTATTTATAATTGAAGTAATGGGTGATCTCCTTGATCATCGATTCCGTCACCGGGAAGGCCGAGGCGAAGATCACGCCGGTCTCCGAGGCCAGCGGCTCGGGCAGGGCCCATTTCTCGGGCAGGTAGCTGCCGGTGGAGGTCTTCTTGTACTGGTGGATCAGCGGCAGGCCGGCGTCCTTCAGCGCCAGCACCCCGGCGCCGATGGACATCTTGAAGGTAGTGTCGAGGGCCTTGGCCACGGTATGCGGCAGGCCGAACTCGGCCTCGATGTCCAATTGGCCGGCGCGGGCGGAGAGCTTGATCGACTGGTCCACGGAGTCTATCTTTTCGATGGTATGGTTGCCGGTGGGCGACTTCATCACGCGGATGATGTTCTTCTCCATGATCTTCCCGCGCCACTCCATCGGGATCGGCTCTATCATGTTCTTGCCGGCCAGGATCTCGTCGAGGTTATGCTCGCGGAACAGCTTGTCCCAGGTCCCCGGGGTGCCGCCGGCTATGCCGGAGATCGCCAGCTGGTTGAAATTGAAGCCGTAGCGCTCGGCGAAAGAAGCCTTGGCCGTCTGAGGAGCATAGCTCATATTAGACGGCACTAGCATAGCTTCGTCCAGGGGAAGGGACGAGGGTTCGGAAACCTGTTCTGCTCTGTTCATTATTGCTCCTTCGGCCCGCTGCAGGGCCCAGTTCTGGTAGTAAGGGTTGAAGAATTTACCGCCGGCCCGGGGGGCTTTCCCCTCCCATTTCACGGGGATGCCGAGCGCCGTCATATTGGCCAGCAGGTCGTTGAACTCCGTGATGCCGCCGCGCTTGGGGTGGTTCGAGGCCAGGATGGTGACGTCCGCCTTGTCCTTCAGCGTGGACGCGGCGAAAGCGCTCAGCACGCGCTTCGGGCCGCACTCTATGAAGGTGCGCACGCCCTCGGCGTACATCCGCTCGAGCTGTTTAATGAACTCCACCGGGCTGGTCATCTGCTTGATCAGCATGTCGTAGATGCCCTGCGTATCCGTCGGGAAGAAGTCCGCCGTGACGTTGGACAGGATCTTCAGGTCGGCGGCCTTTATCGGGATGTTCTGCAGGAAGTTGCGGTAAGGCCCCATGGCCGGCGCGACTATCTCGGAATGGAAAGCGTGCGAGACGGGTATCTCCCCGGCTTCCACGCCCAGGTCCTTGAACCTCTGTAAGGCCTGCTCCACGGCCTTCGCCTCGCCGGCGATGACGGTCTGCAGCGGGCAGTTCTTGTTGGCGCAGATCACGTAGCCGTTTATCTTCTTCAGCTCGACTTCCACTTTGTCGCAGCCCCAGGCTATGGAGGCCATCTTGCCGGGGTCGGCCACCTTGACGTTGGCCATCTCCTTGGCGCGGCTGGTGACGGCGCGCAGGCCGTTCTCGAAGGTGAAGATGCCGGCCGCGGTGGCGGCCGCGTACTCGCCGAGGGAATGGCCGATGGCCATGTCCGGCTTTATGCCGAATTCGCGGAACAGGCGGTACATCGCTATGTCCGCCGTCATCATCGAAGGCTGGGTGAGCTGGGTCTGCTTTATCGCGGCCTCGCGCTTCGCCAGCTCTTCCTTGCCCTCGCCGGGCTTGCTCCAGATGGCCTCGGTCAGCCTGATGCCGATCATCTTTTCCAGGATGACGTCGGCCTCGTCGAAGGTCTCCTGCACCACCTGGTACTTGGCGGCCAGGTCCCTCATCATGTCCACGTACTGCGAGCCCTGGCCGGGGAACAGCAGGCCCACCTTGGCCTGGTTGGTCCCGGTCCTGAAAGTATAGATGCCCTTCAGCTTGAAATTGAGCGGCGGTTCGGTCCAGGTCTCGGCCCTGGCGGTTTTCGCCAGCAGTTCTACCTTCTCCCGCAGGTCCCGGGGGGATTTCGCTACGATGGACACGCCGAAGGCTCCCTTGGGCTTCGCCATGGACGGCTGGGCGTAGGCGGCCAGCGGATAGGCCTCGGGCCAGTTGGCGAAGACGGCGGCCGACTCGGCCTGCGCGTTCTTTATGACTGCCGCCGGGGCGGCGCCGGTGAAGGTCACGGCCTCGCCCTGGAGGTTGGCGAAGGGCGCCCTGGGGTTCTCGGGTGCTTCGACGTAAGGGGCGGCGGCTCCGGCCGCGGCGCCGGCCTTGGTATATCTCTGGTGGTCCGGGCCGGTATATTCTTCCATCAGTACGTGGAAGTTGGTGCCGCCGAAGCCGAAAGAGGAGACATTGGCGCGGCGTATGCCGTCCTTGTCCCAGGGCCCGGCCTTCGTGATGACCTGGAAGGCGTTCGTGTCTATGCCGGGGTTGAGTTTCACGCAGTTGATTGAAGGCGGCAGGGTCTTGTTGTAGAGCGCGAGGGCGGTCTTGGCTATGGAGACGGCGCCGGCGGCGGCCTTGGCGTGGCCGATCTGCGATTTAACGGCGGTGAGGCCCAGCTTCTTGCCGGCCATATAAGGGCCGAACATCTCCTTCAGCACGCCTACCTCGGTGGCGTCGCCCACTTTGGTGGCGGTGCCGTGGGCTTCCACGAAGTCCACGTCCGCGGGAGAATAGTCCACCTCGGAGAAGGCGTTCTCTATGGCTATCCTCTGGCCCTTCGGGTTGGGGGCGGTGATGCCCTTGCCTTTGCCGTCGGAGGAGGCGCCGACCGAGTTGACCAGCGCGTAGATCTTGTCGCCGTCCCGCTGGGCGTCGGACAGGCGCTTGAGCAGGTAGACCGCCACGGCCTCGGCCATCACGAAGCCGTTGGCCCGCTCGTCGAAGGTGTAGGAGCCGTCGGCCGACAGCGCGCCGATCTTGCAGAACTTCACGAAGGCGGGGGCGCTCATCATCTCGTCGGCGCCGCCCGCCACCGCCAGGTCGAACTTGCCGGAGCGCAGGCCGAGCACCGCGTAGTCCAGCGCCGCCATGGAAGAGGCGCAGGCGGCGTCCATAGTCATGTTGGGGCCGTTGAAGTTGAAGATATTGGCGATGCGGCCGGCGGTCACATTGGACAGCTCTCCCGGCATGGTGTCCTCGGTGATCTTCAGGATGTCCTTGTCCAGGCCCGCCTCGTACTCGCTTAGCAGCGCGTCCTGCTTGTCCCGCGGCAGGGAGGCGAAGGCGGCGGTCTTCTTCAGTACGTCCTCGTTGTAGAACTTGTAGACGCGCATGTCGGTAAGTTCCTTGCGCATCGCGCCCATGGCGTTGCCTATCACGGCCGCGGCCCGGGTATTGTCGAAGGGCTTCTTGTCGTAGCCGGAATCCTCCAGGGCCATGCGCACGGCTTCTATGGTCATCTGCTGCAGGCGGGAGATCTGGATAGCGGTCTGGGGCGGTATCTTATACCTGATGGAGTCGAACCTGAAGCCCTCTATGAAGCCGCCTATCTTTGAATAGGTCTTGTCCGGGGCTTTGTGGTCCTCCGAATAATAGAGCTTCCAGTCCCAGCGGTCCGCCGGGACTTCCCCTATGCAGTTGCGGCCTTCCAGCACGTTCTGCCAGAAGGCGTCCTTGTTCAGGGCTTTAGGCGCTATTATTCCAAGGCCGACTATAGCTATTTTTTCATTATTCATATATCTGTTCGCCTCTTTATCCGGCTATGTCGTTCCAACGCCCCGGCAAAGGGGTACTGCGGATAGAAAATATATGGGGTAAACGGGTCAGAAAGGTCCGTTTAAGGATATCATACGTATATTTTATTAAAAAAGGGACCGGGCAAGCAAACGCGGAAGGTTGGAAGCGGCCGATCGATATCTATTTTATCGACATCAGGTACAGGACGCCTTTCCGGGAGGAAAGAGGGGTGGCGTACTCGGCCTTGTCCAGCAGCTTGAACCGCGGGTCGGGGGTATAGGAAACGATGGCCTTATAGTCGGTCAGCTGCTGCCATTCCCATTCGCCTATCATGCGGAGCGGCTTCATGGCCTTCAGGTAGGCCATGTTCTTCTCGTAATTGTACCAGGCATTGTAGTCGAAACCGTTCATTATTTCGCCCGGGGCTATGCCGGCCCGGGGCCTGCCCGCCAGTTCCCATTTAGCCCCGTTCCAGGCCAGGTAATCCTTCATGCCGGCCCAGGAGGCGGCGGCGAAAAGTGCCAGGGTCAGGGCGGCGGCCGGCTTCGAGAAGCGCACGCCCTTGGCCGCGAAAGCGGCGGCCAGGGCGAACCAGGGGAGCAGGGTGAGCAGGTAGCGGTCGAAGAATTTCGCGCCGGCCAGCGAAACGCCCAGGTGCAGGAGCGCGGCCGCGAAGACGAAGCGCAGCGCGGCCCCCCCCGCGCGCAGCGCCAGGCTGGCGGCGCAGAGCAGGAGTACCGCCGATACCGCGGCTGCCGCGGTGGCGGCCAGCCAGAAAGCCCGGCTCGCGAAGAACCCCGAAGGCTTCAGCGCCGCCCCGCCGAGCGTAAGCGTCCCCAGGCCCGAGCGCGAGAGGGTGTTCTCCAGGTAAGGCAGCGGGCCGTAGCTGAAAGCGAAGACGGCCAGCGCGGCCAGCGCCAGCCAGGGGCCGGCCGCGGTCACCCGGCGCTGCAGGCCGTTCTTCGAGGAGAACTGCCGCGCGCTGAACAGGAAACCGGCGGCCAGCGGCAGCAGCAGCAGGCCGGTTTCCAGCATGCCCGCCAGGACCCGGTACGCGGAATCGCCGAGGAAAAGCCAGGGTTTGGAGAGGTGGGCCAGGGTGGAGCCGGTTACGTAGTTCTCCGACACCCAGGTGGGGCCGTGCACCCGGCTGAACCAGAAATAATACCCGCCCGCGGCGGCGGCGAACGGCGTCCAGACCGCGGCCAGGTCATGCCATAAGGGCCGCCGCGGCGGCGAAGGCGGGGTTTTTTCCCTCCCTTTCGTCTTTAACCGCGGCAGCCGGCGGCGATCAAAGAACAGCGCCAGGGTGAAAGCCAGCGGCAGGGCCACGGCCAGCTGCCTGGTCAGGTAAGCGGCGGCCGAGCAGGCCGCCGCGAGGAAAAGGGCTTTCCGGTCCCCCGGCTCTTTGAACCGCCTGACGAAAAAAAAGACGGCCAGGAGCATCCAGAAAAGATAGTGGATGTCCGTCATGAAGGAGTTCGCCAGCACCAGGTAAAGCGGGTTGAAGGCGAGCGCGAGCGCGGCGGCCGTTCTTTCAAAAGGGCCTATATCGAATTCGTCCAGCAGCTTCGCGAACACGAACAGCGCGGCGGCGGCGACGAGCAGGTTGGCGGCGCGCAGGACGGAGAAGCTGAAACCGAAAACCTTTATGAAGAGGGCGCCGGTCAGGAGATGCGGGAGCTGCGTGGACGCGCCCCAGTCGGAGAGGGTGAAGCGGCCCGTGGCGGCAAGCGCGCGCGCGGCCAGGGCGTAAGCCCAGTCGTCGTTCAGCGGGAAATCGCGGCCCCAGGGTGAAAGAGCGGCGGCGAAAAGCAGGAAGATGAAAGCGGCCGCGTATTTCGCGTATTTTTCCATTTTGTTTTCATAGTTTACAATACTATTCGGGGAAGATAAACAGGAACGCCGCCAAAGGGCCGGGACCGGGAGCTGTAACTTTAGTAACTTCGCGGCCGTGTATATAAATTATTTGCTAATATAATACGGTATGAAAATTAAATTCTGGGGCGCGCGGGGCTCCATCCCGGTGTCCGGGAAGAAGTACCTTAAATACGGCGGCAGCACCACCTGCGTCGAGGTCCGTTCCAGGAAGAACGGCCTGATCATCATCGACGCCGGTTCCGGCATCCGGCTGCTGGGGAAGGAACTGCTGAAAAAGGCCCATCACGAATTCACCATGCTTTTCACCCACTCGCACTGGGACCACGTGCTGGGCTTCCCCTTTTTCGCCCCCATCTACAGCAATAAGACCCATATCAAGATAATGGGCTGCTCTTTCTCCTCCGATCCCGTGCGCGAGATCATCGCCAAGACCATGCAGCCCCCCGGCTTCCCGGTGAAGTTCGAGGAGATCTCGGCCCGCTTCGAGTTCGCCACCATGTGCGTAGCCGGCTGCGAGATAGAGGGCCTGCACGTGCTGCCCATAGAGCTCAGCCATCCGAACAACGCGCTGGGTTACAAGTTCACCGAAGGCGGCAGGAGCTTCGCCTTCCTCACGGATAACGAGCTCGGCTTCATCCATCCGGGCGGGAAGGAGTTCGGGGATTACGCGGCCTTCGCCCGCGGCTCCGATCTGCTGGTGCACGACGCGGACTATACTCCGGCGGAGTACGAGCGGCGCAGGACCTGGGGACATTCCACCTGGGAGCAGACCCTGGACCTGGCTTTGAAGGCCGAGGTGCGCGCGCTGGGCCTTTTCCACCATAACCAGGACCGCTACGATTCCGAACTGGACAGGATACTGGCCGAATGCTCGCGCCGCATCCGCAGGGCGGGCTCGCGCCTGAAATGTTTCGCCGTCAGAGAGGGGCAGGAAATCAAACTGTAGCTCCGGAGAACCTCTATGCCCGCTAAATTCAACCTTTACTCGGCCTGGATGGACCCGCAGTTCTACGTCTGGGCGGCGGTTTTCGCCGCCGCGCTTTTCTCGATGGTCTACTCCATACGCAGGTACCTGGAGCTGAAGAACGCCGGCGATTTCGAGGAAGGCGGCGAGGCCGCGGCCGAAACCCCGGAGGCCGAAGCGGAACAGGCCGCCACCCCTTTGTTCGCCGCCGGGCAGCCGGAACTTCAGGAGGCGCAGCCTGAGACGCAGGCCGAGCCCGAAGTCCAGCCCGAGCCCGAAGTCCAGGCCGAGCCGGAAGCCCAGCCGGAGCCCGAGCCGGAGCCCGAAGCCGGCCCGAGGGAGCCGAGTCCCGCCGAGAACTTCGTGCACGGCATTTACTCCGGCATCGCCGACCTGGACGAGCGGATGAAGGGGATAGAGGCCGCCCTCTCGAAAGGCCATATCAACAACGATTTTACCGTCAAATTCCTGGAAGATATCGTGCAGGACATGGACTCCCTCGACAAGGGCAAGATCAAAGCCCGGTTAGAATACCTCCTTACGGACCTTAAGAAGTAATAACGTAACTATTCAGGTCGCTATACGGGGGTTCGGGGTTCGCGAAACAAAACCCCGGCCAACCCTCCACTACCTGAGCAGTTACGTAATAACAATGAAAAGCTTCTTTTTTCTCTTGCTCGCCTTCACTCTCGGCGCTGGCCGGGCGCATTCCGGCATTTTTCCGAAGAACGCCTTTACCGACGACGCGCGGGGCCTCGCCGGGGCGCAGTTCCTGAAGGTCCCGCCTTCCGCCCGCTTCTCGGCGCTGGCCGGGTCGGGCCTGGTGCTGGGCGCGGCCGATTCCTTTTTCCTCAATCCCGCCGGTACCGCCGCGGCCGGCCGCTCTGCCGCGGTCTCCTACGAGTCCCTGCCGGAGGGCTCGGCCCGCACGGGGCTGGTCGTCGCCAGGCCGCTGCGGGAGGGAGTTTTTTCCGCCGGGCTGATCTATAACGATCTCTCGGCCGGCCTGGAAAAGCTGGACGGGGCCGGCGGCGGCTCCGGCGCCGGGATAACGGCTTATGACGCCGCCGTTGGGGCCGGCTGGGCCCGCCGGTCCGGCTGGTGGGATCTCGGCTTCAACCTGAAATACATCAGGTCGCGGCTTGACTCGGCTTCCGGCGCCTCGGTGGCGCTGGACGCCGGGCTGGTTTTCAGGGAGGCCCCCCCCTCGCGCACCGAACTGGCCCTAGCCTTCCGCAATTTCGGGCCGCCCATAAAGCTGGGTTCCGAAAGCGCTCCCCTGCCTTTCGAGGCCGGCGGCGGGATCAAGTGGAAGTATTCCCCCGACTTCAATATCCTTATAGAGGGCAGGCTGCCCAGCGACCACTCGCCCTACTTGGCTTTCGCCGGTGAATGGTTCCTGCCTTATTCGCCGCGGTCCGGGTTTTTCCTGCGTTCCGGCATGAACTTCAAGAATTACGACGACCATGGCTTCATGGGCGCCTTCGCCGGCGGCTTCGGCCTGAAATTCGGCGGCGCCGCGATAGACTACGCTTTCTCACCTTACGGCGAGCTGGGCGCCGCGCACCGCATGACGGCGGGTTATGCCTGGGGCGGCGCGCCGCCCCCGGCGGCGGCCGCGCCGGGGCTCCGCCCGGGACCGCTCCTCGCGGTAGCCGCTTTCTACGGAGAGGCCGGCGTGACCGAGACCGAGGCGGCGGTGGTGCGGAACCTGGTGGAGGCCGAGCTGGGCAGGACCGGGAAGTTCAGCCTGGTGGAGCGCTCCAGGCTGGATTTCATACTCGAGGAGAACAGGCTGCAGTATTCGGGTTTCACGGCCGAGAAGTCCTCGGCGGAGCTGGGCCGGGCCTCCGGCGCGCAGCTGGCGCTCTTCGGCTCCGTCAGCAGGGATAAGGACGGCTACCAGATCACCGCGCGGCTGGTGGACGTCGCTTCGTCCGTAATTCTGCGTTCCGAGACCGCGGCCGCCGCCGAGGATTACCTGTTCCGCGAAGCGTCGCGCCGGCTGGCCGCCGGCCTTTCCAGATAATATTTATTTTTCTCCGAGCCGCCGCCTTATCACGCGCAGCATCGGGGCGTGCAGGCGGCCGTTGGCGGCCAGGGTCTGCGAGCCCATCGAGGCGTCGAGCTTCCACGGCTTGCCGGAGAGGTCCGTGACGCGGCCGCCGGCTTCCTCGACTATCAGCTTCCCGGCGGCCACGTCCCAGGGCTTCAGGCCGAATTCCCAGTAGCCGTCGGTGCGGCCGGCGGCCAGCCAGGCCAGGTCCAGCGAAGCCGCGCCCATGCGCCGCACGTCGTGGGAAAGTTTCATGAACTCGGCGAAGAAGCCGCAGTAGAACTCCGCTTTTTCGGCGCGGTCGTAGGCGAAGCCTGTCGCCAGCAGCGCTTTGGAGATGGACGGGGTTTTCGAGACCGCCAGGCGCCTGCCGTTCAGAAAAGCCCCCCGGCTTTTTTGCGCCAGGAAGAGCTCCCGCCTGAAAGGGTCGTAGACCCCGCCCGCTTTTATCTCCCCTTTCTCGGCGAAAGCTATGGAGACCGCGGCCGCCGGGAAGCCGTGCGCGTAGTTGGTGGTGCCGTCGAGCGGATCTATCACCCACAGGCGGCGGTTAGGCGTTTCCTCCAGCGGGCTTTCCTCGGCCATGAAGCCGTCCGCCGGGAAGGCCTTGCGTATTATTCCTATCACCTTTTCCTGCGCCGCCAGGTCGGCCTCGGTCAGGAGGTTGGCCCTGCCCTTCAGCCTGTAGGTGACCTTGCCGAATTTCGCGGCCAGCACCGCGCCGCCGGCCAGTAAGGCCTTCTCCAGTATCTCAAGTTCTTTCATCGTTCGCTCAGCGCGATGCGCGCCGCCGCCTCCTCCGCCGGTATAAGGGCTTCCACGAAAACCACCCGGCGGCCTTTCAGGGCCCGCCGCGCCGCTTTTATGAAGCCGCTCCTGAAATGGAAATTTGTTATTAGGCCGCCCGCCAGCGCCACTTTGACCGTACCGCCGCCTTTCCCGGCCGCGTCCTTCAGCAGGCCGGCCAGCTCCTCCTGGGCCCTGGCCGCGAGTTCCGAAGCCGGCCCGTGCCCGCCCAGCGCCAGCAGCAGCAGTTTCCCGGCGTAGGCGGCCGAGCGGCCGTGGCCCATTTTCCCGGCTTCCTTCAGCCGGCCGCGCAGCTTCAGGTATTGCCGGCCCAGCCAGCGCCCCGAGCCGGGGTCCCCGGACGGCGGGTTGAAGCCGCCGGTCTTCCTGAAAGCGCCGGGTCTGCCGCCCAGGACCACGGAGCCGGTGCCGGCTATCAGCAGCAGCCCCTCTTTCCCGCGGAAGGCCGCGAAATGAGCGGCTTCGGCGTCGGAAATGACCTCGACCAGGTTGAGTTTATCGGAAAGCGCTTTAAAAAGGAAGGGCTTTTTCCAGGGGCGGCTGAAAGCCCCGCGGGTCGCTATGGCCAGGGGGGCCGCGGCTCCGCCCGGCCAGCGCGAGAGCAGCGTTACCAGTTTACCCGGGAGTGTCCGCAGCGGGGAGGTAGGGAAACGGGCGGACCTGAGAGGACGCAGGCGGGCGTCAAAAGCGGCCACCCTGGTCCAGGTGCCGCCCCTGTCCACGCCTATGGCGGCCGCCGCGGGACCCTTTTTTTTCGCTTTCTTCATAGCGTCTTCGTTCCTTGACGTCGGGAATTTTTTAATGATATCATATAAGCACAGTGCCAGTCCTTATGATAAGACAGTCAGACGGCGTAAGCCTCGCAGCCCTTATAACCCCCGAAAATGTGCTCTTTCTGGAAGGAAAGCCTTCCAAAGAGGAAGCCGTGCGCCAGCTTACCGAGAAGATCCTCCCCCAGGTCGGCGGCCTGGTGTCCCGCAAGGCCCTTTTCGACCGGGTGGCGGAGGTCGAAAAGCTCAACCCGGTGCTGGAAAGCGGCTTTTACATCCCCCACGCCAAGTTCCCGGAACTGGACAGCTTCCACGCCGTGCTGGGCATCCTGCCCGGGGGCTTTGTGGACCCGGTAACAGGGCTGACGGTGAAGGCCGCTCTTCTGCTTCTTTCCCCTCATAAGCCGGCTTTTTTCCAGCGCCACCTGAACATGCTTTCACTGCTCAGCCAGACCTTCCAGCCGGAGCTTATCGAAAAGCTGGCCGCGCTCAAAGACCCGGCCGCCGCGATAGCCCTGATAAAAGAGTGAACTTATTTCCGCTTTCCCCGGCCGCCGCCAGTCAGCGGCGGCTTTCCGTTGTCCGGTCATAAAATATATATAATTTAAATATGGTCCCTAATCCCAGATTCAAGCAGGTCTTCGTCCTGAGCACGGCCATGCTCAGCTTCATCTCCTTCTGGAA